>CAYOKT010000078.1:9788-12666 GCA_964404605.1 uncultured bacterium
CCGCCGGGACCGTGGCCCTGTCCACCGCCGGGACCGAATCCGCCACCCGGGCCGGACCCATGTCCCCCGGGGAAAGGATCGCCGGGGTGCTCGGGGGTTTGTGGTGGGTCATCATCCCGGTGCCGGCCTTCGTGGATACTGTGTTTCATCGAGGGTTTCTCGGCGGGCTGTACTTCGCCCGAACGGACGCGCCGGATCGCCTCGCGAACCGTCACCCCGCGAACGACATACACCTTCCAGCCCATGTCCCGGACATCCTCGAAGGCGTGCGGGCCGATGTTCCCCGTGATCACCGCCTCCACCTCCGACGGTTCGAACCGCCGGACACCGTGGTTGGGCAGCTCCTCGAGAGTCCCGTGCACGGGGTGGAATTCACCGGTTTCCGGGTTGACCCGAAGCAGGACCGGGGCATGGCCGAAACGCTTGCTGACCTTCGCCTCCAGGTCCGGTCCATCCGCCGCGATCAGGTAGTCCATGTCTCTTCTCCTCCCCGGTACCTTGCCGGGTTGTTATTGGCATATGCCCATAAAAGATACCGTCCAGTCGGAACAGGGGCAAGGAAGGGAAACGGTCTCCGGAGTCCTGTTTCCCGCGCTGCCGGACCGTCTTCAGGATAGTCGAATGTCCCCGGTGGAGCGGGATTCCCGCGCGCCCGGCGGACGGCACATCGTTCGCATGTCTCTCACCGAGGGGGCATCGTTCGATTCCGGCGCAGTATCGGGTAGAAATAATGGGCACATAACACGGTTTTCACATCTGAATCGCCCCCGCGGTATGAGTATCGGGGTGGGCTCGTTTGTACCTTCCCGCATTGAAACAGCGGCACCTGCCTGGAGGTGGGCCGATGAAAGTGGCCATTGCACAGCTCAATCCCGTGGTCGGCGACATCGAGAACAACCTGCGGCGAATGCGCTTGGCGGTGGAGGCGATGCCGCCCGGGGAGGCGGAGCTCATCGTCTTTCCCGAACTCTACCTGTGCGGATATCCCCCCCGCGACCTGTTGACCCTCCCCTGGTTCCTCGATCAGCTCGACCGCGCCGCCGAGGAGGTCCGGGCGCTCTCCTCGAGCAGACCGGACCTGGGGATTCTTTTCGGTACGGCGCGGCGGAACGGCAGCCGCGCGGGAATGGGGTTGGCCAATGCGGCGCTTCTCTTCTCCGGCGGCGAGCTGGTCGCCGAGCGGTTCAAGAGGCTGCTTCCCGTGTATGATGTCTTCGATGAGCGCCGTTACTTCGACCCGGGGGAGAGTGTCGAGGTCGTCGAGTTCGCCGGGGAGAAGCTCGGGATTTCCATCTGCGAGGATGCCTGGAGCGACCCCGGGTTCGAAACCCAGCTTCTCTACGATGAGAACCCGATCGAAACCCTCGCCCGCGCCGGATCGACGCTGCTGATCAACCTCTCCGCCTCGCCCTTCCACCGGCGCAAGGAGGAGAACCGTTACGGGCGGTATGCCCACCATGCCCGCCGCTGGGGCTTGCCGCTCGTCTTCGCCGCGCAGGTGGGGGCGAACGACGAGCTGATCTTCGATGGACGCAGCATGGCCCTCGATGCCCGGGGGCGCCTGATCGCGGGCCTGAACGCCTTCGAGGAGGAGGTGCGTGTGGTGGACACCGCCGCCCCCGGCACCCTGGACCACTTTCCCCGCTCGCCGGAGATCGAATCCATCCACAAGGCGCTGGTGCTCGGGGTCCGCGATTACATGCGCAAGTGCGGCTTCTCCCATGTCGTGCTGGGGTTGTCCGGCGGGATCGACTCGGCGGTCGTCGCCTGCATCGCGGCCGAGGCCCTCGGCGCGGAGAATGTCCGCGCGGTCACGATGCCCTCGCGGTATTCCAGTCCCGGTTCGGTGACGGATTCAAAGCTGCTGGCTGAAAGGCTGGGGATCCGCCTCGATGAGATCCCCATCGGCCCGGTCTTTGACCGGTTCCGCGAGGCGCTCGCCGAACCCTTCGCCGGGCGGGAGGAGGACATCACCGAGGAGAACCTGCAGGCGCGCATCCGCGGCACGCTGCTGATGGCCTATGCGAACAAGTTCGGGTGCCTGGTGCTCTCCACCGGGAACAAGAGCGAACTCGCGGTGGGCTACTGCACGCTGTACGGCGACATGGACGGCGGGCTCGCGGTGATCAGCGACCTGCCCAAGCTGACCGTCTACGAGCTGGCGCGGTGGTACAACCGGGAGCATGAACTCATCCCGGAGGCGATCCTCACCAAGGCCCCTTCGGCGGAACTCGCGCCGGACCAGGTGGACAGCGACAGCCTCCCGCCCTACGAGGTATTGGACCCCATCCTCGAGGCGTACCTCGAACGGTTGCTCTCGGTGGAGGAGATCGTTGAGGAAGGCTACGACGAGGCGACGGTACGGCGTGTCGTCCGCATGGTGGACCGGAACGAGTACAAGCGCCGCCAGGCGCCCCCCGGCCTGAAGGTGAGTCCGAAGGCTTTCGGTGTCGGCCGGCGGATGCCCATCGCGGCGAGGATCAGGCATTAGCTGGTTCCCGGGATGCGGTCCCGGCTACACCTGATAACCAACAACACCGTGTGGCCCTGCCGGCTTTGATGGCAGGGTTTCTTGATTATCTCGCATTATAGTGCACCATGTTCTTTGTTCTTTCATATAACGCCATAGAAACCTATCAAACCCTGTCATCGGAGCTGACAGGGCCACCCATCGCGGCGGCAACAGGATATGACCCGGCGGGGTAGCCCGGACTTCAGTCCCGGGTTTCATAGGGGTTTCCGCAGGGCATGGCACCCAGGTTGTTGTTCTTGTAGGGGCACGGCGCGCCGTGCCCTCGCAACCTCCTGCTCACCACGCGTAAATAATGTCACTCTGACCCGTCCCGATTCGTCGGGACGAGGGAAGAGTCTCGAAACG
>CAYOKT010000079.1:0-12587 GCA_964404605.1 uncultured bacterium
AGGTCCTCGGCATCTCCATCCGCACCCTGCGCAACAAGCTGAACGAGTACCGCGCTCAGGGCGAGGAGATCCCGAAGGGGAACTGAGGGTCGGGATTGAAGGGGTAAGGGAGCCGTCAAAGCCGCGCAACCGCGCGGCCTTCTTGTCCTCAGGCAGCCCGGGAGCGATGCATCCCGGGAGGTTACCCGGGAGCGCCATGCCATGGCGCTCGCCTCGGCGTAGCCTTTGGGGTAGACAGGTAGCTGAAGGCATAGGCGATCGGGTGGCCCGGGGCTTGCCCCGGGTTTCATACAGGTAGGACCGAACTCCCTCCCTACAGCTTCATCGTCAGCCCTTCCATCGAGACGATGATCTCCAGGTTGTTGTCCGGGTAGTTGATGTCGTGGTAGCGGCAGGCCTTCTGGTTCAGGTCGCGGATGAACGCGTCGGAATAGTTCGGTTCATGGTGGAAGAGGGCGAGGGTTTTCACATTCGCCCGCACCGCGATGTCCACCCCGACCACCGCCGTCGAGTGACCCCAATCCTCCTTCATGAGGCTCTCCTCGAGGGTGTACTGCGAGTCGAAGATCAGCAGATCGGCATCCTGGAAGAAATCGATCGCATTGTCGATATAGCTGGTGTCTTTCTGCTTGTACTCGCTGTCGGTGGCGAAAACCATGGCGGCGTTGTTGTGTTCGAGACGGTAGCCGTAGCAGTCGCCCGGGTGGCTCAGCTTGTGCGCGCGGAAGCGCCCCTTGTCGGGGAGGTTGTACCACTTGTCCGCCTCGATCTGGTGGAACACCAGTTTCGCCGGGTAGATGTCCAGCGGCACGGGGAAGTATTCCGGCTTCTGCTGTCCGCGGAACCTCTCCTCGAGGTTCGGGTGGACGCCGTAGATGTGGATCGTGTTCCGCTGGAACAGGGGGGCGAAATAGGGGAACCCCATGATGTGGTCCCAGTGGGTGTGCGACATCAGGAGGTGGATGGTGCCGCCGCCCTTGCCGAAATGGGTGTCCATCAGTTCGAGGCCGAAGGGCCGGATGCCCGTTCCGGCGTCGAAGATCACCGTGCCGCCGGGCCAGTCCGCGCTGACACAGGTCGTGTTGCCCCCCACCGTGCTGCGGACGAACTTGCTGTGGTGCTCTCGAAGGTAGGTGGAGACCTGCTCGGGGTCATGCACGCCGGAGCGGACCACGTCCTCCGCCATGGCGATGACCTTTGCCTCGATCTCTGCGGGAGAAAGAGGCGTCGGGATGCTGCCGCGCACCCCCCAGAACTGCACCCGCATACACGCCTCCATACTGCCGTTTCAAAAGATGGTACCGACCGGCGTCACGAGAATGAGTGCTCAGGATCACTCGCCGGCTGCCGTATGAGAGTCGCTTGGGCGCCGTTTGGAGCGGTTCGCTCGCCGCACCCGCCGGCCGGTTCGCTTCCCTGTCCCCCGCGCTTATCGTGCGTTCAGTCCTGGTTCGCCACTCTCTGGGCCTCGAGGCGCGGCACCACGCCCTTGTTGAAGGCCACCAGGGCCGCGGCGGTGAGGAAGCCGACACAACCGAAGAGAATCCACATCAGTTCGGGCTTGTTTTGCCCGAGGGCGAGCTTCTGATAGCCCCAGCCGCTGAGGATCCCGCCGAACAGGTTCCCGAGGGCGATGGAGACGAAATAGTATCCCATGAACAGCGCCACCTTGTCCCTGGGCGCGATCCGGGCGACATACTCCTGGCTTTTCGGGGAGGCGATCATCTCGCCGAAGGCGAAGACGACGATGGCGATCACCACGCTGTACCCGGCGAGGGCGATCGAACCCATCGCGATGCCGATCCCCGCGACGATCGTCCCGACCACGAGCACCGGGAAGGGGCTCCAGCGCTGGATGATCCAGCTCACCAGCACCTGGAAGATGACGATCGACCCGGCATCGATGTTCACGATGTATTCCGGGTTCACCTGGCGGTACTTGTCCGCCCATTCATGGGCGAGGGCTGTCAGGGTGGCGGCGTCCGGCGTGCCCATCGCCGACAGGCGGGCGAACTCGGCGGCGATCACCTCGGCGGGCACGCGCACCTTGTAGTTGACGATCTCGAGGAAGATCTCGCGCACCACCTGCGGATCCGACACCGCGCCGTATTTCGCCACCAGCGTGCCGATCACCCCGGAGAGCTGGTCGATGTTCACCGCCGCGATGAAGTGCACGAAACGGTCCCCGAAGAGGGAGAAGAACCGCAGGAGGTCCGCCGTGTCGACGAAGTCGCGGATGTACTCCGGCATCGTGATGAAGATCTGGTTGAAGCTGGCCCAGAACCCGGAGAGGATGAGCAGGTAGAGGACAAAGGGCCAGTTGCCGATCTTCGCCTTCTTCCGGTACCAGGGGGCGTCTTCCTCCTTCGAGGCGGCCAGGTTCCACAGCAGGTTGACCCCCACCCAGAGGAGCGACCAGAAGAGCGCCTTGCCCCAGCTCATCCATTCGCCGCCCGCGACCATCAGCAGGATCAGGACCGGGACGGCGGTGAGCGCGAAACGGCCGTTCCCGAGCACGTCCTGGGCGTCCGTCAACACCTTTCTCAAGCTGCGCTTGGTCTCGGACTTGGACTCGGTGGTCGGCTCCTTGTAGAAGAAGATGGTCGGGATGAAGTTGAACGCGATCCAGATGGCGGAGGCGACGAAGACCATGTTCCAACTGATGGCGCGCATGGCCCCTGCGACGACCGGCCCGATGAACCCGCCCACGTTGACGATCATGTAGAAGATGCCGAAGCCGAGCCCGCGGTTCGTGTCATCGGTGACCCGCCCGACGGTGCCGACCACCACCGGCTTGAAGGTCGCCGCGCCCATCGCGACGAGAAGGAAGGCGAAGAAAAAGCCCCAGAAACTGTGAAACTGGCCGAGCAGCCAGTATCCGGGGGTGAGAATCGCAAAAGCGACGAGGAAGGTGTTCCGGTAGCCGTACCGGTCCGCCAGCGCGCCGGTGATCACCGGGAAGAGATAGAGCAGGAAGGGAATAGTCCCCTGGAGAATCCCCCGCTGGATGCTGTTGAACCCCAACCCGCCCTGCGCGAGGGGACTGGTGATGTAGAGCGAGGAGAGCGCGAAGAAGCCGTACCAGGCCATGCGCTCGAAGATTTCCATGGAACAGGCGACATAAAAGGTGCTGGGAAATGGAGAGCTTTTCCGTTTCGTTCCGCCGCCGCCGGCCTCCGTACTCATCGCAGCCTCAACGTTTTTGGGAAAGAAGGGTTGGGGGGCCTGGTGGATCGATCCAGGTGGACCGGTCCACTGGGGTCGGCCCCGCGGTTCGGCGTTCACGGCCACCCTCCCTCCGGCTCGTGAACGATGAATGGGATGAAGATACGATTAGAACAACTTGCGCGCCAAGGTAAGCTCCGCAATCGGAAGACTTCCCGGCGCCTCTGCTTTCCTGCGGAGCGCCCTCGCGGTTGGGTTGCGGCGCTGCAGGTGCGGCTTCGTCCGGCAACCGGGAGCTATATTTCCCGCGGACCGGTGAGGGTGAAAGCCATGGGAAACTCAAGGCGAAGAGCCACCTGTGTCTCGGCGATGCTCTTCGCGGCGTGTTTTCTGCCCGCCGCACAGATTCAGGCCGAGGTGATCGTCGGCGCGGATCTCTCCACCCTCGCCCGCCTCGAGTCGCTGGGAGCGGTTTTCCGGGAGGAGGGCGAGCCGCGCCCGGCGCTGCAACTCCTGCGCGATCACGGGTTCGGCGCGGTGCGGCTGCGCCTGTGGCATACCCCGGCCGATCCCTGGAACGGCCTCGATTCCACCCTCGCCGCCGCCGTGCGGGCACGGCAGGCCGGCTGCCGCCTGCTGCTCGATTTCCACTTTTCGGACACTTGGGCCGACCCCGCCCACCAGACAAAGCCGGCGGCGTGGGCGGACCTCGACTTCCCCACGCTGCGGGACTCCCTTCGGGCGTACACCGGCGCGGTGATCGCCCGGTTCCGCGATGCCGGGGCGTTGCCCGACGCGGTCCAGTTGGGCAATGAGATCGGCGGCGGGCTCCTCTGGAATGACGGGCGGGTCGGAGGAGCCTGGGACACCCACCAACAATGGGTCCGGCTCGCGCAGCTTCTCGCGGCGGCGCAGGCCGGGATCGAGGACAGCCTCGCCGCGGACGAGTACCCCGAGATTCTCCTCCACCTCGAGGGCGGGGGCTCGGTGCAGGCTTCGCGATGGTTCCTGGACAACCTCCTGCAGATCGGCTTTTTCCCCGATGCCATCGGGTTCTCCTTCTACCCGTGGTGGCATGGCTCCCTCGCGGATCTCGCGGCCAACCTGGACGATGTCGCCGAGCGGTACGGCCACCCGGTGCAGGTACTGGAGGCCGCCTATCCCTGGACCCTCGACTGGGCGGACGACGCGCACAACATCGTCGGCGAGGAGGACCAGCTCCTCCCCGGATATCCCGCCACCCCGGCCGGGCAGGCGGCGTACTTCGGCGCCCTGCTGGCGGTCCTCCGGGCCGTGCCCGATCGTCTCGGGCAGGCGCTCTATCTCTGGGAACCGGCGTGGATCCCCGTGACCGGCTTCGGCTCGCCGGTGGAAAACCTCGCCCTCTTCGATTTCTCCGGGAATGCGCTCCCCGCCCTCGCCGTGTTCGAAGGGCAGTCGGCGATCGAGGGCGCGAGGCGGGCGGCTGTGCCCGCCTCCCCGGTGCTTTCCCTCTATCCCAATCCGACCAACGGCTCCTGGCGGGTCGCGTTCGATCTGGCCCGCCCGTCGGTCGTCCGGGTGGAGGTCTTCGACCTCCTCGGCCGCCGGGTCGCAGCCCTCCCCCCGGGCGTTTTCCCCCGCGGGCGGACGGTCCTGCCCCTCTCCGGGCGTGGGTGGCCGAGCGGCGCCTACTGGGTGAGAGTGGGGGTGGAGGGGTCGCGGCCCGTCATGCGGCGGATCCTCCTGCTGCGATGAGCAGATCGTGCCTTCGGGCTCTTTCCCCGCGGCACGAGGTGAACGATCCCATCGTTTCCGCCCGTGCCGGGATGATGTATATTGCCATGTTTCTGCGGAGAAAGTGATGCCTCGTCGCTTTGTGACTCTTCCCTGGCTGGCCGCTCTGCTCGCCCTCGTCCTGCTGTGGGTGCTCGCGGCCCTGTGGCTGGCCGGTCGTTATGGCCCGGCCGGGGTGATCCTCGCCGCCGCGGCAGCGCTGTTCATTCTTCTCGTGCTGGCGCTGGAGGCCGTCCTCCGTCTCGTGGACCTCAGCCGCCGGGACGTTTCGGACCAGCGGCAGTTGCACGAGTTGCTCTCGCTGCACGCCACCCTGCGGCCGGAGATGCCGCTTCCGGTGATGCGGGAGTACGCGATCTCCCCCGGCCTCGGGGTGTGGTACCTGCGCCTCCTGCTCGCCGCGGCGCCGAAAACGGTCGTCGAGCTCGGGAGCGGGGCCTCGACCCTGATCGCCGCCCTCGCCCTCCGGCGCGTCGGCGGCGGGAAGGTGATCGCACTCGATCACGAGCCGAAGTACGCGGAGGAGACACGCGGCTGGCTCGAGGAACACGGCGTGGCGGAATGGGCCGAGGTGCGGGTCGCCCCGTTGAAGCCGATGGAGCTGGCGGGCCGTACGTTCCGCTGGTACGACCGCGAGGCGGTCGCGGACCTCGAATCCATCGATGTGCTGCTGATCGACGGCCCGCCCTCGCCGGAGGAGCGGACCCGGCGGCTGCCCGGCCTCGAGCTGCTCGGGCCGCGGATCACGCCCGGCGGGGTGATCCTGGTCGATGATACCCACCGCAAGGTGTGGCGCGAAGCCGTTCTCCGCTGGGCGGGAAAGCAGGGTTTCGAGGTGGAAAGCTCGCCCGCGGGGGTGAAAGCGTACCTGGTCCTGCGCCGCCCCGCCTGACCGTCTCCGGGGGGCCGCCCCGGCCGTGCAACCCGCCGGTGGGGCGAGCATCCAACGGGATGATATGACGGCTTCGGCGCCGCCGGTCGGCGGCTTGCGGACGAGGAGAGACTGACGTGATCCAGGTACAGAAAAAGCACAAGGTCGTGTTGTTCACCACGCCCACGTGCAGTTGGTGCCGCCGGGTGAAAAACTACCTTCGCGAACAGCGGGTGCCCTTCAAGGACATCGATGTCTCGCGCGACACCCGCGCCGCGAAGGACATGGTGCGGATGACCGGCCAGATGGGCGTGCCGGTGGTGCTGATCGACAACCGGCCCATCGTCGGATTCGACAAGGCGAAGATCGACCGCCTGCTCGGGCTGCGCGGCTGAGGACGGGCGCAACGGCGACGAAGGAACTGTTCAACCCTAACCATACGGAGAGTTCATCGATGAAGCTGCAACCGCTGGGTGACCGGGTGGTGGTGAAGACGACCGAACCGGGGGAGAAGAAGGTCGGAGGCATCATCATCCCCGATACGGCCAAGGAGAAGCCGCAGATGGGCGAGGTGATCGCCCTCGGCACGGACGAGGAGGTCAAGGACAACCTCAAGGTCGGTGACAGGGTGATCTACGCCAAGTACGGCGGCACCGAGGTCGAACTGGATGGCGAGGAGTACATCATCCTCTCCTACGGCGATGTCCTCGCCAAGCTCGCCTGATCGGCGCTCGGGCTGTCTCTGTGTATCCCCGGTCAGGGGACACGGCGGCTTCCGGAAGGGGGCCGCTTTTTTCATCCCGCCGGCGGGTGGCCCGGGGCTTTTACCACGCCGCTCGCCACGCCATAGCCAAAGGCGAAGGCGGGTGCCCCGGGTTTCTTACCGCCCTTGCGCCGTCTCCGGCCCGGCGCCATCTTTCCCGGATGAAATCGACCGACCCCGTCCTTTCGCATGTGCTCGCCCGCCTGGCCGCCGACTTCGAGAAGGCCGGGCGGCTGCTGGAAGCCACCCCGGTGCAGCACGGCCTTCGTATCGGTTTCGAGGAGAACGGCCGCCGCGCGGCGGGCATCCTCTACCACAGCCTGAAGAAACATCGCCTCACATGGGTGCCGCAGCCGGGGAGCGATGAACGGCTGGCGAAGCTCCTCTCGAGCGCGGTGGCGAAGCGGACGGGCGCCGGGGCGGACTCCGCCCCCGGCGGAGCGGGGTCGCCGGGGGAGAAGGGGGCGGCCCTGCCGCGCACCACCCTTCCGGAAGCCGAGCGGAAACTCGCCCGGTGGATCGGCACCGACGAAGCGGGCAAGGGCGACCTCTTCGGCCCCCTCGTCGTCGCGGGCTTCCTCGCGGAGCAGAGTGTGCGGCGCGAGCTGGAGCGCCTCGGCGTCCGCGACAGCAAGGAGCTGTCGCCCGGCCGGATCCGCGAGCTGGCGGAGATGCTCAACCGGCGCTGGCCGAAGCGGTGCAACGTCGTGACCATCGGACCCAAACGCTACAACGAGATGTACGCGGATTTCGCGAAGCGCGGCGGGATCAACGGCCTGCTCGGCTGGGGCCATGCGACCGCCATCAAGGACCTGCTGGAGCGGGAGGAGAGGGTGGAGGCGGTGGTCGTGGACCGCTTCGGCGGCGAAGGGCGGTTGAAGCGTTACCTGCCGGCGGGCTTCGCCCCGCGCCTGCTGCTGCGGCCGAAGGCGGAGGACAACATCGCCGTGGCGGCGGCCGCGCTGCTCGCCCGGGATGCCTTCGACAGGGCGCTGGATCGCATGGGAAATGAACTGGGGTTCCGTCCCCATGCCGGCAGCGGCGCGCCCGCCCAGCGCGACCTGAAGCGCCTGAAGGCCGAGCGCCCGGAGGACCTCGCCCGTTTCGTCAAGCTGCACTTCGCCCCGGTGCGGAAGATGCTCTGAGCGGGCGCAGGCGTTCAACCCGCGGCCGGCCACCGGCTTCCGGGGAACCGTTTAGACGGGCGGCGCTTCAGCCGCCCTTGCGCCGGACCCCGAGGGCCGCGAGTTTCTTGTGCAGGTGCGTGCGCTCGAGCCCCACCACGCGCGCCGCTTCGCTCACGTTCCCCCCGGTATACTCCAGGACGGCTTCCAGGTACGCCTTCTCGGCGGCGTTGCGCACCTCGGCCAGCGGCGTGCCGATGGGCGGCAGCGCCCCGGCGGCTACCGGGCCGCCAACCCGCGCGGCGGGCTGGTGGAATTCCGCCGGCAGGTCCTCCGGCCGGATCTCCGTCCCCTCCGCGAGGATGGCGAGCCGTTCGATGACGTTGCGCAGCTCGCGCACGTTGCCCGGCCAGCCGTGACGCTGGAGCAGGGTCAGGGCCTGGGGCGAGAGATTGCGCCGGGGAAGCCCCTGCTGCTCGTGGAACTCGCGGAGGAAGTGGCGGGCGAGGACCGCGACATCGCCCGTCCGCTCGCGCAGCGGCGGCAGCTCGAGGACCAGCACCGCGAGACGGTAGAAGAGGTCCTCGCGGAAGCGCCCCTCGGCGACCTCCACCTTCAGGTCGCGGTGGGTGGCGGCGATGATGCGCACGTTCACCTTCTCGGTGCGCGTGGCGCCCACCGGCTCGAACTCCCCCTCCTGCAGCACGCGCAGCACCTTCGCCTGAGCCTCGAGGCCCATGTCGGCGATCTCGTCGAGGAAGAGCGTGCCGCCGTCCGCCTGCTTGAAGGTGCCGACCTTGTCCCTCAGCGCGCCGGTGAAAGCGCCGCGGACATGCCCGAAGAGGACGCTCTCGACCAGCTCGCGCGGGATCGCGGCGCAGTTGACCTTGACGAACGGCTTCTCGGCGCGGGCGCTCACCCGGTGCAGGGCGCGGGCGACAAGTTCCTTGCCGGTGCCCGACTCGCCGATCAGCAGCACACGCCCCTCGGTGGGCCCCACCCGCGCGATCCAGGAGCGGACCCGCTCCATCTGGGGGGAGTCCCCGATCAGTTCCCCGCCGGTGAGACGGTCCAGCTCACGGCGCAGGCCGCTGACCTCGAGGGCGTTGCGCAGGGTGACGAGCAGCTTCTCCTTCTCCAGCGGCTTCTCGAGGAAGTCGTAGGCGCCCCGTTTCGTCGCCGCGACCGCGTGGGTCAGGGTGCCGTGCCCGCTGATGATCACCACCGGCAGGCCGGGCCGCGCCTCGCGCAGCACGGTCAGCAGTTCGAGACCGTCGATGTCGGGCAGCTTCAGGTCCAGCAGCAGGGCGTCCGCGCCCTCGGAGGCGAGCACGCGTTTCGCCTCGCGCCCGTCCGCGGCCTCCCAGACCCGGTACCCCTCCGGCTCGAGCACCATCCGCAGGGAGCGGCGGATGTTCTTCTCGTCATCGATGATACCGATGGTGATCGCTTCTTCCGTCATCGGGGATCCCCTGCTCTCGCTTTTCCCGGCTCCTCGGGCGTGAATGCGGAAAGATAGCCCCGCGCCGCCCGAGGCACTAGTGGACCGGTTCACCTGAATCGATGTGTTCTGAGCGCCCCTCACACGGCCGCGCGGGCGGCCGGAATCTACCGTCAGCCGCAACATACGCAGCCGGGCGAAGGCTTTCCGGGGGCGGGAGCCGGCAAGGTCATGTTCGGCTCGCCTCTCGGTTGTGAAAGCGGGTATACTCCCCGCATATTTGGACTCCTTGAATCCGGCGCCCGCCGCCGGCGGGGCCCCGGTCCCCGGGAACCGGGCGGGGGTGGCCCGGAGACGGGTGGCGGGGGCACTGGAGGGGAGCGAAACGTGGTCCATCCGAACTCCGTTCGGACGGGCCGGATCGAGATAACGGGACGAAGCAGGGGAGAAGGAGGATTCATGGCGGTCGGCATTGTCGGTTGGGGAGCGAACCTGCCCCGTAACCGGATCAAGCTCGAGGAGATCGCCGCGGTCTGGGGTGCGGATGCGGCCAGCTACAAGCGCGGGCTGCTGCTCTACGAGAAGTCCGTCCCCTCACCCGACCAGGATGTGATTTCGCTCTCCGCGGAGGCGGCGAAGAACGCCCTCGCGCGGGCGCAAATCGACCCCAGGGGCATCGGGGCGGTCTACATCGGCAGCGAATCGCATCCCTACGCGGTGAAGCCGAGTGGGACCACCGTGGCGGAGGCGATCGGGCTGTCCAACGATGTGCATTGCGCGGACTTCGAGTTCGCCTGCAAGGCGGGCAGCGAGGCGATGTATGTCGCCCACAGCCATGTCAAGGCGGGCGAGATGGAATACGCCCTCGGCATCGGGGCGGATACCAGCCAGGGCGCGCCGGGCGATGCCCTCGAGTACTCCGCCAGCGCCGGGGCCGCGGCGTTCATCATGGGCACGAAGAACGTCGTCGCCACCATCGACTTCACCCACTCCTGGATGAGCGACACGCCGGACTTCTGGCGGCGCGAGCACGAGCACTATCCCCAGCACGGCGGGCGGTTCACCGGGGAGCCGGCCTATTTCCGGACCATCCTCGGCTGCGCCTATCCGCTGCTGGAGAAGAGCGGGCTGAAGGCGGATGACTTCGCCTATTGCGTGTTCCACCAGCCCAACGGCAAGTTCCCGCAGCGCGTGGCGAAGAAGCTGGGCTTCGACATCGACTCGCCCCAGTTCACCACCGGGTGGCTGACCCCCTGGCTGGGCAACACGTACAGCGGCTCGAGCCCGATCGGCCTGACCGCGATCCTCGATGTCGCCAAGCCGGGCGACAAGATCTTCTTCGTCAGCTACGGTTCCGGGGCGGGGTCGGACGGCTTCATCTTCACCGTCACCGGGGAGATCGAGAAGGTCCGCGACCGCGCGCCCTTCACCCGCCCGCAGCTCGACGAGAACAAGCGCTACCTCACGTACGGGGAATACGCGAAGTACCGGAAGAAGATCCTGAGGAACTCGTAGGCGTGGCATGGCGGGATACGACCAGGACAACATGAGTATCAGGCGAAAGGACCGATAGATGCGTGACGTGGCGGTCATCGGGATCGGGATGACGAAGTTCGGCGAGTTGTGGGAGCGGAGCTTCCGCGACCTCTTCGTCGAGGCGGCGCGCGCCGCGATGCTCGATGCCGGTGTGGAGAGACTGGATTCGATGTATATCGGCTGCATGTCCGGCGGGCTGTTCGCCGGGCAGGAGCACATCGGCAGCCTGATGGCGGACTACCTCGGCGTGGCGCCGGTCCCGGCGACGCGGGTGGAGACCGCCTGCGCCTCCGGGGGCGCGGCGGTGCGCAGCGCCTTCATCGAGGTGGCCAGCGGGATGAGCGACATCGTCCTCGCCGGGGGCGTCGAGAAGATGACCGACGTGGACGGCGCCGCGGCCACCTATGCCCTCGCGACGGCGGCGGACGCCGAGTACGAGGGGTTCCAGGGAGCCACCTTCCCCGGCCTCTACGCCCTGATGGCGCGGGCGCACATGGAGCGGTACGGCACCACCTCCGAGATGCTCGCCCATGTCGCGGTGAAGAACCACGACAACGGCAGCTTGAACCCCTTCGCCCAGTTCCCGATGAAGATCACCGTCGAGGGGGTGCTGAAGAGCGTGATGGTCGCCGACCCGCTGCACATCCTCGACTGCTCGCCGATCACCGACGGCGCGGCGGCGGTGATCCTCGCGCCGGTGGAGCTGGCGGAGAAGCTCGCGAAGACGCCGGTGCGAATCGCCGGGATCGGGATGGCGAGCGACACCATCGCCCTGCACGACCGCGCGGACATCACGACCATCAACGCCGCGAAGGTGGCCTCCGAGAAGGCGCTCGCCATGGCGGGACGCAGCCTGAAGGAGATCGACTTCGCCGAGGTGCATGACTGCTTCACCATCGCCGAGCTGATGGTGCTCGAGTCCATCGGGGTGTTCAAGCCCGGCCAGGCGGGCCCGGCGACCGTGGAGGGCGCGACCCGGCGGGACGGCGGGTTCCCGGTGAACCCCTCCGGCGGCCTGAAGAGCAAGGGGCACCCGGTGGGCGCGACCGGCGTGGCGCAGATCATCGAGCTGACCAAGCAGCTCCGCGGCGAGGCGGAGAACGGCCGCCAGCTCAAGGGCGTAAAACGGGGCCTGGCCCAGAACATGGGCGGGTCCGGCGGGTCGAGCGTGGTGCACATCCTGGAGGTGGACTGATATGGCGCAGACATTGACCGCGCGCGTCTGGCGCGAGCAGCCGCAGCGTTACCGGATGATCGCCGGCAGGGACCGGAAGACCGGGAAGGTCTATTTCCCCCCGCGACGCGTCGCGCCCGGCGACCTGCACGCCGAGTTCGACGAGGTTCAGCTCTCCCGCGTCGGGACGATCGCAAGCTATACCATCATCCGGGTGCCGCCCTCCCAGTTCAGCGATCTCGCGCCCTATGCGTTGGCGATCATCGAGACGGAGGAGGGGGCGCGCCTGATGGCCCAGGTCACCGATGTCGACCTGGACGCGCTGAAGGTCGGAATGAAAGTGAAGTTCGAGTTCCGCCGGCTCTACGAGGATAACGCCGCCAGTGTGATCTACTACGGTTACAAGGCGGTTCCGGTCTGAGTAGATCGCCCGTTTCGGAGGGGGATCCGGCCCGCCGGGGGGGAGACTCGGCGCCGCTGTCCGTTCCCGTGCGCGAAGCATGGTGCCTGGGGAGCGGGTTCTGCGGCGGTCACCGGTGGGTCGGGAAACCATGAGAGAGCCTTGTCCCTGCCGGGACGGGGCTTTTTTCATTCGCCTTCGGGCAGGGTGGCCCGGGGCTCTTGCCGCGCCGCTCGCCACGCCATATCCCGATGCTTCGGGAGAAGGTGGGTAGCATCGCGAAGGCGGGGTGCCCCGGGGTTTCATCATGCGTGAAACGCAACGCCTAACTGTGTCA
>CAYOKT010000080.1:0-12534 GCA_964404605.1 uncultured bacterium
GGCCACCCCCCGTCCGGGGGAGCGGGGAAGCGATTGACGCTTGACCCTCCGCGCGGGGAGCACGATACTCTATCTCGAGAACAGAGCCGGCAGGGCGCAGGACATGCGGCCTGACAGTTTCGGGTGGGACATGGACAACAAGGTCAAACGGGAACTGATCGACTTCCTGTCGGAGCACATCACCGATGCGCGCCGCGAACTGTTCGAGACCGTCCTCGCCGGGCGCACGCGCTACCTGACGGTGGTCCTCGAGGACATCTACCAGCCGCACAACGCCAGCGCGGTGATCCGCACCTGCGACGGGTTCGGGGTGCAGGACCTGCATGTCATCGAGAACCGCAACCGCTATACGCTCAACCCCGGCGTCTCCCTCGGCGCCTCGAAATGGGTCACCCTCCACCGCTACAACCGGCGGGGCGAGGACAACACCACCCGCGCGTTGCTGGGGTTGAAGGAACGGGGCTACCGTCTCATCGCCACCACCCCGCACACGGATGACAAGCGTCTGGACGAGCTGCCCCTCGAGGAGGGACCGATCGCGTTGCTCTTCGGGACGGAACTGGAGGGGCTCAGCGAGACCGCCCTCGCGCTGGCGGAGGAGCACGTCCGCATCCCGATGACCGGGTTCAGCGAGAGTTTCAACATCTCGGTCAGCGCGGCGATCTGCCTCTACGACCTGACGATGCGGCTGAAGAACAGCGGCTTGAGGTGGGAGCTGAGCGAGGAGGAGAAGCTGGAGGTGAAGCTCCAGTGGCTGCGGGCGAGCGTGCGCCGCGCGGAAAAGCTCGAGAAGCGCTTCTTCGACGAGCGAGGGAACGCCGCCGGGTAGGCGAACACTCCGCTTGTCATCCTGAACGTTAGTGAAGGATCTCGAACGAAATGCTGAACATTATAAATGTTTGTGTGGCCCTGCTGGCTTTGACAGCAGGGTTTCTTCTTATTATACCTTCTACGATGTAATAGAGTCCTAATGATATTTGTACTTCTCTGAATACCCTATCAAACCCTGTCATCGGAGCTGACAGGGCCACCCAGCCGCAGGGGCACAGTGCGCCGTGCCCCTGCAACACGTCACCATACGACGATTCCCTGGGAACGGCCGCGATCCCCTCAGCGTTTCTTCAGCGCGTCGAGGGCCTTCTGCAGGGCGTCCAGGTCGGCGTCCTTCAGCCGCTTCTCGACTTCACCGCGCAACCGTTCGGGGTCGCCCTCGCCCTCGCCCGCCTCCTCCATGCCCAGCAGGCGCCTGACCGCGCGGACGTAATTCCCGGGGCGCACCGGCTTCTCGAGGTAAATACCGGGGCCGGACATGGTCAGCTCCTCGAAATCGGCGCGGCCGAGCTCATCACGGGCGTGCCCGGTGACGATCAACACGGGGATCTCGCGCCACTCGGGCGACTTCTGCAGGTCACGGTAGAACTTCGCGCCGGAGCGTTTCGGCATCACCAGGTCCAGCGAGATCAGGTCCGGCCGCGCCCGCTTCACCGCCTCCAGCGCCTCGAAGCCGTCACAGGCGGTCTCCACCCGGAAGCCGGCATCCTCGAGGGCCGTGCGCAGGTAGGCGCGCACATCCTCCTCGTCATCCACGACGAGCACGCGTTTGCTCTCCTCACCCCCCATGAGCACTCCTGCTTATGCTTCGTCCTTTTCCGAATCCCCCTCCGCGGCCTCCTCGGCCAGCGCGGCGAGGCGGGAGCGCGGGAAGCGGATGCGGAACAGCGACCCCTCGCCCTCCTTCGTCTCCAGGTGAATGACGCCGCCGTGTTCCTGGACGATTTTCCGCGTCGTCAGCAGTCCGAGGCCGGTGCCCTTCCCGCCTTTCGTGGTGAAGAAGGTGGTGAAGACCTGTTTCCGCACCTCCATGTCCATTCCGCAGCCGTTGTCCTCGACCTCGAAGATAAGGTCTCCCCCTTCGTCCCGCACCCGGACGACGACCCGCTTGTCCTCGTTCTCGCCCATCACCGCGGCGTCGATGCCGTTGGAGACGAGGTTGGTCAGGCAGGCCTCGATGCCCTCCGGGTCCAGCGGGGCGGCGGCGACCTCCCCCTGCACATCGGCGAGCAATTGGACCCCCTGCCCGAGGGCGGCTTCGTGGTAGAGATCGACGATCGAACGCACCACCTCCCCGGGGTCCACGGGCTTGAGCGAAGGTCTCCGCCCCTTGGCGAAGCTGAGGAAATCCTTGACCAGCGAGGTGGTCTTGTTGAAGTTGCGCTGGAGGATCTCCCAGCCTTCGGCGAGGCGGGCTGCATCGCCGCGTTTCAGGCCGCTGTCCACCATGTACAGGCCGCCCTCGAGGCCCATCAGCATGTTCTTGATCGTGTGGGCGAGGCCGGCGACGGTCTGCCCCACGGCGGCCAGCCGCTCGGAATCCAGCTTCTCCGCCTCGAGACGCCGCAGTTCGGTGATATCCGTCGCCATCTCGATCACCGCCGCCACGCCCTCGTTGCCGCGGGAAAGGGGTGTCGTACGGACGACGTAGTGGGTCGTCTTCCCCTCCACGCTGACCCCGGTCTGGGTGGAGACATGCTCCCGCCCGTCGCTGAAGGTCTGCGCCGCGGGGCAGTTCTCGCAGGGGCTGTCCTGCCGCTTGTACACCTGGTAGCACAGCCGCCCGCGCGCCTCGCCGAAGGTGGCGCGGAACTTCTCGTTCGCCCGCAGGATGCGGTAGTCCCGGTCGATCAGCGCGAGGTAGCAGGGAACCCGCTCGAAGAGGATGTCGTATTCCCGCCGCCAGCGGCGGGTTTCGGTGACATCGGTGGAGAACTCCAGCAGGTAGCGCACCTTGCCCGACGGGTCCCGCAGCGGGGCGAGGTGGACGACATAATGGCAGGTGCGGCCGAAACGGTCCACCCCGGTCTCATCGCTGACCCGCACCCGCCCGTCGCTGAAGGTGGCGAGCGCCTCGCAACGCTCGCAGGGGTGCCCCTGTCCCTTGTAGACCTCGTAACAGCGCCGCCCGCGCCAGTCGCCGAAATATTCCTCGAAGTGGCTGTTCGCCCGGACGATGTTCCACTCCCGGTCGATCACCGCGGCGTTGAACGGCAGTTGCTCGAACAGTTCATGTTCGAGCAGGGCCGAGACCTCTTCCCCTCCGCCGGGTTTCATGGCTGCCTCTCCAGCCCGTCCGGCGGCAGCACCACGAGGCGCCCCACGCCGATGCGGGGTCCGCCGGCGAGATTCTCCTCCCCCTCGCGGAAGCGCGTCTGCTTGTGGCAGGTGGCGCAGCGGGCGAGATCCGGGCGTTCGACCTCTTCCGCCTTCGCCTGGTGGCAGGCGACACAGAGATCGTGCATCGCGTTGGTGTAGCTCGGGGCCCGGTACTGCTTCACCTCGATCTTCGCGCCCGCGGGGACGAGGTTCGGGTGGCACTCGGCGCACTGTTTCGCGCCCTCCGCGCCCTTTTCCCTGCCGCGCGGGTGGCACTCGGCGCAGCCGAGCTTCGCCCCGTCGGGCGAGGAGTGCCAGTCATGGCGGAAGGCGTCCGCCGGGAGATACTGGTCGTAATGGCAACTGCTGCAGGCGCTGTTCTTGTCCTCCGGCAGGTTCATGTGGTGGCAGAGGACGCAGGACTCCTTCGCGCCGAGGTTTCCCTGGTGCCAGGTGTGCCGGAAGGCGACCCCGTACCCGTCGAGGTTGCCGTCCACCCACAGCGTGTCGCCCCCGCGGGCCCGGTTGACCGGGGTGGGGCGCATGCCGTCGCTGCGCACCGTCCCCGAGGAGAGCAGCGCGAATCCGACCGCCGCGAAGACGACGAAGGTCAGGGAGTACTTGATCCGCCCGGCGATCTCCGGCCGCCCGAGCCACGCCTCGCCCGCGCGGTCGAACCGGGGCGGCTCCTCCGGGCGGGCTTCCGGCTCCACCGGCCGCTCTTTCCAGACGTTGAAGTGCTCAATGGCGAAGAAGAACGCCAGCGCGGCCGCCGAAACCACCCCCGCGCTGACGGCAAGCTCGCTCCAGGCCGGCAGGTAGAGGTTCAGCCCGCCCGGGCGGGCGAAGCCGCCGACATCGATGCGGTTGATCACCCAGCCCGCCACCCCCAGGGTGGCGATCCACCACAACCCCGAGGTGGAGTTCCGCACCCGCGGGATGAACAGCAGCACCACGGGAACGAACACCGCGACGGACAGCTCCGCCCAGAAGAGGTACGCCTGCCAGCTCCCCTCGAAGGCATGGCCGAACTGCCCCCGGACCACCAGGTCGCCGACGCGGACCGCGAGGTAGAAGAGCAACACCCAGCGCGCGGCCCTGCCCAGCCCGGAGAGCAGTTTCGTCTCCGCGCCGCGGCCATAGAGCGTACCGGAGACGAGGCTCTCGAAGGTGACCATCATCAGCCCGAGGGAGATGGCGGAGATGAAGAAGAGGACGGGCAGGATGGGAGAGTACCACAGCGGGTGCAGCCGGTGCGGCATGATGACGAAAAGGGTTCCGAGGCTCGACTGGTGCAGGGTGGAGAGCGCGATGCCGAGGATCACCAGCGGCAGGCGGATGCGGGTGAGGAGATGGTGGATCCTCCCCCAGCGGCTCGTGGATTCCAGGGGCACGGGGAGAAATTCCATCGCCAGCACGGTGGTGTAGAGCATCACGCACCAGGCGACCTCGAACAGCGCCGAATGGTGCTGCCATTCGATCACCGGGTGCCAGATGTTCCACGGCAGCCCGAGGTCGAAGAGCAGCCCGACGATCACCGCGATATAGCCGAGGAAGGCGGTGAGCACCGCCGGCCGGACGATGTCGTGGTACTCCTCCCGGCGGAAGATGTACACCGTGGCGGTGATGACGAATCCGCCCGCGGCGAGGGCGACGCCGCCGAGGACATCGAACCCGATCCACAGCCCCCAGGGCACGGCATCGGAGAGATTCGTGGTCGCGCCGAGGCCGAACACGAAACGGGTGAGGCCCACGGCCGCCGCGAGGCCGGTGATCGACCAGAGAATCAGCTTGACCCTGCGAAGACGCTTCATGTCACGCCTCGTCCTGCTTGCCGTCATCCTTCAACCCGTCGCTCTCCGGCTGCCCGCCGCCCATGCGCTCCATGCGCCGCCGGATGATCCAGTGCAGCCCCGCCATCGCGCCGCCCATGCCGATGAAGGCGAAGGGCACCGCGGTCATCGCCGGGGCGGTGGTCTTCGGCATCGCCCGGTCCTCCAGCGGGCGGCCGTAGTGGAGGAAGCCCAGGTCGATGTCCGAGATGTAGAGAACCGAGGTTCCGCCGACCTCGTGCTCGCCCCAGACGTGCGGGACGTACTTGTCCGGCTCGGCGTGGATTCTCCGCCACGCCTCGGCGAGCAGTTCCTCGCGGCCGCCGAAGATGGTCGCCTCCGTCGGGCAGGCCTCGGTGCAGGCCGGCTGCCCCCCCTCCAGCAGGCGATCGTAGCAGAGGATGCACTTGTTCACATAGGGCACCGGCTTGTCCCAGTCGTAGCGCGGGATGCCGTAGGGGCAGGCCATCATGCAGTAGCGGCAGCCCATGCACTTCTCCCGGTCGTAGACCACCGCTCCGAGTTCGGTTTTTTGCAGCGCTCCCACCGGGCAGACCGAAACGCAGGCCGGTTCCAGGCAGTGACGGCACTGTTTGCGGACATATTCCTGTCCCGGCCGCTCGATGATCGAGGTCCAGTTCCGCGCCGAGAGGCCGTCGTCCATCGTCCAGCGGCGCGGCACCTCCGCCTCGAGATGGTTCACCCGCTTGCAGGCGAGCACGCATTCACGGCAGCCGATGCACTTGGTCGTGTCGGTGAGGATTCCCACCGGACCCTTGATGACGGAACTCATACCCAGGACTCCTTCTTCCGCAGGGTCGCGACCACCTTCGCCCCGGCGCCCTTCGGGAACTTCCAGGCGATGCCGCCGGCATACTGGGAGAGCGGCAGGAGCACGCAGTGCGCGATCTTGGTGAACGGGATGAGAACGAGGATCAGGTCGGCGCTGTAGACATGGACCAGCATCCAGGAGCGGTAGGCCGTGGCCGACAGGGATGCGTTGGCGCAGAGGTAGCCGCTGAGGAAGGGAACCGTCAGCAGCAGCGGCCAGAGGAAATCCTGCAGGCGTGAGAGCTGCCGCATGTGCCGGATCAACAGCCGCGCGAGAAAGAGCAGCGGCCCGGCGACCAGCACCAGCAGGGTCAGGCGGTCCGCCAGCGGCTGCGGGAGGGCGGGCCACCAGGCGAGCCCGCTGCTCCGCTCCCACAAACCGATGTGCGCCGCGAGAGTCAGCGGCACCACCAGCAGCCCGATGTGAAAGAGGAAACTCACCAGGCTGTAGACCGGCTTCGAGCGCCACAGGGTGCCGAGAGGCAGCAGCCAGGCGAAGGTGCGGCGGGTCATGTCCCACCAGGGGAGGGTGCGGTCCGAGGTGTGGTGCAGCGCCTCCGCCATGCCATAGAACGTCAGCGCGAACTGGCGGATCAGCCCGAGAATCGCCAGGGCGATCGCAAGCCGGAACAGGGGTCCGCGTCCGAAATCCAGCAGCAGATCCACGAAACACTCCACGGGTAATGCCGGCGGCCTCACGCCGGCGGTGTTTTACGCTTCCATCTCCATCCCCGCCGGGTCGCGCCATGCGACCCCGTCCGGGGAGAGAATGATCGCCTTGTAGAGGAGGTCATGCAGCCCGACCAGCTCGCAGTCGAGCCCGTTGTCCTCGAAGATCTCCCGGAATTGCTTCTTGCAGTTGGCGCAGGGCGCGACGACATAATGCGCGCCCGTCCGGCGGACCTGGTCGGCCTTCCGCCTGCCGCCGACGATGGTCCGGTAGGGGCGGATCTCATCGATGGACACCGTTCCCCCGCCCCCGCCGCAACAGTAGTTGTCGCGCCCGTTGGGGGTCATCTCGCGGTAGTCCCTGCAGAAGGCACGGAGGATCTCGCGCGGCTGCTCGATGATCCACCCCGGCCGGGCGATGTTGCAGGGATCGTGGTAGGTGACCGACTGATCGATGATGTTCGGGTCGATCTTCAGCTTGCCCGCCTTCAGGGCGTCATGGGTGTACTCGAGGATGTTGATCACCGGCAGTTTGAATTCGGCGAAGGTGTTGTAGAAGTACTTCGCCGAGCGCGAGGCGTGGCCGCATTCGCCGATCAGGATCGCCTTGACCCCGAGCCGTTTCGCCTCCGCCTCCATCATCTTCAGGATCTCCTCGAGGGCGTGATCGCTGTAGAAGAGCCCGTAGTTGATCGCATCATAGTCGCCGGTGCCGATGGTCCACGAGGCGCCCGTGGCGTGCATCACGCAGGCGATCCCCATCAGCGTCTCGGCTTCCATCATGTAGTCGGAGACGGGAGCGATGAAGAGGTAGTCGGCCCCCTCGACATCCACCGGGAACTTGACCTCCACCCCTTTCGTCTCGGCCATCTCCTCCTCGAGGAACTCCAGCGTGTCCGCGAGCGCCGGCAGGGGGATGGCGGAGGTGTTCCGCGTCTTCCCGGTGAGCTGTTCACGGGTGCTGACGACGAGGGCGCGGGGCGCGATGCCGATCTCCGAGAGGATGTACCGCCCGAGGTGGGTTACCAGGCCGTGATCGATCCCCATCGGGCACTCGAAGGTGCAGCGGCGGCAGGCGGTGCAGTCCCAGAAGCTGTCCGCCATCCGCTGGACCTCCTCGTCGGTCAACCCCTCGCCGCCCGCGATCCGCCCCTTGAGGAGCCCGCCGACGGTGAAATGGCGCCGGTAGACGGAGAGGAGCAGCTCCGAGCGCATGCAGGGGATGTCACGGCTGTCCCCGGTCGCCTGGTAGATCTGGCAGGCGACGGAGCAGCGCGAGCACTTCGCCCCGATGCGGGCGTAGTGGTCGAGGATGAAGTGGTAATTCGTGTGCTTGAGGACCGCCGCCATCGCCTCGAGGAAACGGCGCGGCCGGCCCTCGACCTCCAGCCCCTCCTCCACGTGGTAACGCACCGGGAGCTTCTGCTTCTCGATGACTTCCGGTTTCTTCGGATAGGCGAACGCCTTTTCGCGTTCCTCCCGCGTGATCCGTTGCATCATCCCGTCCTTTTTTCCTTCACCCTCCCGGGCGGGAGGGTGTTTGCATGGCCTTCCACCGGACCGGTGAGGGGAGCGAGCGGCGCCCTGCCCGTCCCGCGGCCGGATTTCTCATGGCGAACGAAGGAGACCGGGTCGAGGAGTTCGATCCCGAAATCGCGGCAGCGCCGGACCACCGAGGGGAGCGGCTGGTGCACATAGACCCGGGCCTGGTAATGCCCCGCGGTGATGCGCTGGAACTGGCGGATCTCCTCGTCCACCCGGTAGGCGTGCGCGCCGCAGCAGACCGCCACCCGCACGGTGCGGCCGCACACCGGGCAGGTCCGCTCGGCGGTGAGGTCCACGGGGTAGAACTCCTCCTCGCGGACGCGCCGCACCCGCCAGCCGTTCTCGATGAAGAGCTCGCGCGTCCACTCCACCGTGTCCGCGGCGTGGGGATGAATCTCCCCGGGCGCGGGCGAATGCTCGAGGTCGGGCGGCCGGATGCGCCCCGCGAGGTAGCCGAACAGGGCATCCGTCGCGGTGCCCACCACCCCGGGCACCACCTCGACCCCCACCGCGCGGAGCATCTCACGGCAATGCTCCTCGATGCCGTTGCAGATGACCACATCCGTGTCCAGCTCCTTGACCAGCCGGTACCGATGCAGGGGATCGGCTCCCTCGACCGCGAGCTCGCGGTAATCCCTCACCTCGCCGCCCTCGAAGACCCAGACGCGGAAACGACGGGTGGAGCCGAACACGGGCGCCACCTCCTCGCCGAAGCAGGGCACGGCGATGCGCAGCGTCGCGCCGACGCCTTTCCGCCCGCCGTTATGTCCCGCACCGCCCTGCATCGTTCCGCCACGCCCCTTCCGCGTCCCTCGCCCCTTTGGTGCTCCGGGCACTTTCCGCGCCCCTTGACTCTCCGCGTTCCGAGTCCCTTCGGCGCCCCTTGGCTCTTCCGTGTCCCGCGCCTCTCCGGCGGCCCTTGCCTCTCCCGCACCCTCCGCCGCAACGACGCCGCCGGCCCGCTGCCTTCTTTGCACCCGTTTCCGCGAAACGGGCTTCTCATCACCCCGGCTGCCGGCGGTGAGCCGCCCCGCCACCCCTGGTTCCGGGTTCTGTCCCCACTTTCTTTATTGCCAAAGTTGTGCCATAATTCACAAAGCGGTGTGTTTTCACACTCTGCATCGCACAAGGCACGGTTAGCTGTTGCAGGTGTTGCAACAGTTTATCCCCTCTGCAACATTCCCCTGTTGCACCTGGGGTGATTGGGGTCGCCGGGGGTGTCCGCAGGGAGCGGAAAATCCGGGGGAGGGCCGGCTGTTTTCGCCCGGGCAGGACATGCGTGGCGGGTAGCCCTGTCAGCTCCGATGAAAGGGTTTGACAGGTTTCGATGAAATCACATGATAGAACAGGGGATATGGCGAAGCGTAAAAGACTATAATCGAGATATTACCCTCAATGCCGGCAGAATCGTTTATCATATCCCCATGATGCGGTATAGTTCATTACGAGATTCTTCACTTCGTTCAGAATGACAATCCAGCGTTATCAAATGCAGCCCGGGATCGCCTGTCGCGGCGCAGCCATCGGTGAAACCAAGGCAAATCCCGGGGATTCTCATTGCCCGGTGACAGGTCGCCGGGCTGTTCTATGTGCGGGGCGTTTGAACGAGGCTTCACAACCCCACACCCGGCAGCGGGCTCACCATCCACCCCGGGCCCTATCCCCTGCGCGGGGCGGCATCGAGCATGCCGTACCGCCGCATCTTGCGCCAGAGGGTGGTGCGGTCCATGCCGAGGTCGCGGGCGGCGCGGGTGCGGTTCCCCTCATGCCGCTCCAGCGCCTCCCGGATCGCCGCCTCCTCATCGAGCAGGCGCTGCATGGGGGTGGGACGCTCCATCATCGCCTCGCCGGGGGCGGCGGGCTCCGGGCGCGCCAGCGCCTGCATCTCCGCGGGGAGGTGGTTCAGCTCGAGGACACGGCCGCGGCAGACCGCATAGCCGTACTCGAGGATGTTCTCCAGCTCGCGTACGTTGCCGGGATAGTCATGCCGCAGGAGCACCTCCATCACCTGGGGGCTGACGCCCTGCAGGTTCTTCCCCTTGAGGGCGTTGAACCGGCGGACGAAGTGGTCCACGAGGTAGGGGATGTCCTCCCGCCGCTCGCGCAGGGGCGGCAGGTCGAACCGGATCACCGCGAGGCGGAAGTAGAGGTCATCGCGGAAGCGCCCCTCGGCCACCCTCTCCTTGAGGTCACGGTTTGTCGCGGCGACCACGCGAATGTCGCAGGAGACAGGCTTCAACCCCCCGACCGGCTCGTACTCCCGTTGCTGCAGGAGGCGGAGCAGCTTGACCTGCGTCGAGAGGGGCAGCTCGCCGATTTCATCGAAGAACACCGTCCCCCCGTTCGCGGCGGCGAGCTTGCCCGGTTTGTTCGCCTTGGCATCGGTGAAGGCCCCCTTGATATAGCCGAAGAGTTCGGACTCGAAGAGCTGGGGCGGGAGGGTGCCGCAGTTGATCACCACGTAGGGCTTGTCGCGCCGGGGGGAGAGGTTGTGCACCGCCCGCGCGAACAGCTCCTTGCCCGACCCGGACGGCCCCTGGATGAGCACCGTGCTCTCGCTCTCGGCGACATCGGGGAGGATGGAGAGCAGTTTCTGCATCGCCGGGGCGCGGGTGACGATGTCTTCGAAGCTGAAGCTGCGCTCGAGCTGTTTACGGAGATCCTCGATGGGCGAGAGGTCGCGGAAGGTCTCCACCGCGCCGAGCACGCCGCCCTGCTCATCGTGCAGCACCGCGGTCGAGATGGAGATCGGCACGCGCCGCCCCTGGCTGTCGAGGATGCGCACGGGGACATCGATCGCCTCCTGGCCGGTGCGCAGGGTGCGCAGCAACAGGCAGCCCGATTCGCAGATGTCCGAGTGGAACACTTCGTAGCAGCGCCTGCCGATCGCCTGGGAGGCCGGCACCCCGGTGATCCGCTCGGCGGCGGGGTTGAAGCTGGTGATCCGGCGCTCCTCGTCCACGGTGAACACACCGTCCGCGATGGAGCTGAGAATCACCTTGAAGAACCGGTTGTCCGTGGACTGTACGACCATCGTTCGCTCCCCGGCGTCGACCGTTGTTGCATGGTGTTGCACTGTTGCAATGTATGCAACAACTCCGCCCGGCGCAACCGGGCCGGTCGGGGCCGGCAGGTAGGGGCGGGAGCGAAAACGAAACGACGAACGCGGCACCCGGTTCCGCTGTGTCTCCGGCGGCGCGGATGAGGCTCGCGCACGCTGCGTCAGCTCGTCATTCGTATCTTCCCGCGACGGATAGAGGGTAGCGTGAGGGCGGGGAAACCACCGCCTCGAGGGGGAAGAATGAACACTGCCGAGATCCTCCGCTTCACCGGGCCGGATGTCGAGGGCGTGGATGTCTACAACCCGACCGCGCCGTTCATGGACCGGGGGCGGCTCTACTTGGCGGCGAGGGTCGAATCGCACGACAGCGAGACCGACAGCCGGGTGATGTTCTTCGTCGAGCGCCGCGGCGCCTGGACACGTGACACGGATACCCCGGTCTTCCCCCTGCAGGACCCCTTCATCTGCCGGGTCGGCGATGAGTGGGTGACCGGCGGGGTGCGTTTCCCGGTGGGGAACAACTCCTGGCGCACCGACTTCTACCGCGGCCCCGACCTTCTGCACCTCGAGCATTTCGCCAGCGGCCCTCTGGGCATGAAGGACATCCGTCCCGTGGAGCTGGAGGACGGCCGTATCGGGGTCTTCACCCGTCCCCAGGGGGAGAAGGGCGGGCGGGGAAAAATCGGGTTTGCCGTCATCGAGTCCCTCGACGAGATGGCGGCGATGGATTACCTCGCTCCACCGTTGATCGAGGGGCAGTTCACCGAGGATACCTGGGGCGGCCCGAACGAGGTGCGACTCCTGAAACCGGGACTGATCGGGGTGCTCGGGCACACGGCGTTCATGGAAAACGAGGGCACACCCGAGGTGGTCAAGCATTACAGGCCGATGGCCTTCACCTTCGATACCGCCGCGCGGGCGGCGTCGCCGCTGAAGGTGCTGGCGTGTCGCGCCGACTTCCCCGCGGGTCCCGCGAAACGTGACCCCGAACTGGTCGACATCGTCATCAGCGGGGGCCTCCATCCGCTGGGCGACGGCCGCGCCGCCCTCTACGTCGGCCTCTCCGACATGCAGGTGGGCCGGATCGTCATCGACGACCCCTTCGCGGAGTGGCGGTGATCAGTACCGTCATCCTGAACGCCAGTGAAGGATCTCGAAACGAACTGTTTCACATCCAACGGAAGCGCGGCGTTTCGAGACTCTTCCCTCGTCCCGAAGTGTCGGGACGGGTCAGGGTGACAACGTTGGACTGTAGGGTATGTTGGCCAGCGGTTAGCCCGGGAGCGCCTGCCACACCGCCTGCCACACCGCCTGCCACGCCGCCTGCCACGCCGCCTGCCACGCCGTAGCTGAAGGCGTAGGCGGGTAGCTGAAGGCGTAGGCGGGTTTGCCCGCAGGCGAAGGTGGGAGCCGCCTTCGCGCCGCTTCGGCGGGCCAGGCTGCATC
>CAYOKT010000081.1:0-12499 GCA_964404605.1 uncultured bacterium
CCCATGCCGCCCATGCCTCCCATGCCGCCCATGCCGGGCGGCGGGACGGCGGAGCCTTCCGGGCGGCCGTAGACCGTGACGACTCCCCGGGGATCGGCGAGGTAGCGCGCGGCGGCGGCTTTCACCTGCTCCAGGGTGACCTCCCGGATCCGGTCGTACAGCGTCCAGGTTGCCATAGGATCGCCGTACAGGTGGGCGTCCACGCCGAGGGCCATCGCGAGGTTGATCCGGCTGGAGTAGCGCCGCAGGACATGGCCGAGAACGGACTGCCGGGCGACCTCCATCCGGTGCTGGTCGAAGTCGCCGGAGGCGATGCGTGCGAGGTGCTGGTAGACGGCGTCGCGGCTCTCCGCGAGGTGCTCCACCGGCAGGCCCATCCCCACGCTCCAGGCGGCCCATCCCGGCCGCCGGGTCAACCGGCTGCCCGCGCCGTACGCCCAGCCGCGGGCCTCGCCGAGGTCACGGTAGATCAGGTCGCTGACCATCGCGTTCGCCACGACCAGCGCAGCCTGGTCCTCCTCTCTCACCTCGGGCAGGAGGAACCCGCTGGCCAGGTAGCCCTGGCGGCCGGTTCCGGTGACCTCCTCCGTGCCGGGGGTGGAGACGGGTGCCGGGGCGGCGGGATGACCTTCGCCGGAGGCGGGCAGGGCGCCGAAGGCGCGCCGCACGGCGGCCAGCGCCTCGGGCGCATCGGCCGGGACGGTGAGCGAGAGGATCAGGTTGTCGGCGGCGAAGACCCTCTCCCGCAGGGCGAGAAGCGCGTCGCGGTCCGCCTCGCCGATGGTTGACCCGTCGCCGTACACGCCCAGTCCCAGCGGGCTGGCGCCGTACAGGCGCCGCGCGAAGGCGGCGCCGGCGGCGGTCCTGACCGAGCCGGCCTTCCGCCGGATGATCCCCTGCAGCTCGCCGGTGACCGCCGCGATGTCATCTTCGTCCATCCTCGGTTCCGCCAGCAGCCGGGCGAGCAGGTCCAGCGCCGCCGTCCAGCGGTCGGCGAGCACCTGGCAGCGGACGTAGCTGTACTCCGGCGTCGTGCGGTAATCGTCCATCGGGATGTTCGGGTTGTCCGCGACTGTCAGCTCCATTCCGATGGCGTCCATCTCTGCGCTCAGCGAGTCCTCGTCCACCGGGCCGTAGCCCCTCAGCAGGAGCCGGTGGAGCAGGTCGACCCACCCGCGCCGCGCCGCGCCCTCGAGCAGCGCTCGGTCCCGCGCCACCAGGTGCAGCCCCGCCACCGGCGCACCGTGCACCGGGCGGACCAGAACCACCAGCCCGTTCTCGAGGGTGTCGGCGGCGAGATCGCCGAGGGTCACCCCTCCCGCCGCGGCCTCCTCACTCTTCGGCAGGCAGGCGCTGGCGAGGTAGACCGGCCGCGCCAGCCAGCGCTCGGCGACTTCGGCGGCGGAGAATTCGTCCACCGAATCCCGCCAGCTTTCGAAGCGCTCCCAGAATCCCTCGGGAGCGAGGGCCAGCTTGGGCACGAGCAGGAAGGCCCCGTACTGCACCTGCTCGGAGAAGAAGAGCTCCTGGCGGCGGTCCGCCTCGAGGGCGCGCTTCAGCTCTTCCCCGCCGGGCGGGTTCTCCCCGAGACCCCGGACCGCGCCAAGAATACGGTCGACCACCTCCCGCGGATCCGCCCCGGGCATCAGGCCCGCGGTGATGTCCAGCACGCTGAAGGAGGGGTCGTTCATCAGGGAGGAGTAGGCGTAGGTGGTCAGCGGCATCCCGCCGGTGCTCAGCGCGGCGTCGATCCGGTCGTCCAGCAGGGAGGCCAGCAGGCTGAAGGCGGGATAGTCCCCGTCGTCGTAGCGCGGCGCGGGCAGGGAGACATGCACCGTGCCGCTGCGCACGTCGCCCCATTCCACGTGCAGCATCCCCTCGCGCCAGTCCTCGAACCCCACCGGCCAGGATTCGGGCCTCTCGGGAAGCCGGCGGGCCGGCTCATCGCCGTAGATCTCCCGCGCCAGCGCTTCCATCTCGGAGTAGCTCATCGCGCCGCGGAGGACGAGGACCATGTTGTTCACCGCGTACCAGTCCTCGTGGAAGCGGGCGACGGTTTCGCGCCCGATGGCGCGGATGCCGTTCACCGAGCCGAGCGTCGGGAAGCCGTAGGGCGTGCCGCCGAACAGGTGGTGCAGGTGCGCCACCTCGGCGGGGTAGGAGGAGCGGTTGTAGCTCTGCTGGATCTCGGCGATCACCCGCCCCTTCTCCTCCTCGAAGCTCTCGGCGGGGATGGTGGAGCGGAGGATCATGTCCGCCTGGATTTCCATCGCCTGGCGGGCGTGCTCCACCGGCACCACGAGGATGAAGTTGGTGTAGATCTTTTCCGTCTGCGCGTTGAAGTAGGCGCCCATCAGGTCGAAGCTGTCATAGATCTCGTCCTGGGTCCTTGTCGTGGTGCCGCGGAACAGCATGTGCTCGAGCAGGTGGGTGGAGCCCGCCGTGGCGAGGGTTTCAAAGGCGGAACCCACCCGGACGATGGTCAGCGCGGAGAGGAGCGGGGAGGAGGCGTCCGGCATCATCACCACCTCGAGGCCGTTCTCCAGCGTAAGGGTGCGCACCTCCGCCGCCCGGCCGACAGTCGCCGCGGCCAGCAGGAGGGCGAGACTGACCGGGAGAACCCTGGCTTTCATCGTCTTTCTCCTTGTGTCAAGCTGTCATTGAGGGCGCGGGCACCGGCGAGCGCTTCCGCCTGCGGTCCTCAGGAAACCTGGTACTGTTCCTTCAACTTGCGGAGGTTTTTCTCGCTGCCGAGGATCAGCAGGCGGTCGCCGGCACGGAAAACGTCGTCCCCGGAGGGATGGAGGATAATCTCCGTCTCGCCCCGCTTGATCGCCATCACCACCGCTCCGCCGGTGACCCGGCGGATGTCCGACTCGGCGACCGTTTTTCCGACGAGGGCGGAGTTCTCGCCGATGACCACCGCGCCCATGTCCAGCTTCAGCCCGAGGTGACGGTAGAAGATGTCGAAGAACTCGACGAGGCTCGGTTTCGCCACCACGGCGGCCAACCGTCGCCCGGCGAGCTGGAAGAGCAGCTCCACCCGGTTGGCGCCGGCGCGCCGGAGTTTCGCCTCGCTGCTCTCATCGCCGCCGCGGGCGGCGATCAGCAGCGTGGGGTTGAGGGTGCGTGCGGTGACGGTGACCATCACGTTCGCCGCGTCGCCGGTGAGCACCGCGACAAGGGCCTTGGCGCGTTCCACCCCCGCTCGCTGGAGGATTTCATCATCGGACGCATCACCGGTCACGACCAGCATACCCCGGTCGACCGCCTGCTGTGCCTTCTGCGGATCGTTCTCGATGACACAGAACGGGGTTTCCGCGTCTTTCAGGCCTTCGGCGACCTCACGGCCCAGCTTGCCGTAACCCGCGACGATGACATGTTCCTTGATCGCGCGTAGTTCGCGTTCCATGCGTCTTCCCCGCAACAATTGGTTGATTTCGCCGCTGACGAGGTAGGTGGTGATCGTGCTCAGGGCGTAGGCGGCCACGGTGAGACCGGAGATGATAATCAGGATGGTGAGCACGCGGCCGGGCGCATCGAGGCTGTGAACCTCGCCGAACCCCACGGTACTCATCGTGATGATCGCCATGTAGAGCGAGTCGGAGAAGGGCCAGCCTTCGAGCAACATGTAGCCGCCGGTCCCGAGGAGAACCACGCCGGAGAGCACGAAGGCGCTGATCAGCAGTTTTCTCCAGACAGCCATCTCGTCCCGCTCCTCCCGGCCACGTTCCCGGCCGCGGCTTCTCCTCTTCCGTCCCCCGGACCCCGCACGGTGCGGCTCAGGCGGCCGCTGAGAGGGATTTGCGGATCCTCTCCCTCACCTCGGCGCCCGGGGCGCGCCCGGCAAGTTGCGCCATCGCCAGGCCCATCGCAATCCTCTCGTGCACTTCCGGGCGTTCCGGGCGAAGCTCCCGGGCCTGCCGTGCCGCCTCGCGGCAGCACGCGGCGATTTCGTCCTCCTCCGCGGGGTGGAGGTCGAGTTCCGCGAGGAGATCCTCCAGCGATGTGTCCGGGCGTTCCAGCCAGGCGGCCAGCACCCGCGCGAGCCCCTCCCGGTACAGCCGGCCGCCGCCCAGCGCGCGGAGCGCCGCTTCCCATTGTTCCGCGCCGAGGGAGGAGGTGTCCAGCCCCTCTCTCCGCAGGGCGACCGCGAGGCGGGTCAGCGCCTCGCCCGCGCACATCGCCGGCACGGCCTTCTCCGCGACGAGGCGGTCGAACAGGGGTGCGAGGGGATGGATGGCGAGGCGCAGGATCACATCATCGGGCAGGCCGAGGCCGCGGTACCGTTCCTCCCGCTCCCAGGGGTATTGCGGGACCCTTTTCCTCGCCGCTTCCACCCGCTCATCGGTGATTTCGTACGGCGGCGAATCGGTGTCCGGATACATCCGGTCGGGTCCGGGGAGGATGCGCTCGAAGTCCGTGGTGTCGTCTCGCAGGGCCTGCCGCGTCTCGTTGGGCACCCCGGCCGCCGCCTCGGCGTAGCGGTCGAGGATCTCCCGCGCGGCGGTCAGGGTGTCCTCCTCCGGTCCCCATACGATCGCCGCGGCATCCTCCGGCCCGCAGCCCGCGGCCTCGAGGAGGGCCGTGCGGTCGGTTTCCTCCAGCCCCCCGCCCGGGTCCGTGTGCAGGAGCACAGGCCGCTGTTCGAGGCAGGCGATGACACGCACCCGGCCCGCGAGTTCGTCGGCGAAGAGGCGGCCGCCGAACTTGCCCAGGGGCCATGCGAGCAGTCCCTTCGCCCGGAACAGCCGGACGACGCGGAGGCTGTCGCGCGCCTGGAGGGCGGCCTGCAGCAGGGGATGGTGGAATGAGAGCCCGCCGCGCTCCACCTCGCGGATCTCACCCGGCGGATCGCCCGGCGATACCCCGCGGCTCACCATCTCCGCGCGCAGCTTCAGCAGCGCCTCCTGGCGGAGCGCCTCGTGGGCGACGAGACGGGGGATGCGGGGGATGCGGGGCACGCCCTTGATCTCCACGCGGGTCGAGCCCTCGATGGAGACGTTCACATCCTGGCGGACGCTGCCGATCCCCCGCCGCACCATCCCGGTCGCCCGCAGCAGGCGGCCGATGCGCATCGCGCCCTCCGCCACCTCCTCCGGCGTCTCGAACACCGGACCGGTGACCACTTCGACCAGCGGCATCGAGAGCCGGTCGGTGAAGAAGGTGATCCGGTGCCCCACGTCCGAAACCTCGCGGCAGGCATCCTCCTCCAGCCCGAGCTGGATGATCGGCACCCGCTTCCCGCTCGAGAGTTCGAGCTCGCCGTCCACCCCGACGATGGTCGTCCGCTGGAAACCGGCGGGGATCGAGCCGTCGAGGTACTGCTTGCGGATGACATGCAGCTCCCCGACGATCTTGCAGCCGAGGGCGAGGGCGATGGTCAGGGCCTTGTCCACCGCCTCCTGGTTGATCGGAAAGGGGGGGTTGTCGTCCATCTCGTAGGTGCAGACCGTGCGGCGGTTCAGGAGGTAGATGATCCGCTTCTTCGTCTTGAACTCCATCAGCGCGGTGCCGTCATATTCGCCCAGCTCGCTCATCGTCGGGCGCATGTGACGCATGACCTCGGCGTGCCATTCCGTCGAGTATTCCCCCGCGGGACAGTGGCAGAAGAGTTTCTTGCGCGTGTCGAGCTGCTGGTGGATTTCGATGCCGCTGCGGAAACCCAACTGTTTCCACAGGCCGGGATCGGCGAGGATCGAGTTCATGGGGTGGGTGGTCTCCAACGCCTGGTGAAGTTCGTCATCGTGCCCTGCCGCCTCTCCCGGCCCTCCCGCGGCGCGGCGGGGAATCGACACGCCGCGAGGCGGGAATTCTCCCGACCGGGAAAGTTGTCACCCGGGATGCACGGCAACATAGGTTTTTCCGGTCGACCGCCGCAATGCTTCTCGCGGACAGGTCCCCCTGAATCGCGTGGTTCTGCTTGACGCGAAGCGGTTAGGTTCAAGGCGTAGACGCGCCGGTATAGCGGTAGCTACTCCAAACAGAACCAACGCGGCAGTGGATGACGCGGCGCGCTAATAACTCATCGATTCAGGGGAACCTGTCCGCGAGGTTGGTCTCCGGGCCCCGGAATCGTGAAATCCAGAGCGCACTCTTGCCCGGGGTGAAGAGCTTCGGGTACCTTATCCCTACGATGAATACCCGATGCGTTCGTGCCGTTTTCGGTGCCTTGCCGGCGGCACTCCTGGTCTGCCTCGCCGTCACGGAACCGCTGTTCGCCCAGGCGGAATCCACGCCCACCTCCGCCGTTGGGTTCTACCGCCTGATGCTGCGGCAGGGATGGAACCTGATCAGCCTGCCCCTCGTCCCCGATCATCCACTTGTCAGCGAGGTGTTCGATGAGGCGTTGACCGGTGGCGGGCGGGAACGCTCCGCCGACAGGGTCCTCGCCTGGGACCCGGACCTGGAGGAGTGGATCGTCGCCTGGAAGAGCACCGAAGTGGGGTGGCAGGGCCCGCTGGCCGCCGACACGGTCCGTCTCGACGTGGCGTACTGGGTGCAGATCCGGGATGACCACCCGGACAGCCAGGAGGTGCTGCTGTACGGCACGGTTCGCGAGGATTCCACCCTCGACCGCGGGGTCTTCGAGCCGGGAGAGCACCTCATCGGGTCCATCTGGGCGGCCTCCCTCCCGCTGGAGAGCGCCGGGCTCGCGGAGGCCGGGTGGCGGGCTTCCAGCGGCCTCGTCCCGCTGATTTCCGGCGACCCGCAGCCCGACCTGCTGCTCGCCTATGATGCGGAGCGCGGGTGGTTCCGGGCAGCGTGGCTGGACGGTGAGGCCTGGCGGGGCGAGTTCGATGCCTTCCAGACCGGCGCCGGCTATCTCCTCTGGCTGCACGATACCCTCGACTGGGCGGACTATCCGCGCCCGGACCTGGCGGGCGGGGCCGGTTCGGCGGTGGCGGCCGGAGAGGGCGGAAGGGTGGTTCATCATCCGATCCGCCGGAGCGCCGCCACCATCGGGGAAGAGGAGACCGGCGAGTTTCCGCCGATGCCCCGTGTCCGAAACCCGCGTTCGAGCCCGGGCGGCAACGGGGAATCGCGCCGCGTTCAGGGGAACCCCCGGGGGGCGCGATGATGAGACGATACGTTTCAGCGGCCCTTGCCTCTTCGATTCTCCTGCTCTTCTTCGCCGGCGGCGCGTCGGCACAGCCGGACCCCTACCCGGTCATCGCGGCGGCGTATGAGCCGGGATTCGGGTACCTGACAATGCCCGATGCGTACGGCGGGAACGCGCAGCCGGGCTGGATCTGGCACCTGGTGCTCGACCGTGACGGCGACGGTCTCGCCCCGCCGGTGCTCGAAGGGGACGACATCGGGCAGCCCGGCGAGGACGACCTGCTCCTCGCCGTGGGGCGGCTCGGCGACGGCTTCTACCTGCCGGATTCGCTGATGTCGGTCGCGGTCCCGGTGACCTCCTACCCCGTGCGCATCGGCCTGCCGCTCTTCCTGCGCCTGTTCGCCGCCGACAGCCTCGCGCCCGGGGTGGCGTTCGGGGAGACCCCCGGTGCGGGTACGCCGCTGCCCGCCGAAGCCTTCGCCATCGCGAATCTCTTCCTGCCGCCGCCGGGAGGAGGGCTGCTTCCCTCGCGGCTGGAGCCGGGGGGGCTGCCGGCGGTCGCGGTAGACAGCGTCGGTGTGGACCCCTTCGCGGAATGGCTGGTGCTGGAGATTCCCGGCACGGCGACGGCGGCGTTCCACCGTGTCGATGGGACGAGCCTGACCTTCGCTTCGCTCCGCCTCTACGAGGGCGAACCCGCCGGCTGGAACCTGTCCGAACCGCCCCTGCCGAGGTGCATGACCCTGATGAGTTTTTCCCCCTACGACATTCTTGATCCTCCCATCACCCTCGACCTGAGCTGCGGCTTCCGCCCCGGGGAGGTGGATTCGCTGTACGGGGGCGAGGTGGAGCCGGACCACATGACCCTCTACAAGGAGACGCCCGAAGGCTGGGTCGAAGTGGAGGGGACCGTGGTCGAGTCCGACCCCTGGAGGGTCAGCTTCGAATCGTTCGGCCAAACTTTCTCCGGGCGCTTCGCTATCGCACCTGATGATCTCACCTCCGTGCCGTGGGACCGGCTGGCCTCCGCGTTCCCGACGCGCTATTATCTCTACCCCGTCTATCCCTCCCCCTTCAACTCCACCGCCCGTGTCCGGCTGGACCTGCCGCGCGCCTCCCCGGTCCGCCTGGAGGTGTTCAATATCCTCGGGCAGCGCGTGGCGGTGCTGAGTCACGGCGTCTTGCCCGCCGGAAGCCACGCCTTTACCTTTGCGGGGAATCATCTCGCCAGCGGACTGTACCTCCTGCGTGTCCGCGCCGGCGGGTACGAATCCACTCGCAAGGTGATGCTGATACGATGAGCCTGCGGCGCCGGGGCGGTCTTCCGGTCGCGCTTCTCAGCTTGGGATTGCTGTTCGCGCTCCTCGCGGGATGCGCGAAAACCGTGAACCGCCGCCCGTTCGATATCGTTTACACCGGCTATCTCATCGGGCAGGTGAACCCCTGCCGCTGCCCGCGAGTCCGCCTCGGCGGGCTGGCGCGCCGCGCGACGGCGTTTCACAAGCTGGAGGGAGACACGGCGGATCGCGTCGTCGTCGATTGCGGCAGCTTCGTCTCCCTCCACCCCGAGCAGGGCCGCCAGCGCACCGAGGTGATTCTCACCGCGCTGCAGAGCCTTGGGGTGCGCGCGATCAACATCGGGCGGCGTGACCTGCGGTTCGGAATCGGGTTTCTCAAGGAGCTTGGCGGGCGGCGCGGCGTACCCTTCGTCTCCGCCAATCTCCGTGACAGCGTGACGGGAACGCAGCCGTTTCCCGGTCACCGGGTCCTCCACCTCGGCCCCCCGGGGGGCGGGGGAATGGAGGTGGCGGTCATCGGTCTCGCCGCCAAGCTGCCCGGCCAGCAGCCGCCGGAATCCTTCGGGGTCACCCTGGATGACCCCGTCGTCAGCCTGCTGGAGGAGATCGAGCGCATCCCGCGGGAAGTGCAGTACATCCTCCTTCTCTCGGACGCGGACCAGGGCACCGCACGGCGCTGGCTCTCCGCCCTGCCGGCGGACAACCGCTTGGACCTGGTGCTGCTCGGAGGCGGCCGGTCGGGCAACAGCATCCGTCGCCGGGTGAACGGCGCGCTGGTGGTCACCGTCGGCCGGCAGGGGCGGCATTTCGACTGGCTCCGGGTGACGCCCGGTCCGGAGGGGGAGTGGGAGGTGGAGCGGAACGGCTATGCGCTGGACCCCAAGATCCCCGACGACCCGGAGATGGTGAGCCTGCTCGAGCGTGCCTTCCGCGAAGTCGGGCTCGGGCCCTACGAGGAGGAACCTTGAGCGGATCGGACGAAGAGACCCGCCGCCTGCTGGACGCCGCGGCGGACGCACGCCGGCGGGCCGTCGCCCCCTATTCCCGCTTCCGTGTCGGCGCGGCGCTGGAGGATGCCGAGGGCAACGTCTGGACCGGGGCGAATGTCGAATCCTCCAGCTTCGGGCTCAGCATCTGCGCGGAGCGTGTCGCCCTGTTCAAGGCGCTCAGCGAGGGAGTACGCTCTTTCCGCCGCATTGCGATCGCCGCTCACGGGAAGGGGCTGGTGCCGCCCTGCGGCGCCTGCCGCCAGGTCCTGCAGGACCATGCGCCGGGGATCGAGGTGATCCTCTACGACCCGCGCAGCGGTGAGCGGGAGGTGACCACCCTCGAGGTACTCTATCCCTCGCCCTTCGGGCACGGCGCTCTCGGCGGGGAGGAGGGGGAATGAAGCCCCGTGCGCTGGTCGGCATCGCCGGGGGGACATGCAGCGGGAAGACCCTGGTCTCGACGCGTCTCGCCGAGCAGGTCGGCGAAGAGCTGGTGCTGGTGATGAAGCAGGACAGCTATTACCGCGACCTGCGCGAGTTGACCGCCGAGGAGCGCGCGCGCTGGAACTTCGACCGGCCGGAGGCGTTCGACCACCCCCTTCTGCACGCCCACCTGCGCGCCTTGATGGAGGGGCGGGCGATCGACCAGCCCGTGTACAGTTACGTCGATCACATCCGCACCGGGGAGACCACCCGCCTCGAGCCGAAACCGGTGGTCATCTTCGAGGGGATCCTCGTCCTCGACGACCCGGAGCTGCGGGGGATGATGGATTTCAAGGTGTACGTGGACGAGGACCCGGACATCCGCCTCGCGCGGCGCATCCGGCGCGACGAGGTGGAGCGCGGGCGCAGCGCCCTCAGCGTCCTCGAACAGTACGAGGAGACCGTGCGCCCGATGCACCAGCAGTTCATCGAGCCGACGAAGCGTTTTGCCGACATTATCATCCCTCGGGGCGGGGAGAACCTCGCGGCCATCGAGATTCTCGCAAACCACATACGGACCCTCCTCGACGAGAGAGCGTGACATGCGGGGTAGGACGGGATCATGTTGAACATCATGCCTCATGACAGCGGCTGGGTGGAAGTCATCTGCGGCTGCATGTTCTCCGGGAAGACGGAGGAGCTGATCCGCCGCCTGCGCCGCGCCGAGATCGCCGGGCAGCAGGTGGTGGTGTTCAAGCCGGTGATCGACGACCGCTACGCCGAGGTCGAAGTCGTCAGCCACAGCGAACTGCGCCTCCCCTCGCTGCCGGTGCGCACCGTGCGGGAGATCGAGGAGCAGGTCGGCGACGCGCAGGTGATCGGCATCGATGAAGCCCAGTTCATCCAGGGGGACCTGTTTCACCTCGTTCGCCGGCTGGCGGACCGCGGCCGGCGGGTCATCGTCGCCGGGCTCGACACCGACTACCGGGGCGAACCCTTCGAACCGATGCCGCAGTTGATGTGCGAGGCGGAATTCGTCACCAAGACCATGGCGGTGTGCCACCGGTGCGGCGCGCCCGCCCACCGCACCCAGCGCATCGGCGGCGGCACGGAGCGGGTGATCGTCGGCGGGAAGGCCCTCTACGAGGCGCGCTGCCGGAGTTGCTGGGAGCCGCCGGACGAGGCCGGCCGACCCACCGGGCAGACCGGTCTGTTCAACGGGAAGCCCGCCGGGGAGCCGGGGGAGTAGGCGCGGGCGGCGGGAGAGGTGTGAGGGGCGGCCCGATTGCACGCCGGACCCGCGGATCCGGGAATCGAGTTCCCACGTTGCGAGGGAGGACCAGTGGATCGCTTCACCGGGATACTTGGTGTTTTCGCCCTGATGGGCATTGCCTGGCTGATCTCCAACAACCGGAAGGCGATCAACTGGCGCACCGTGGGAGTGGGGGTCGGTCTCCAGGTCCTCTTCGCGCTGCTGGTTCTCAAGACCACGCCCGGCCAGTGGATGTTCCAGGGCGCGCGTGTGCTGATCAGCCGCCTGCTCACCTTCACCGATTACGGCGCCCATTTCCTCTTCGGCAACCTCTACCTGAGCAGCCCGGAGATCGCCGAGTCCATCGCTGATGACATCCCGGCCGGCGGGCTGGTCGAGGGGTTCAGCGTCACCAACCCCGCCACCGGCGACCTGGTCTCCCTGGGCACCGTCTTCGCCATCCATGTGCTCCCGACGATCATCTTCTTCGCCTCCCTGATGGCGCTGCTCTACTACCTCGGCGTCATGCAGCGCATCGTGCAGGGGTTCGCCTGGTTGATGACCCGGGCGATGGGCACCAGCGGCTCGGAGTCGCTCTCGGTGGCGAGCAACATCTTCGTCGGCCAGACCGAGGCGCCCTTCGTCGTCAAGCCCTTCCTCGGGCGGATGACCTTCAGCGAGATCATGGCGGTGATGACCGGCGGCTTCGCCACCGTGGCGGGGGGGGTGATGGCGGCCTATGTCCGCTTCGGGGTCGACCCCGGGCACCTGATGGCCGCCAGCGTGATGAGCGCCCCGGCGGCGCTGGTGATGGCCAAACTGATCATCCCCGAGACCGAGACGCCCGAGACCGGCAAGTCGGTGAAGATCCACGTCGAGCAGCCCTATGCGAACGTCATCGACGCCGCCGCGGGAGGGGCGACCGACGGCCTCAAGCTGGCGGTCAATGTCGCCGCGATGCTGGTCGCCTTCATCGCGATCATCGCGATGATCAACGCCCTCCTCGGGTGGGCCGGCGGACTGGTGGGGATCGAGAACCTGAGCCTGAAAATTATTTTCGGCTATCTCTTCAGCCCCCTCGCCCTGCTGATGGGCGTGCACCCGAAGGATATCCTCGATGTCGGCTACCTGCTGGGGACCAAGATCAGCATCAATGAATTCGTCGGGTATGTCGAGCTGGCGGGGCTGCGCGGCGAGATCAGCCCGCGCAGCTTCACCATCGCCACCTACGCCCTCTGCGGCTTCGCGAATTTCTCCTCGATCGCGATCCAGATCGGCGGCATCGCCGCGCTGGTGCCGTCGAGGCGGCGCGACCTCGCCCGGCTCGGCCTGCGCGCGATGATCGCCGGCGCCCTGGCCTCCTGGCAGACCGCCGCCATCGCCGGGATTCTGCTGTAATCGTGTTGTAGGGGCACGGCGTGCCGTGCCCCTGCGGCATGCTGAGGGCGGCCCAGTCCCGAAGGGTGGCCCTGTC
>CAYOKT010000082.1:0-12169 GCA_964404605.1 uncultured bacterium
GCTTCCGCCGTTTCGCCGCCACCGCCCGCCGCCACGCCGCCCTCCGGTCCGGTTTTCTCCGCCGGCTCGCTGACCGGCACCCCGCCTGTGTCCGCCGCTTCGGCGACGGCTTCCGCCGTTCCGCTCGACGCCGCGAACAGCGCATCGACCTCTTGCCTAACCTGGTGCGAGAAGAGCGCGCCGCCGAGGAGTGCCGTGATGACGAGCGCGGCGGCCAGGCCAACGAGTACGATCAGAACGATTTTCACTGTTTTCCTTCTCCGTTTTCTCCGCTATACAAAGTTAAACTGGTTGTCCCTATCGCCGCCCTCTGCACCACGCCACTCACCACAACCCGGGCACGAGGCGGAAGCGTGTCCGCCGGGTGTACTCCGTGTAGCCGTCCAGCCTGTGCAGGAGCATCCGTTCCTCGAACGATGTCCGCAGGGCGAGGAGCAGCGCGATGGAGCCCACCGGGAGAAACGTCCACCACGAGCCGAGCACCAGCGGGAAGATGAGCTGGAAAAGCCCGCGCAAGAGCAGAAGAGGCGGGGAAGCGGCGTCCGCCTTCGGAATATCCCCAGCCAATATGAACTCCTTTCCTGATCCTGTCGTGGCCGGCTCCTGCGAATTCTCCGGGGCCTGCTCCAAGCGCCCCTGCGGCCGGGTTTCCGGGGCCGGAGGGTGGGCGACAGGAGCACACTCCCAAAATAGACGGAATCGTGCCGCTCGTGTCAACCATTCCGCCCGGCAGAGGACCGGCCGGGAGCGCCCCGGCCGGGGTGCCGCCGGGCGGCGGGATGCGGGGAGGGACCGGGCGGAGCCGCCATTCGGCTTACAGCGGGAGGAAGCGGTAATAGCCGTTGATGAAGTAGAGCCCGACGAGGATCATCGTCACCCCGCCGGCCCACTCGAACGCTCTCTGGTAACGGGAGAGGAACTTCAGGGACTCCAGCCAGCCCATCGCCCATGCGCCGAGGAGCACGGTGACACTTCGCCCGAGGGCGAAGGCGAGGAGGAGGGCCGCGCCGTAGAGGGGCGAGCCGAACGAGGCGCTGACGAGGAGGAGGGCCATCAGCGCGGGGGTGCAGAAGGGGCAGACGGCGATGGAGTAGGGGACGCCGAGGAGGAACGCCCCCCAGGCCCCGGCGGTTTTCCGCCCGCGGAAACCGAACCACGGCAGGCGGATCTTCAGCCAGCCGGGCCAGATGAGGCCGAGGAGGATCAGGAACGGCCCCAGCACCAGCCCCCACCGCGGCCCCATCAGCGCCCTCGCCCAGGTGCCCCCGGCCCCGGCGACCAAGCCGAGGAGCGCGTGGGTGACCAGTATCCCGAGGACGAAGGCCCCGCCCTGCAGCACAGCGGCGCGTCTCCCCGGGGTCCGGGTGACATAGGCGGCCACCAGCGGAATCGCGGCCAGGGACACCGGGTTGAAGCTGAAGAGGAGACCGACCAGGAAGGCGAGCCCGATCCCCACGAGATTCGCCTCGGGCAGGGCGTAGAGAAAGGCCAGGCCGGCCTGCTGCCCGGGCAGGACGAGGGAAAGCGCCCCGCCGAAGAGGAGCAGCGAGGTGAAGAACGGCATCACCTTCGCCACCCCGCTGAGGAAACGGCCGAGCCCCTCGCTCATCCCCCTGGCGGTGACATACAGCAGGGGCAGGTTGAACAGCCCGGCGAAGAGCAGCGCCGCGAGCAGCGCCGCGACCGGCGAGTCCGCCGTGATCGCCAGGCCGGCGGTGACGATGACCAGGGGGAGCATGCAGGCGGGGATGGTCAGGCCCAGCTGCACGGAATCGGGCAGCCGCCCGCCGCCCGGGATCACCTTGTGAAACGCGAGATGGGGCACGGGGAGGTAGATGAAACGGGAGATGATGTAGACCAGCCCCATGACGGTGAGGATGATGCTTGGCCGGACGGGGCCCCAGTCCGGGCGGGGGGTGAGGGCGACGAGACCGGCGAACAGGACCGCCAGCAGGAGGCTGCGGGAGAGCCAGAGGGCGAGCAGGCCGCGCAGCCGTCCGCGCGGCGGCTCGCCGTGCAGGCGGACGGAGAACAGGGTGTGGGTGGCGATGGTGCAGGGTTCGAAGAACGACAGCAGCCCCAGCAGGGCGGCGGTCGCCAAGAGGAAAAGGTTCATGCCGCCGCACCGTTATCCAACCGCTGCTCCAGGGTTTCCCGGAGCCGCTTCGCCGAGGGCAGGCCGGCGAAGACGATCTCGCCGTCGATGGCGATCGCCGGCGTCGTCAGCACGCCCAGGTCCACCGCGTAGTCCACGTTCTCGAGGATGTTCACCTCGCGCCACTCGAGGGCGTCCCCGCCGAGTTCGAGGGCGAGCTTTCGCAGCACCTCCTTCGCCTGGCCGCACTTGGCGCAGCCCGGCGAGGAGAAGACCTCGACCTTCAGACTCATCATCTCCTCCCGCCGCCGCGGCGGCATCGTACAGGTCCGTTCCCCGCCGGTTACGCGCCGGCGTCCGCCGGGTTGCGACCCACCGGGTCAAGATCCTCCGGGTTGCGATCCTGCGGGGACTCCAGCGCATCGAGAATGGGACACTCCGAGGTGGGACCGTCCCCGGTGCAACGGTCCGCCAACTGCCTCAGGGCCGCCTTCAACCGGTGCAGGTCCCGGACCTTCTCCTCGATGTCCTCCAGCTTCCGGCCGACCACCTCCCGGACATCGCGGCAGGTGGTGCCGGGCTCCACGCGGAGGCCGAGGAGCTCCCCGATCTCCTTGAGGGTGAACCCGAGTTCCTTCGCCCGTCGGATGAACAGCATCCTCTCGAGGTCCCGCCTGGAGTAGTGGCGGTAGCCCGATTCACGGCGCCGGGGCGGCGGCATCAGCCCGCGCCGCTCGTAGTAACGGACGGTTTCGACGTTCACCCCCGCCATCTTCGCCAGCCGCCCGATGGGCATCCGGTCCATCGCATCCTCCCGCGCTTCGGGTTAAAAAGATAGACCCTGTACCAAGGTACAGAGTCAAGCCAATCCACGTTGCATGCTCTTGTCTCTGATTTTTCTTCTGTGTTTATTATATTATCTGGAGCACCTCGAATCCGGATAGTACTATCATTGCTGTGGCATAGAGAGAACGGTACGGCACATTCATTTTGATGGTACTTTACAATGCTCATATTCCTTGATACAAATATTCTTGCTGCAGATTTTAGGCTATCTGGGCCACTGTTTCGTCTATTACTTGAAAATTTCAGTAATTTTAATTATGGATTATGTATTCCTAAAATCGTTTTTATGGAAACAACCAATCTATTTAAGGAAGAACTTTGCAAGGAGACGGATAAGATAAATGGATCTTTGCTAAAAGTGAAGTACTTAACAGACAAGAGCTATATTTTTCCAATCGATAGACATAATCTTAATAATCTCGTAAATGAATACGAGATGTTTCTTAAGAAGAAATTAGAGCAATTTAACGTTTCCATATTACCTATTCCAAAAACATCTCACATAGAACTTGTTCGTAGAGATTTGGATCGGCGGAAACCCTTTACTAAGAAAGGTAAAGGTTATAGAGACGCCCTTATTTGGGAAACTATTTTATCTACAGCAAAAGCAACGAGGAAAGAAATCGCATTTATCACTAATAATTCCAGAGATTTTGCAGGTGATGATAAGAAGTTACTGCACCCAGACCTTGAAAAAGATTTACAAAACCTTAACTTTGCGAAAGAGAAATTCCATCTTTTTTCAGATCTCGATGATTATGTTAATAAGCATATAATGCCGCATTTACCACCTGCTAAAAAAACCATGGCGATATTTCGAGATACGAAATATTCCACATTTGAGAATGCTCTCTACGAAGCATTACAAACACAATTAATTGGTTATGAAATTGATTCACAAGAAATCGGATTATCATATGAATTTGAAAACCCCACAATCGAATTGGTTAAAAAAGTAAATAGTGTAGAAGTTGATCAAGAGGTAAAAACAATATCAAACAACGAAAATGTTCTGAAAATAAGAGCAATGTTGTTATGCAAAATAAATTTACCTGTGGATGAGAATAAAATAGAGAAGGTATCATGGAAAGGGCCCATAAGAGCAAAGAAAATATCATGGCAAAAAATAGACAGATATTATATAAAGAAAACAAATAATATGATCGCTATAGAAGTTAATAATATAAATTATAAAAAGTATTGGAACATACAAGCAGAATTGTATGTTACAATAGATGTTAGAGAAAAGAAAATAACTGGAACAGATGTTTTAGAAGTAAATATAATTAGCCCAAGCAACTCGAAATAGTGGACGGTTTCGACGTTCACCCCCGCCATCTTCGCCAGCCGCCCGATGGGCATCCGGTCCATCGCATCCTCCCGCGCTTCGGGTTAAAAAGATAGACCCTGTACCAAGGTACAGAGTCAACCGCGCGGCCCCGATTCATGCTCCCGGACCTGCCTCGGCAATAGTATCGCTGCTTCTCCGGTCCCAGGGATGCAGGCGCTCCCGGGTTACTGCACCAGGATCGGCATGCCCATCCAGGGCCAGATCTTCCAGACGAAGAGGGCGAGGACGGCCATCAGCATCAGGCTGGCCGGGATGCCCGCGGTCATGAACTCCTTCGAGCTGAACTGCTTGCTCTCGTAGGCGATGGCATTGGGCGCCGCGCCGACGAGGAAGAGGAAGGGCATCCCCGCGGCGGCGAGGGAGGCGAAGAGAACCACCTCGGGCGCCACCCCGAGGTAGGGCGCGAGCACCAGCGCCACCGGCAGCGAGATCGCGATCGCCGCCACGTTCATGATCAAATTGGTCATCACGAGGACGAAGAAGGCGATCCCGAGGACGAAGAGGAGCCACGAGGCGTTCTTGAACATCCCCAGCCACTCCACCGCGAGCCACTTCGCCGCGCCGGTTTGCCAGAGGCAGAAGCCGATGCTCATCGCCCCGCCGAAGAGGAGCACGATGTTCCACGGAATCTTCTCGAGGTCCTCGATGGTGAGGATGCGCAGGAGGAAGAAGAGGACCGTGGCGACGAGGATGACAGCGCTCTTGTGGAACGGCTGGAACAGCGGGACGAAGGAGCGGAGGCTCATCACGATGACGGCGGAGAGGACGATGACCAGCGCGCCGATCTCCACGCGTTTCATCGGGCCGAGGCGGGCCTGCAGCGCCCGCGCCCGTTCACGCAGGCCGGGGATCACCTTCTGTTCCGGGCGGAAGACGACGAGGAGGTACAGCCAGAGGAGGACCACCATCAGCCACCCGAGGGGGAACATGTAGTAGGAGAGCTCGAAGAAGCCGATCTCCCGCCCGACGATGTCCTTGAAGAAACCGATCGCCACCGCGCCGCGCGCCGCGCCGAGGAGGGTGACGATGCTCCCCGCCCCGGCGGTGAACGCCATCCCGATGAACAGCCCCTTGCCGAAGCGGGTCGGCTTGCGCTCGTCGTCGTACAACGAATAGATCGCCATCAGGAGGGGGAACACCGCCGCCGCCACCGCCGTGTGCGCCATGATCAGCGTCATCGCGGCGGTCATCACGAAGCAGCCGAGGTAGATGTTCCGCGTCTTCTCGCCGACCATCACCAGCATGCCGTAGGCGAGCCGCTGGGTGAGACCCGTCTTCGAGAACACCATCCCGATGACCACCGACCCGATGATGAACCAGACCGAGGGGTCCATGAAGTCGGTGAAGGCGACCCGGGGATCGCGGATGTGGAACAGCGCCTGGATCACCCCGATGGCGATGCTGGTAACCCCGATGGGGATCACCTCGAACACCCACCACACCGCCGCGAGGAGGAACAGGCCGATGGCGGCCTTGCCCTGCCAGTCGAGGATGAAGTGCTTTCCCTGGGGGTCCACCGCATCCGGCCACGGGGGGGAGAGGGTGGTCGCGGTGAACAGCGCGAGCCCGAAAAGAATCCAGAAAAACCTGCGCCAGTCGAACCGTCGCGCCCGGTGCGCGAGGTAGATGGTCTCCGGTTTCGGCGGGAGCTCGCCCGTGCGGGGCGTTTCTGCCCCGCCGCCTCCCTGTGATGCCGTGGTCATCCTCCCCCCAGTACGCTGACCGTTGGACGGTATCAGAGAAGAATCTTGCTCACCTCGTGAAGGACATCCACGGTGCGGACTACGCCGACGATCTTGCCCTCGTCCAGCACCGGGAGCAGGCTCTCATCATGGTGGACCATCTCGTACATCACCTTCAGGATCGGGTCAACGGTGGAGACGGTCACCTGGATGGGGCGCATCACCTCGCTGATCGGCCGCTCGCCGCATTCGCGCAGCTTGCGCACCAACTGGTCGGACATCAGGTCGGTGAGGTTCGGGTCCACCTCGAACTTGTAGGGCTGGCGGCCGTGCGCGTCTCCCTCATCGGTGAGGAACTCCGGTTCGAGGCCGCGCAGGATGTCCCTCCGCCGCGCCATGCCGAGCAGACGGTAGGCCTCGTCGAAGATGAGCACCACCCGCGGCAGCGAGCTGCGCCCGCTGACGGCGATGGCCGCCTTCTCGATCTCCGCCACCGCCTGCCGGATGGTGAACCAGTACGGGATATGCGGGTACTGGTCCAGCGGAACCATGATGTCGCCGGCCTTGACATGCTCCATCGGTCTTTCCCCTTCCCCGCGCGCGATTCCCTGCGCCGGGCCGGCACGGCCGTCGCCTGTGCCTTTCCCCACTCTCCGCGCGGTTAAACTCCCGCTTCGGCGGGCCCGCCCTCCTCGAGGAGTTCGCGGATCCGCTGCGGGTCGAGCCCGGACGTTTCCGCCATCCGCTCCATTACGCCCTCGTGCCGCTCGGCGAGGCGGCGGACGTACTCCACGGCGAACCGCCGCTGCGCCTCCTCGAAGGGCTCGAGGTCCATGAGGACACCGAGCCGCAGCGCTTCGCGCTCGAGGCGCGCCGCCTCCATCGCCCGCTCGAGGGTGGTGATGATCTGTTCCTTGCGGAACGGCTTGGTAATGTAGGCACAAGCGCCCTGCGACATGGCCTCGCACACGGTCTCCAGCGAACCGAAGGCGGTCATGATGATCACCTTTTCGCGCCGTTTCCGTTCGCCCAGCCACTTCAGCAGGTCGATCCCGTCCAGCCCCGGCATCTTCAGGTCCGTCAGCAGGACATCGTACTGGTTCGCCTCCAGCAGGCGCGGAACCTCCAATGAGCTGCTGGTCGCCTGCACGTCGTACGGTGTCTTCTCCCGGAGGATCCGCTCCAACAGGCGGAGCATGTCGGGCTCGTCGTCCACCGCAAGGATACGCTGTCTCATGCCTCCCCCCCGGGGCTGTTTTCCTCCCCGGATGCGACGGGCAGGGTCACGGTGAAGGTGGTTCCGCTCTCCGCCTCCGGGTGGTCCTCCCGCGAGACGCTCGTGAACTCGATGCGTCCGCCGAATTTCTTCACGATGCCGTAGCAGAGCGAGAGGCCGAGGCCGGTCCCCTCGCCCACGCTCTTCGTGGTGAAGAAGGGGTCGAAGATGCGCTGCTTGATCCGGTCCGGGATGCCGGAGCCGGTGTCCGACACCTCGACCTCGACCTCGCCGTTCCGCCGACGGGCGCGAACCTTCAGCGTGCCGCCCTCCGGTCCCATCGCCGCGAGGGCGTTGTTGATCAGGTTGAGGACGACCTGCTGGAACTCCCGCGAGTCCCCCCGCACCGCCGGCAGGTCCTCGGGCACTTCGATGTCGAAGTTAACACGCTTGTTCAGCAGGACATCCCGCACGATGCCGTGAACCCGCCGGATGCTCTGCCCGACATCGAGGTATGTCTCCCGCCCCTCCGAGCGCCGGGCGAAGCCGAGCAGGTTGTCCACGATCCTCTTCGCGTGGTTCGCGTTCTCCTCGATGGTCTTCAGGTCCCGGTACTCCTCCGAGTCTTCCGGGAAACGTTCGAGCAGCAGGTCGGTGAAGCCGAGGATCACCCCCAGCGGGTTGTTCATCTCGTGGGCGACGCCCGCGGCGAGGACGCCGATGGAGGCGAGCTTCTCCGCGTGGTAGATCCGCTGGTCCACCTCGAGCTGCTCGGTGATGTCGCGCACCACCGCCGTGCTCCCGATGACGTGCCCCTCCCGGTCGCGGACGAGGCTGCGCGACAGGCTGACCTGGATGCGGCGGCCGTCCTTCGTGATCCGCTGAGCGATCCGGTTGCGGATCGCCCCCACGCGCTCCACCTCCTCCTTCAGCTTCCGCAGCTCCTCGTCCGCGTCCACCTCCGGCGGCAGCAGGCGGTGGAAGGTCTGCCCGATCATCTCGGCGGCGGTGTAGCCGAAGACCTCCTCCGCGCCGCGGTTCCAGATCTGCACCCGGTGCTCCGGGTCGGAGAAGATGATCGCGTCCACCGAGTTCTGGAGGATGCTTTCGATGTACTCCTCCTGCAGGCCGACCCGCTCGGTGAGCGCCTGGGAACGCTGTTGCTGGAAGAGCACCGCGAGGAAGATAAAGAGGAAGAGCAGCCCCACCAGGGGGATCTCCAGCACGACGTGGCGCAGGTAGACCCGGCTGATCGCGGAGGCGACCCCGGAGGAGGGCGCGGCGATGGCGACCTCCCAGGGCCCGGAGCGCGCCAGCACCGGGCTGCGCACCGGGGTGAAGGCGATCAGTTTCCGGACCCCCTTCTCCCCGCCGGGGTGCCACCCGCAGGAGTAGGCCGCCGTGCCCTCATCGGCGGAGAGGAGCCGCTCGCGCAGCCGCTCGCCCTCTTCGTCGAGCCGGATTTCGCACTCCCCCTCATCCGGGGCGGAAAAGGCGGGCCCGCCGACGAAATCGAGATTCGGATGCTGCAGGAAGCGTCCTTCCCTGTCGAGGACGAAGGCGTAGCCGGATTCGCCGGAGTGGAGGGAGAGGGTGATCGAGGCGAGCAGCCGCCGCACATCGAGGCGGGCGAAGAGCAGGCACTTGCGGCTGTCCTTCCCCTCGCCCGGCAGCGGGGCGCAGAGGACGGCGTTGATCACCGGCTCGCGGCCCGGCCGTCGCTGCACGCGCAGGGGTCCGAGGGAAGGCCCGCCCGGCCCGGCGCCCCGGCAGACCTCGAAAACCTCCCCGGCGGGCCAGGGGGGCGTCGAGTCCCCGGAAGCTCCGTACAGCAGGGACCCATCCGGGCCGATGACGCCGACCTCGATCACCCCGCGCGAACGGGTGCGTTCGTACATCGCCGCGAGGGCGAGCGTTCGCACGGTGTCCGGCAGCGGCGCGCGGAAGAGTTGGGCCACGCTGTTCACTTCGCCGGAGACATCCAGCAGGGCGCCCTCGATCCGCGAGGCGGCCTGCCGGGCGAGGAACAACTGCTGCTGGTTGAAGTCGTCCTGGATCCGGTCGCGCATTATCGTGGCGTTGATGTAGACCAGCACGAGGGAAACGAGGAAGATCACGACGAAGAGGATCGATCCGGCCCAGAGGATCGCGCGGGAGCGCAACAGCCGCCAGAGATTCTCCTGCAGGCGTCGTTTCAGCGTTCTCACCGCGCATTCCCCCTGTCGTCCGCCAGCCCGAGGCGGGCGCGGATGTCCTGAAGGTACCAGTCGAGGAGCTCATCGGAGGAGAGGGCCATGTCGAGCTGCTTGGTCATCATCGAGATCCGCCCGAGGATGCGCAGCCGGTCGAGGACCACTTCCCGCTGTTCGTAGGCGAGCATCAGGTCGAGAAAATCACCGGTGCTCTTCGGTTCGAACCCCAGCGGGGTGAGCAGACGCTCGAGCAGGCGGACCCGGCGGATGCGGCGCTCGAGGGAGGCGCCGCCGCCCTTGTGCTCGAAGCGGATGTAGTTCTCGTTCGCCTCCCCGCTGCAGATAGCCTCGACGGTGGTGAAGTGGTAGCCCATGCGGAGGCTGAGAAGCAGGTATTCGCTCCCGACAAAGGCGTAACTGACTTCGGAGAACCCCCCGCCGGCCGCCAGTTTCTTGCGTGCCGCGCGCGCCGACTCCAGCCCGACGAGATCCTCCAGCCGCGGCCGCTTCGGCCACCGCTCGCTCCTCACCCCCTCCCAGAAGGCGCGGATCGGATCGCCGACCAGCTCCTCCTCCGTGATCCAGCGTCCACCCTTGGGCAGGGGAACCTCGGGGTCGAGGAAGATCAGGTGCAACGGCAGCGGGATCTCGCTCTTCAGGCGGTAGGAGATCTGCTCGATTCCCTGCACGGATTTCATCCCGTGGAACAGCTCCTCGATGGCCTTCTGGTGGCAGAAGCGGGTGAGGTCGTGCATCGTCTCGCAGCGCTCGATGGTGAACGCCTTCTCATCGGAGGGGTTGAGCAGGTTGAGGGGCGAGATCCGCCGCAGCAGGGCGTTGAGGAGCTGGAAGATCGGCGTGTCCTCGAACAGGTCCTCCCCGGTCGCGCCGCCCGTGGCGAGCAGTTCCTCCTGCTTTCCGGGGTACACCGCCCCCCCGGTGGCGTCCACGGTGACATACCGGCCCGCGGGCAGCTTCCCCGCCCGCTCGACCCCCGCCAGCGTGGGGATGCGATACTCCCGCGCGAGGGTCGCCATGTGGCTGGCGACCCCCCCGACCTCTGTCACCAGCGCGCTCGCTCGCTGCATCACGGTCACCAGCCCCGGGAAGGGGCGCGGGGCGATGACCACCGCCCCCTCCGGCACGGCGGCGAGATCCTCGGCCGAAGCGACCTGCGCCACCACGCCGTAGCCCACACCGGGGCAGACAGTCGTCCCCCCGGCGGCGAGCGGCTCCAGCCCGGACAGGTCGATCTCGCGCGGCTCCTCCGCGGCGTGGATCACCTGCAGCGGACGTGTCTGCAACAGGAAGAGTTCCCCTTCGCGGGTGACCGCCCACTCGATGTCCTGCGGGCTGCCGTAGTGCTCCTCGAGACGGACCGCGTAGTCGGCGAGACGCTTGAGCATCTTCTCGTCCACCGCGGGGCGGGCGCGCTCCTCCTCCCCCACCGGCTCCTCGAGGATCCCTCCGCCGGGCGCGAGGACCCACCGCGCCCGCTTGACGGCCGGCTCGCTGCGCAGCAGGCGGCCGTCCTCCCGGCTGACGGCGAACGCGTCCGGGGTCAGGGTGCCGTCCACCAGCGGCTTGCCGAGCCCGAGGACCGCGTGGATCAGGACCTCGCCCGAGTCCGGCCGGACGGGGTCGCGGGTGTAGACCACCCCGCTGGCGGCGGGGTCCACCATCGCGAGGCACCCCACCGCCATCGCCAGGTCCTCCTCCTCGAGCGAATGGCTGAGGAAGTAGTAGATCGCCTTCGGGGTGAACTTCCCGGCGATGACATCGCGGTAGCGGTCGATCACCCGGGCCGGGGGAAGATTCAGGTAGGAGGTGTACTGCCCGGCGAAGCTGAACAGGGTGTCCTCGCCGACCGCGCTGGAGCGCAGGGCGACACGCCTGGCCCCGGTGCGGCGCATCAGGGCGTCAAGCTCGCCGTGAATCGCCGAGGCCACCTCCTCCGGCACGGGGCTGGTGCGGACCATCATCCGGATGGATTCGCTGACGCGCACCAGCTCGGCGTACTCGCGGAGGTCGAGACCGGCGAGCTGGTCGTGGATGCGGCCCTGCAGGTTGTTGGCGTCCAGGAAGCGCTTGTAGGCCCAGCCGCTGATCGCGAAGCCGTCCGGCACCGGCAGCCCGAGGCGCTTCATCTCCCCGAGCTGCGCGCTCTTGCCGCCGACGCTGCTCAGCCGGTCGTTGCCGATCTCCCCCAGCGGGATGGCGAAGGCGTCCTCGACCACCCCGCGGCGGCCGGGGAGCAGCCGCTCCAGGTTGCCGTCGATCTCGCGGAAACGCTCCCGCAACGGGGCGTAGGATTCGCCTCCGAGGGAGATCATCTCCTCGAGAATGGCCTCCGTGCCGTTGCGGATTTCGGCGAGGTGGGAACGGACGTAATTGATGTCGAAGAGATACTCTCCCCGCGCCTTTTCCTCGAGATCGGCGATGTGCCGGAGGACGGAATGGTTGTTCTCGAGAAGACGCTGGAAGGAGGCGAAACGGGCGCGCAACTCATCGAGCAGTCGTCGTCGAGCGGAGATGTCTCCGCCTTTTTTTGCGAACAGCCCTGCCATCGCCGGCCCCCCGCCGGTGAACCCTGTGGAGACAATATATGTGCACGATTTCACAAAGTCAACGAGGGGGTATCTTTCCTTTTCGAGAGATGTTGGCGCCGCTCCCGTGCTTCGGTGGTTCGGGTTCGCGGGGAGCCGCTCGGCGGGAGGGGGAGCGGTTCGGGAGTCGCGGCGCGAGGCGTCTACCCCTTGCGCCGAACCCGCTTTCCGTGCCATGCTG
>CAYOKT010000083.1:0-12033 GCA_964404605.1 uncultured bacterium
ATCGTTTCGAGACTCTTCCCTCGTCCCGGCGTTTCTGGACGGGTCAGAGTGACACATTCTTTGCGTTTAGTAGGTTGATTACAACTTCCCCGCGATGAACGCCACCGCCAGCGGGAGCAGGATGATGAAGATCCCCATCAGGCTTTCCCCGGCGATGATCCCGGAGGCCACCGGGGCGGTGTACATCTCGTCCGTCTTCGGGGAGCGCTTCTGCACGATGTAGGCGATCAGCCCGCCGAGGAACATCGAGAACCCGTACCAGAAGTGGAAGGTGAAGGCGAGCCCGAGGCCCATCGGGCTGGGGACCCAGACCGCCGCCTTCCGCGGCAGCCAGCGGGGGAGGAGGACGAGGAGAATCCCCAGCAGCCCTCCGACCACCAGCGCGATGCGCGCCGTGGGGTGCAGGGATTCGAAGCCGTTGGCCAGCAGGCGCGCTACCGAGGCCCACACCTGCGCCGCGGGCGCGGGCCACTTGTCGGTGCCGAGGGTGTCCGCGGTCGGGACCAGCAGGTAGAAGGAGGGAACGGTCACCGCGGTCCCGATGAAGATCCCGCTGAACTGGGCGAGGAACTGCTTGCGCGGGTTGGCGCCGAGAACGTAGCCGCTCTTCAGGTCGGTCAGCAGGTCCGAGGCGCTGTCGGCGACCCCGGCGGTGATCCCGGCGGCCATCAGGTTGACATTGGTCTGTTTCGGGACGATCGCGCCGTACATCAACTGCGTCACCTTCCCCATCGCCCCGACCGGCGTGGTGTCGGTCTCGCCGGTGACACGGCAGGCGACGAGGGCGAGGAAGAAGGAGAGGATGATCGCCAGGATGCCGAGCCAGACCGGCATGTTGAAAGCGACCTGGGCGATGTAGACCACGCCCAGCCCCCCCACGAACGCCCCGGCGGCGAACCAGGAGGCCGGCACCTCGATCTTCTCCATCTCCGCCTGGATGCCCGTTTTCGCCTTTCCCCGCTGTGGTGCGAAGATGTCCGTGATCCCGCTGAGCGCCCGGACGACCGCCTTCCACTGCAGCCCGAAGGCGAGCAGGCCGCTGGTGACCATGCACGCCGCGCCGCCCCACAGCGACCAGGAAACCATCGTCCGGTAGTTCAGCGCCTCGATCACCCCGATCTTGTGCATCCAGGGCACGAGGATCACCCAGTTCAGGACCGCACCGAGCATCACGCTCGATGCCACCCGGATGCCCATCAGGGCTCCCCCCGCGACGAGCAGCAGGCTCCCCTCGGCGCCCACGGTGTAGTTCAGCGCCTTCTGGCCGAACAACGGGTAGACATCGTGGATGAGGTGAAACGGTTTCTTGAAGAGGCCAAGCTCCGCCAGCATCGCGAAGCCATCCCGCAGGAAGGCGACCAGCGCGCCGATCCCGCCCGCGATGAACAGCGCCCGGGCGCTTCTTTCGCCCTGTTCGGCGCTGGTGATCGCGCCCTCCAGCTCCTCCTCCGGCAGCTCCTCTTCCACCTCCTCCAGCTCCTCGAGTGCCTCCGCCGAGGCGACCGGTTTTTCCAGGGCCGCCTTGTGGTCGTAGTCTGCGTGCAGGCTGCGCAGGGTCATCGCGGCGGCGATGCCGGAGGGAAACCGGAGCCGTTCGATGTTGATCATCTGCCGCTTCATCGGGATCGCGAGGGTCACGCCGAGAACGGCGAGGAAAAAGATCCACGCGGAGAGCAAGCCGTAGGGGATGTGATGCCCGTTGATCAGCAGGAACGCGGCGATCGCCGAGACGAGGGTCCCCCCGGTGGAGTAGCCCGCCGAGGAGGCCGCGGACTGCATCGCGTTGTTCTCGAGCACCGTCATGTCGCTCTTCACGAGGCCGATCTTCCGCAGGCTCTTCCAGATGGCGAAACTGAGCACGCAGGAGGTGATCGCGACCCCGAACCCCCAGCCGGTCTTCAGGCCGATGTAGAGGTTGGAGAGGGACATGATCGCGCCGAGGAACGATCCCATGATCACCGCGCGCCAGGTGAGCTGAAGCATCTCGCCGCGGTAGTGTCGACGGTACCAGTTCAGTTCTACTTCTTCGGGGGTCAGCATGCTCGCTGCTTCGGAGGGGGTCATGTGGCAGTCCCGTGTTTCAGCGGTCGGTTGGTAAAAGTATTGCGGAAGATAGCGTGCATTTTCCCCTTGCGCCAGAGTGCGGGGAGGGAGGGATATCCTTGCCGACAGGGCTGCGCCGAAGCCCCGTTACGAGCCCTTTTCAAGTCCGCGGACGCCATGCAGCAGGAAGTACGGGGCGAGGACCATCCCCAATCGGCCGGACAGCGCAATGGCCCGATTCGCGAACCCGCAGAGCCGCGGTTTCCACGGGTGCCGGGCGCAGGAATAGTACCCCGGGAGGATGCTCGCGCGGAACCCGGCCTGCCCCAGCCAGTCTGTCAGCTCGGCGGGGCGGGTGAGCCGCTCGGCCCAGCTCCCGGTGAACGGGTCGCAGGTGTTCGTCGGGTGCTTCGGCGGGGTGGGCCACTCCCGGGTCCGCCGGTGCCGCTCGACGGCCGCGAGGATGTCATCACGCCGCAGCCCGCGGGTGAGTCGCGCCAGCCGCCGGACCGTTTCCTCATCGAGGTCCGGTGCGGCCTGGCGGATCATCTCGCGGCGGAGTTGAAGGTACGAGCGGTGTGTGCCGGTCTCCTTCCGCCCCCAGGCCCTCTCCCGGTCGTGAAACTCGCGTTCACGGTGAATCTTCATGGTGACCCATCTGACCCGGGGATTCAGCGGGTTGGCCGTCGTGGCGTGGGTCACCACCAGGGGGCCGTCGGAAAACCGGCGCATCGCATGGAGGAAAGCCCTCGCATCGTAGACGTGTTCGATGACGTTGTTCGACGCCACGACATCGCAGGACACCCCGCTGCCGCGCAGCGCTTCGAGGGTCTCATCGACTTCCCCGGGGATATAGGCTTCGGCCTCGAGTCCCAGCGCGCCGGCGGTCAGCCGTGCATCCCGGCAGGATACTTCGTAGGGGTCGTTGTACAGGACGGTGCCGATGCCCATCTCGCGCGCGAGCAAGGAGAGGAGGCCCGGACCGCCGCCGTACTCGAGCAGGGTAGCCTCCTCAAGCGGCTTGTTCAACGGGGCGAGCGAGCGCACCAGCAGGTGGGTGTAGACCATCAGGCGGACCTGCAGGTCGCCCAGGGATTCGCCGAGGCGGCGCTGGTTGTACTCCGACAGGCCGATCCGGTCGATATCGAGGGCGAGGAGCCTGTCATGCACCCGTTCCGCCGCGGATTCGACCGCAGCGAGCAATTCGGGTCGCTTCGGGAGACGGGCGTTCGGGTGAAAGAAGCGCATTCGGCGTCCACGGTGGTGTGTGTCGTGGTGCGGAATCTACTCCCGCCCGGTGGGAGCGGCAAGTCCGGTGCGAGACACCGAAAAGCCCGCTGAGGCGGCGGGGACGGCGCATGCGCCGCCTCGGAGTCCTTCTGTTTTCCCCCTTCAGCCGGTGGGGTGGTGACGGGGAGGGGGTTGGGCGTCTCCTTGCTCGCGACCGGGGCAAATCGTATCTTGCACGGAACCTTTTCACCAAAGGAATCCCAACCCTCATGGTCACCAGGAAGCAGCGCATTCTATCCGGTATGCGGCCCACGGGCCGCCTTCATCTCGGGAATTATGTCGGGGCCCTCGAAAACTGGGTCGAAATGCAGGGGAAGTATGAAAATTTCCACCTCATCGCCGATTACCACGTTCTCACGACGGATGTGGACAACACCGGCGAGATTCTTGCCAACACCATCGAGATGGTCAAGGACTGGCTCGCCGCCGGCATCGACCCGGAGGAGAGCCCGCTCTTCCGCCAGTCGAAGGTCAAGGAGCACACCGAACTGTTCCTCATCTTCAGCATGCTGGTGACCACGGCGCGGCTGGAGAGGAATCCGACCTTGAAGGAGCAGGTGCGCGATCTTTCCGAACAGCTTCGCAGCCGGGCCTTCGACGAGGTGGAATCCTCGGACGGCATCGAGCTGATCAGCTACGGGCATCTCGGCTACCCCGTGCTCCAGGCGGCCGACATCCTGCTGTACAAGGGCGAGGCGGTGCCGGTGGGCGAGGACCAGCTCCCGCACATCGAGATCACCCGCGAGATCGCCCGGCGCTTCAACCGCCTCTACGGCGAAGTCTTTCCCCTGCCGGAAGGCGTGGTCGTGAACCAGTCGAAGTTCGCCCGCCTGCCCGGGCCGGACGGCCGGAGGATGTCGAAGAGCCTCGGGAACACGATCTACCTCTCCGACACCCCGGAGGAGACCGGGAAACGGATCATGTCCGCGGTCACCGACCCGCAGAAGGTCCGGCGCAATGACCCCGGCCGCCCGGAAATCTGCAATGTCTTCACCTATCACCAGAAGTTCAATCCCGATGAGGTGGAGGAGATCGCCCGCGACTGCCGCAGCGGCGCTCTCGGGTGCGTCGCCTGCAAGAAGAACTGCGCGACGAAACTGAACGGTTTCCTCGATCCCCTGCGAAAGCGCCGGTCCTCGATCACCGATGAACAGGTGTTGGCGATTCTCGCCGAAGGTGAAGCCCACGCCCGAAAGGTCGCCGGTGAGACCATGACGGAGGTCCGGGAAGCGATGGGGATCGGATGAGCGACTCCCTCTTCGCCGTTCATCTGCCGGTCTATGAAGGGCCGATGGATCTCCTGCTCTACGTGGTGCGGCAGCGCCACGTGGACCTCCTCGAGCTGCCCCTGGCGCAGATCGCCCGGGACTTCCTCGAGTATGCCCGCCGCGTGGAGTCCCTCGACCTGGATGTCGCCGGGGAGGTGATCCTCACGGCCGCCATCCTCCTGCGGATGAAGGTTCGCGCCATGCTCCCCGGCGAGGAGGAAGAGGAGGGCGAGACGGCCCGTGAGCTGCTGCGGGACGAGGAGCTTGAGGAGGCCTACCGCGAAGTGATCGCCGCCGCCCGCCGTCTCGCCGAGAACGAGGAGGAGCAGCGGAAACAGTTTCCCCGCGGCGGCGCGGCGGGAATCGTCGAAGTGGATGAGACCGGTGAGATTCTCCGGGATGTGAGCCTTCTCCAGCTCGCGGAGGCCTTCCGCGACCTGACCCGCCGCATGGAGCACACCCCCGTACACCAACTGGCAATGTTCCGGGTGACGATGGAGGAGATGTCGGCGCGGGTCCTCCTCGCCCTGAAGGGGAGGGAAAAGGTACGGTTCAACGATCTCGCGGAGGAGTTCGAGGAGCGGATGGAGGCGATTGTCGCCTTCCTGGCGATCCTCGAGCTGATCCGGCGCGGGTACGTCCGGGTCCGTCAGCGCGGCCTCTTCGGTACGATCTGGCTGCAACGGGGTGCCCGGTTCGAAGAGGGACTGAAGAACGGTGAGGCGGGGATGAGCGAGGGCGCCGCCGCGATGGGAGGCGTCGAAGGATGAAGAACCCGGCACTCCCCCCCGACCCGGTCACCGTGGCGGCGCGAACGCCGCCCTCCCCCCGCGGGGAAGAGCCCGACCGTTCGGGTTTATCCGTGGGAAGGCGCGAGAAGCTCGCCATGCTCGAGGCGCTGCTCTTCGCGGCGGAGGAGCCGCTGGATGAGAGTGCCGTCGCCGCGGCGATCCCCGACATTCTCGAGGTGGAGGTGGGCGAGTTGGTCGGCGAGCTGGAGCGCCTGTACCGCGTTCGGGGCCAGGGGATCGGCGTGCAGCGGGTCGCCGGGGGATGGAGGCTGGCGACACGCCCGGAGTATGAAGAGCTGATCCGCCGCCACCTGAGAAGCCGGATTCGCTCGCGCCTGAGCCGCGCCGCCCTCGAGACGATTTCGATCATCGCCTACCGCCAGCCGGTGGGCCGGGCGGAGATCGAGTTGATCCGCGGCGTGGACTGCTCCCCGGTGCTGCGACACCTGCTCGAGCGCGGCCTGATCCGTGTCACCGGGCGTGCCGAAACACCGGGCCGGCCCCTGTTGTACGGAACCACCGATGCCTTTCTCGCCTATTTCGGGCTCGATTCCCTCGCCGGGCTCCCCAAGCCGGAGGAGATCCTCGGCGAGCCGGAGGAGGAGCCGGCCGTGGAATGGAGTGGAGAGGCGGCGGTGGGATCGCCGGAGGAGACTTCGCGGCAGGGAGGGGAGGAATTCGCCGAGCCGGAACCCGCTGACACGGAAAACCCCGTAGAGTCGCGATTTACGATGGGCGCGGAGGAGCGTCCGTCATCGTCATAGGAAGTGAATCCGCCATCGGACGGGTTCACTTTTTCTTTCCGGGTTGATCAAACCGCGCCGCTGCGCGCGGTGATGCAGGGAGCTGCCTCATGGACCTGAAAGGGAAACGGATCCTCGTTCTCGGCGGTTATGGTCTTGTCGGCATGGCGGTCTGCCGGAAACTGGCGGGTATCGGGGCCAGCGAAATCATCGTAACCTCCCTCAAGCGCGAGGAGGCGGAGAGCGCCTGCGAAATCCTGCGCGCGGACTGGCCGGAGACACGGTTCACGCCGGAGTGGGGGGACCTCTTCGTGCGGGAGGAGTTCAAGCACCTGAGCCGAGGTGAGTTGCTCGCGGACCCCGGGCGCCGCATCGCCTTTATCCGCGACCTGCTGGATCCCTTCACCCGGGATCTCTGCGGCCGGATGACCCTCTACCGTCAGATCACCCAGCACAAGCCGGATGTCGTGATCGACTGCATCAACACCGCCACCGGGATCGCCTACCAGGATGTCTATGAGTGGTCCGAGCGTGTCCTCGAGGCGCTCACCCCGGCGCGGGAGGGAGCGGCGGATGGGGAGGCGCAACGCCGCATGGCCCGCCTCACCGAGGAGTTGATCGCGAGCCTGAACGCCCCCCAACTCGTGCGGCATGTCCAGATTCTCCACCAGGCGCTGGTGGACGGCGGCTGCCGCGGGTACCTGAAGGTCGGCACCACCGGCACCGGCGGGATGGGGCTGAACATCCCCTACACGCACAGCGAGGACCGCCCGAGCCGGGTGCTGCTGACCAAGAATGCCATGGGCGGCGCGCAGACCCTGATGCTCTTCCTGATGGCGAGGACGCCGCTCCAGCAGGATGACGGCTCGATCCGCGAGATCTTCGTCAAGGAGATCAAGCCGGCCGCCGCGATCGCCTGGAAAGGGGTGAAGGTGGGCGAGATCCGGAAGAGGGGGCGGACCTATCCCCGCTTCGATCTTCCGCCGGAGGAGGCCATTCCCCTCGGGAAGACCCTTCTCAGCGAGGAGGAGCAGGGGCCCTGGCGCAGGAGCGATGATGTCCTCCGCAGCGTCTACATCGACACGGGGGAGAACGGCATCTTCTCGGAGGGGGAGTTCACCGCGATCACCGAGGTGGGACAGATGGAGTTCGTCACCCCGGAGGAGATCGCGGAGTACATCTCCTGGGAGCTGCAAGGGGGCAACTCCGGCCATGACGTCATCGGCGCGCTGGACGCGAGCGTGATGGAGCCCACCTACCGCGCCGGGGTTCTGCGCCAGGTCGCCCTTGACAAGCTGCGGCAGGTCCAGCAGCGCGCGGCGGAACGGGGGATGGAGCTGGACGAGTCCGTGGCCTTCGAGCTCCTCGGCCCGCCCCGCCTGACCAAGCTGCTGCACGAGGCGAACCTGATCCGCCATGCCTACGGGACGATGCGCGCGGCGAGCGAGGTGGACCCCGTGGAGATGGCGGGGGCGCTCGAGGCAGTCATCGCCGGGAACGAACGGCTGCGGAGCGCGATCCTCTCGGTCGGGGTGCCGATCCTCCTCCCGGACGGCCGGCGTTACCTCCGCGGGCCGGTGGTGCTGATTCCCCACCACGCGGTGAAGAACGAGTTCGAGGTGACCCCGGAGGCGCTGGATGGCTGGTGCGACAGGGGGTGGGTGGACCTGCGGCCGGAGAACATGCGGCGCTGGCAGGGTTGGTTCGGGGAGCTGATCCGGCAGAAGGATCAGCGCCCGGCGGACGAGACCTCCAGCCGCTTCGACTTTGACGAGGACTACTTCGACCCCGACCGCGAGATCAACCCCGGCAAGATGGTCGGCTGGATCTTCATCAACGTCGACAAGGGGAAGCGGACGAAGCGGTGAGCGGAAAGTCCGCGTGTGAAAAAACCGGAATGAAAGAGGCGCCCGGTCGAAACCGGGCGCCTCTGCTCTGTCGGGATTCACCGACGGCGCGGGAAAGGGGATGGAGCTCTCTCTCCGCGCCGCGCGCTCACTCCGTAAGCAGTTTCTCCATCTCGTCGAGGGTCTCCTCGTAGCGCCGCATCACGGTCCGGATCACCTCCGGGTTGTTCATGTCCACACCGGCGGTTTTCAGCGCCTCCATCGGGTAGACGCTGTCGCCGAGCTTGAGCATGTTGAGGTACCCGGTGACCGCGGTGGGATCGCCGTCGCGGAAACGCTGCCCGATCGCCTCCCCGGCGGCGAAGCTGGTGGCGTACACCCAGACATAGAACGTGCGGTAGAAGTGCGGGATGCGCGCCCAGCCGGCCTCGAACTCCTTGTCGAGCACCAGGTCGGGACCGTAATACTCCTTCCACAGCTCGGCGTACATGTTCCCCAGCGACTGTTTCGTCAGCGCCTCGCCGCGCTCGGCCATCACGTGCGCCTTCGCCTCGAACTCGTGGAAGAAGACCTGGCGCAGGAAGGTGCCGGTGATGTTGTTCAGGTACATGTTCAGCAGGAAGAGGCGCTGTGTCGGGTCGTCCGTGCGCTTCAGCATGTAGTCGAGGAACAGCGCCTCCGAGGCGACCGAGGCGACCTCCGCCACGAAGAGCGAATAGTCGGAGTACTGATAGGGCTGGTTCTCGTTCGTCATGTAGGTGTGGATGGAGTGGCCCATCTCGTGCACGAGGGTGAAGACATCTTCCATCGTGCCGCCCCAGTTGAGCAGCAGGTAGGGGTGCGAGTTGTAGGTGCCCCAGGAATAGGCGCCGCCGCGCTTGCCCTCGCTGGCGTAAACGTCGACCCAGCGGTTGTCGAAGGCCCGCTGCGCGACGGAGGCGTATTCCTCCCCGTAGGTCTGCCGCCAGAAGTCGAGGGCGAGCTGTTTGCCCTCCTCGTAGGTGTACTTCTTCTCGCCTTCCGGGACGAGGCTGACATAGAGGTCGTAGACATGGAACTCGTCGATGTCCAGCAGCTCCTTGCGCAGCGCGGCGTATCGGTAGAGCAGCGGCAGGTTCTCATGCACCGTGGCCACGAGATTGTCGACCACCGCCACCGGGACGTCGTTCCGGTTCATCACCATTTCGAGGGCGGTCTTGTAGTTCCGGTTGTGCGCGAGGAAAAGGTCCCGCTGCACATGGCCGTTGTAGGTCGCCGCGAAGGTGTTGGCGTACTTCGCGTAGGTGCCGAACAGCGCGAGGGCGGCCTCCTTGCGGACACGGCGGTCCTGGCTGCCGACGAAACTGTAGTACAGGGCGGGTACGACACGCTTCTCCTCGCCGTTCTCATCCTTGACCAGCGGCCATTCGATGTCGGCGCTGGTCAGGTTGGAATAGGCGTTGAACGGCGCCTGGAGCACGAGGCTGGCCGAGGCGAGCACCTGCTCGACCTCCGTGTTCCGGATGTGCGGCTTCAGGCGGACCAGGTTATCGAGGTAGTGGTCGTAGGGTTGCAGCGCCACGCTCTTGCGGAATTTGGCGAGGGTCTCGTCGGAGATCAGCGAAATTTCCGGGTCGATGAAGGCGGTCGCCTGGCCGACTCGCGCGCCGAGGCCGCTGGTCCGCAGATACAGCTCGTTGGCGTCGGGGTTGCGCGTGTCCGTGTCCCGCCACTGGGAGGCGTAGACGACCAGTTCGCCGTACATGCGCTGCAGGTCGAAAGCGGTTTCAAGCGCCTTGGCGAGGACCTCCGGGGATTCGGCGAGACGGCCCTTGTACGCCTCGACCTTGGGGAGCATCGCCTCGACCTGGGCGAAGGTACCTTCGAAGGCTTCCAGGGTGGGGAAGATGTCGGTCAGGTTCCAGCGGAACTCGAGGGGAATCTCGTCGCGGGTGTTGTAGAACAGGACTTCTTCGGCGTCCTTTGCGCTCGCGGAAAGCGCGAGAACGAGGAGAAGACCAAGAGCGAGCCATCGTTTCATCTCTGACCTCGCGTAGTGTGTGAATACGGCTCCACATAATGATTTGCCAAGGTACGGTCTGTCCGCGTGGATTTCAAACAGGCGCATGGACGCCGTGCCGGCCGGAAAGAAGGGCCGGCCGCCATCCTTCGATCAGGCCCTCGCGAGAGAACGGATGCATCGGGAGCGCTCTCATGACACGTTCGGAGGAGCAACTTGCGAAGAATAAATTATTATAATACTTTACATCCCATCGGGAATGGGGAAGAGGAAGATGATAAAAACCGACAAGCAGATACTTTCGACCTTTGAGATCAGCGCGCTGCTCGGTGTACATCCCCAAACCGTGAGCGGTTGGGCTCGGAAGGGATGGCTGCCCTCCGCCCGGACCCCGGGGGGGCACCGGCGGATTCACATCGATGATCTCATGAGATTCCTCGAATGGCGGCGGGAAACCGCGAAGGTGAGGCGCAGGGGGAAGGATGCTCCGAAGGTCATCCTCGTCGTCGAGGATGACACCTCGCTGCGGGAGCAACTGGCATCGGAGATCCAGGAGCACTTTCCCGACTTGCAGGTGCTGACCGCCGCCGATGGATACGAGGCGGGCCGGAAGCTCTCCCAGAGCGTTCCCAGCCTCGTGCTCCTCGACCTGATGATGCCCGGGATCGATGGGTTTCATGTTCTCCGCGACATGCGCGCAGATCCCCGGCTGAAGCAGTGTCATACCGTGGTGATCACCGGCTACTATACGCGGGAGAACGGGGAGCGGGCCCTGCAGGCGGGCGCGGATCTGGTGCTCACGAAGCCCATCGGGATGGCTGTCATCTGCCAACTGGTCCGGCATTTCGTCGTCGAGAACCGGACGGCCGCCACCCTCAAGGTCCCCCTGGACAACGTCGCCCCGTTTTTCGAGACCTGAGACCCCGTTTTCCCCGCCGGATGCCGCATTGCGGCGGGTTTTCACCCGCGCCGGCGGCAGGCCGCCCGGTGACCTTTCGCCTGCTGTTGTCCACCTCTAATCACTCTTCCCGCCGTCACCCGGCGGCCGGGGGCGCCGGCTTTTCCCCCCTCGGGGGGTGTGTTACATTGTTCCGTGTGGTGAAGTGCGTGAAGTGTGCGGAGAACACAGGGAGCGTAACATGATAGATGAACATATGATGGTATGGCTAGGCCGGCTGGGAGCGGCGATCCTCGCCGGGGCGATTATCGGGGTGGAACGAGAGATCCACGGCAAGGCGGCGGGGTTGCGCACGAACATCCTGATCACCTTCGGCGCCTGCCTCTTCATGCTGGTCTCGGAGCTGGTGGGGACGACCCTTTCGCTGACCGCCGACCCCGGCCGCATCGCGGCGCAAGTGGTCAGCGGCATCGGTTTCATCGGCGCGGGCGCGATCCTCATCTCGCGCCACAGGGTGCATGGCTTGACGACCGCCGCGGTGATCTGGGTCTCCGCGGGTGTCGGCCTGGTCATCGGCATCGGCTTTCCTCTTTTCGGGATCTTCATCAGCGTGCTCGTCGTCGCGGTGCTTCTCGTGATGGGCGGCGTGGAATATTACCTGCGGAAGTGGTTCCCCCGGGTGAAGCAGGGGAGGCATATCGAGGAGGAGATGGACGAGGAAGAGTGATCCGCCCGTGGACGGCTCGCCGGCCTGGAGTCGGGTGGACCCCGCGGGCGGCCTGTTCCCTATCGCGTTTTTCGTAGGGCGCAGCGAGAGGGACGCCTCCCCGGGAACCGGCCCACACCGAGGCGCGCCGCGTGCTCCCCGGAGAGCGTTTCCGGGCCGTTGCGGCATTCCCCTCCGGCGGCTATATTCTGCCTCGCGAAGCACGGTATTTCCCCACCAGGCCCGATGGGCGGAAGGGGGAAGGGCGCGGACCGGAAGGGGAGAGGCACGAACTGGAAGGGGGAAGGCGCGGACGTTGTTCCGGGCTGTCTTGAACCTTCGCCCTCGCGCCGGGGACAGGAGAAGAACGATTCGCCACCTTAGCTCAGTTGGTAGAGCAACGCATTCGTAATGCGTGGGTCCGCGGTTCAAATCCGCGAGGTGGCTC
>CAYOKT010000084.1:0-11903 GCA_964404605.1 uncultured bacterium
TGTATTTGAAGTAGGGGAAACCTTCACGCTGTCATCGAAGCTGACAGGGCCACCCAATGACATACATTTCCCGGGGTCGGCGACCCCGGGCCACCCGCCGCATTCGCCGGCTATTGTCATCCTGAACGACAGTGAAGGATCTCGAAACGCAATGTTTGGTATCCAATGGAAGAGTGGCGTATTCGAGGCTCTTTCTTCTTCTATGAAACCCGGGGCAAGCCCCGGGCCACCCGCCATGAGGGCACGGCGCGCCGTGCCCCCCTGCGACGTCGGTAAACAGCCGGGCAAACCGGTCGTGGCACAGCCGCTCAGGGCAGGTAGTATCCGCTCCCGGTGACCTGGCCGACGGCGCCCGCCTCGATGCGCATCGTGATATCAGGACAGACGCGGTAGCGGTCCTCCCCGAGGAAGACCTCCAGCCCGACGATCACCGCCTCCATCACATCGAGCCCGACGCGGTCGGCGAGGGCGAACGGACTGGCGGGCAACCCGAGGGCGTCCTTGACCGCCTGGTCCGCCTCCGCCGGGGAGGCGACGATCCCTTCGCGGACGACATAGGCGGTGGCGTTGATCAGGGTCGCCAGCAGTCGCGCACTCACCCCGCCCGGCTCATCGGCGACCTCGAACGGGTGCAGTCCGAGGTGGCCGGCGGCGGCGGCGGCCCGCGCCAGGTCGGCCGTGTCCGAACTGGACGGTTTCATCAGTTCGACCGCGGGGATGTCCCACAGGGGCGGGAGCCCGCCGAACCCCACCGCGCACAGGTCCTGCGGCACCACCTGCACGGCGATGGTCGAGGCCGCGTTCAGGGTGTGCGCCCAGAGCTGGCCGCCCTCGGCGAAATACGGCTGCAGGAAGTCGATCAGGCGAAGGCGGTCCTCCACCGGGGAGAGCAGGCACTCGAGCACCAGGTCGTAGGGACCGTGCCGACCGACCGCCTTCAAATCCGCATCCTCGAAACCCTCGCTGTCCCACATCGCCAGGGTATGCGCGCGCACACGCCCGCCGGACGATTCGTACAGGGTCTCGCTCCACGCCTTGGCCAGGTGGGGCGAGCCGGCGATAAGAACGGCTTTCGGCGCTTCCTCCCCTCCGGCGGCGGCCGCCGACCCGGGTCCCTTGGCGAGGTCCCGCCACAGCGAGCCCGGCCTGTCGGGCGGAAACGCGTCCGCCACCACCCGGAAACGCGAGTCCCCGGGGTTCACGGCGGCCATCAGGCGGGCCACTTCGCCGCGACGGGATGGACCCTCCCGCAGCACCCGGGCGAACACCCCCCACTCGCTCCCGAAAACCGCGCGGGAGAGATGCTCCACCAGCGCCGGGGGGATGCCGCTCTCGCGGACCAGGCGCCACGCCTCCGTCTCAAGGGGAACGCGCACCCGTTCGAGCATTCCGCCGCGCGCATCGTATTCGAGGGTGACGTGGAAGGGGGCGACATCCTGCGCCCAGCGGGAGGCCAGGTCGAGGGTCTCCGCGGTGGAGCCGGGCAGCCGGACGATTTCGAGCCCATAGCCCCTCTCCCCCTGCACCATGCGGAGCCCGAAGCAGCGTTCGGCGGGAACCTCCCTGAACTCCTCGAGGGTGATGCGGGCGGCAGGGCTCCGGGCAAGCAGCCCCACCGCCTTCGCCGAGTCGAACATCTTCCGGAACGACTCGTCGTCCTGGTCGAGCTGTCCCAGGTCGACGAGCAGGATATCCACCTCCTCTTCCCCGCCCTCCTCGAGGAGGGTGATCGGCGGCGGCCCCGGGGAGGCCCCTTCCCCGGCCGGGGGAATGGCAGCGAGCCGCTCCTCCGCCCCGTCCCGCACCTCTTGATCCGGCAGGAAAACGAAAAGTCGCACCCGTGGATTGCCCGCGAGCTGCGTGGCGAAGACGGGCGGCACCAGGGCGGGCCCGGCGAGGAGAACACGCCATAACGACGGCCGGCTCATGATTCGCTCCCAATAAGGACGGCGCGACGGGAGTGGATTGCCACTCCGCCGCGCCGTGTGTTGTCCGGTCCATCGACGCCCGGCGAACTCCCGCGGCGACCCTGCCGCTCCTCAGGCCGCACGCCCTCAGGCCTCCTTGAACGGCTCGATGAGAATCGAGAGGAAGATCGGGTGCCGACGGGTCTCGAGGTAGCGCTTGAAGTCGTTCATTACCGCCGCCCAGCCGTCATAGTCCACCCGGCTCGAGAGCACCACCGGCTCGGTGAAACTGCCCTCGTAGAGGGAGACACGGGTGCCGTTGCCCTCGTCCTTCAGTTCCCAACGGACGACCAGGTTCGGGTCCTCGCCGGCCACCTCGCGCCACCCGAAGGCGAACTTGCTGTTCTCCTCCACCTCGAGCACCGGGAGCTTGTCCCAGCCGAGGTCGAGTTCGCCGCCCTCCTTCAGGTCCAGCTTCTTGATCTGCGGAGCGAAGAAGCCCCGGATTCCATCGACAGTCGTCAGGGTCTCGTAGACCTCATCCCGTTTCGTCGCGGTCCACAGTTCGAGGCGAAACTCCTTGCCCTTGCGCGGTGTGAACTCGGGCCGCACCCAGGCTGCCGCGCCCTCCATGTGAAAAACGAAGCCGTTCAGGAGCAGGGTCCACAGGTTCCGCAGGTCATCATCGGTTATCTCATCCGCGCCGACGATGTGGTCCACGTCGAGACGGCTGTATCCGTCCATCTGGGTGATGCGGTAACGGACTTCGCTGTAGATGATCTCGCCGTCCCGGCGTCGAATCGGCCACGCGATCCGAAGGGTTTTCTCTTCCGCATCCACCGCGAGAATCTTCTGCTCGGGGCGCTCATCATAGCGGAGGAAGGGGACGAACTTCCCGCCGAAGCTGTACTCGCCGCCCTCCTTGAGCTCAATGCTCGCCTGCTGGGCGAACCAGATCTGCAACTCGCGAACATCGGTGATTCCGCGCCATGCGATGTCCGCCGGCACGCGCACGTCCACCGCGACGGATGCCTTTTTCTTTTTCGAGTCCGTGGCCATTGTTGTCGTCCTTGCTCGTCCCCGTCACGGTGACGGAGATGGGGTTATGGTTGAAATCCGCGGAAACGTCCGTCTCTTCAGTCGTGGAACGCCCCGCGCCTTGAACCGGCTAACTTAGTGACTCTTCGGGCCCTTCACAACCCCCGAGGCGCCGCCCTCCTCCCCGCTCGGAACCGTAACAGCGGCCGTGGCCGGGGGCACGGTGTCTTCCGTTTCCGAAGGCACGGCGTCTTCCGCTTCCGGGGGGCCGTACCCGGCGGCGAAAATAATCCCGGTCAGCAGGGCGGCGACAAGCCCCGCCGAGGGGTCGCCGAGAGCGTGGTCGGTAAAGCCGTGCAGGACGGCGACGACGAGCACGCCTCCCAGCGCCGTCGCCTCGGCCCCCTTGCGGCGGATGAGACCGTAGAGGAGGACGACGATCACGGTCCAGGTCGCCGCCAGCCCGATCAACCCGCCGGAAGTCGCGGCCTCGAGGATCAGGCTGTGGGCGTCATACCCGAGGAACTGTCGCATCGCACCGGGACCATAGCCGGTCCAGGGGCGGCTGCGGAAGATGCTGAACGCATCCCCCCAGACGGCGACCCGGGAGTGCGGCGATCCCCTGTCGATGGCGCGCCGGGCCTCATCGCGCAGCTCCGGTTCGTCCAGCGGAACGAGGGCCTCGAGCCGGAAGCCGGTTCCCTCCGCGCGGTTGCTGTAGGCGAGGAGGAAGTCGAAGCCCTCCTCCCCCCCGAGCCAACCGCCGGGACCGCGCAGGTCCACCGCGAGGAGGCCGACCCCCTCCCCGGGGTTGAAGGGGAGGGTGACAGTGACCTGTTCGCCGGGCTTCACCGTTCGCCCGAGCACGTGCGCCTGCCAGCGGGCGGGAACGAGGCTTTTATGGTACCCGCTGCGCCGGAAGGAGAACCGGTGAAAGCCCATTTCGTACCCGGCCCGCCAAGGCAGGGGGCCGGGATTGAGGAAGGTGAAGCGCAGGGAATCGGTGGACCCCGGTCCCTCGAGCGGTGTAATGTCGTGGGTGATGACCGCCACCGGGCTGCGCGCGACACTCCAGCGCGCCCTGAGCGCCGGGTGCAGCATCGCCAACCAGGAGGCGAACAGGAGAGCCACCGAGATCCCGACATAGCGTGAACGGCGGCCGCTCCGGCTGAGGAGAACGACCAGCATGCCGAACAGGGCGGCGAGCGGGGCGGTCCGGGAGAAGGTCGCCAGCGCCGCGAGCCAGAGGATCGCCACGCCCAGCGCGGCGACATCGCGGCTGCGATCCCGCAGGGCATACGCCGCCGCCGTGACCAGCGGGAGCAGAACCGCCGCGAGCCAGGCGAGGGCCACGCCGCTCCGCAAGGGGCCCGTGGCCCTCATCAGGAGCGACCAGTGATCCGAACCGGGCGAGAACAGGCGGTCGAAGGACTGAACGAGGGAGACCCCCAGCAGGTCACCGAGCCCGAGAAGGGCGGCGGCGAGGCCGCTGAGAACCAGTGCCGTCAACACCGCGATCCGCTCCAGCCTCACACCGGCGTACAGCACCGCCACGGCGGAGGCGAGCAGGAGCAGTCCCGCGAGGCGTCCGGTGGCGGCCCAGAGCGGCTGGCCGCGGGTGTGAACCATGACCGCGCTGACGGCGAGCCAGGCGAGGAGCGCAACCGGCAGCGCCGCCCACCGCCGGCGCAGCGGGGTGCCGGCGCGGCGCAGGTGCAGCGCCGCGAAGAGAAAGACCAGCACGCCGATCAGCACCTGTGGAGAGATCGCCAGCAACCCCAGCGTGAAAAGCGGACGGGTGGGGATGAACGGTGCGCTCAGGGCGAGCAGCATCACAGCCCCCCGGCCCGCCTGGGCCGGAAGCGACCGTTCGTCCCGTTTCGGGACTCCGGGTGTCATTCGATGTTTTCCGCGTGTGAACATCCACGGCAAGGTAGCGGACGGCGCAGTGCGGCGGCAACCCTTGCGGACGCGGGCGGGGATGCTTACGTTCGTGCCGCACGGGAGGGCGATGGATGGCATCCGGCGGTCGGGCGGTACGTGTAGCGCTCACAGGCGGGGGCAGCGGCGGGCATGTTTCGCCCCTGCTCGCGGTCGCCGATGCCCTCCGAAGCCGGAAGAGCGACACCCGCTTCCTGTACATCGGCGTTCGCCATGGCACCGAGGCGGTGGTGGTCCCCCGCGCCGGGCTGCCCCTGCGCTTCGCCCCCTCCCGCCCGCTGCCGGGTCGCAAGATTTCACTCGGCTCGCTCGGCTTCTTCTTCACCCTCAAGTACGGCACCTTCCGCGCGATGCTCCACCTGCTCCGGTTCCGGCCGGACGTGATCCTCGCCAGCGGCGGGTATGCCAGCGCGCCGGCGGTGTTCGCCGCGACCCTCCTCCGCACCCTGACCCTCGGCCTGTGGAAGATTCCCGTCTACCTGCACGAGCAGAACGCCGTGCCGGGGCGGATGAACCGCTTCGCCGCCCGGTTCGCCACCCGCATCGGCGTCAGCCACCATGCGGCCCTGTCCGCGTTCAACCGGGGGATCGCCCATGAGGTGGGCTACCCGGTGCGGGTGGATTTTCAGCAGACGCGGCGGGAGGAGGCGCGGCGCCGGCTCGGTCTCGCCGCCGACGAGTTCTACCTCGTCGCCTTCGGCGGCAGCCAGGGCGCGCGAACGCTCAACCGCGCCCTCGTCGAAGCTCTCCCCCACCTCGCGGACCTGCCGAAACTGCGGATTCTCCACGCCTCCGGCACCCTCGCCGGACCCGACTACGACGCCCGCGCGGACACGGAGGCGCGCCTCGCGCAGCTCGCAAGGGTTCCCGAGGGTTACACGCGGGTGGACTTCGCCCATGACCTGCCGCTGCACCTGGCGGCGGCGGACGTGGCGGTGATCCGCGCCGGGGCCGGCTCGCTGGTCGAGGCCTGCGCCGCCGGCGTCGCGGCGATCGTCATCCCGAAGGCGAACCTCCCCGGGGATTCGCAGGTGGCCAACGCCCGCGAACTGGCGCGCACCGGCGCCGTGGAGCTGCTGTACGAAGAGCCTGAACCGGGCGAAGGGGGCCTGATCGAGGTGGTGGAAGGCGAGCGGCTGGCGAGCCTGATCCGCGCCCTCCACGACGACCCCGCCCGCCGTGCGGAGCTGGCCCGGAGAGCGCGTGAACGCTTCGAGCGGCGGGACCGGCAGGCCGCGGATCGTATCGCCGGGGAAGTGCTCGCCCTCGCCGGGGGCGAGGTGGAAGAGGTGAACACCACGCCCCCTCCGAGGGCCGCCGGCGACAGCGACACCGAGACCCCCGGTCCCTGGGACGGCCTCTCCTCCCCGGCGGCTCTCCGGCGCAGGGTCGAGGCGACGCTCGGGGTACGCTGGGAGCAGGCCTTCGCCCACGGCCGCCTCCGGGACGAGGAATTATACGCGCTGGAGGACCTCGATTACCTGCGGTACCGGGGAGCGGCGCTGCTGGCGCACCCCGCCTGGCCGATGCGGAACGAGGGGGTGAAACTGCTCGGGCTCACCCGTCACGAGGAGAAGCGGCCCCTGCTCGCCCACCTGCTCACCGACCGCACGCCCGCGCCCCGGCTGCAACGGCTCCTCGGCGGGGACTTCGTCCAGGTCGGCTTCATCCGGCGGAACGTGCTCTCCGCCTTCGCCCTGCACGGGATTTGGGATGAAATCACCCGCGGCGGGGTGCTCGCCGCGCTCTCGGACCCCTATTATGAGGTGCGGGCGGCCGCCTGCCGCCTGCTGCGGACCTACTCCGGCGGTTCGCTGGAGGAAGATGCCGAACTTCGGGAAGCGCTGCGCCGGCTGACCGCCGACCGTCGCCTCGAGGTGCGCTGGGAGGCCCTCGCGGCCTTCGGGCGGATCGCCCCGCCGGAAGAAGTCCTCGCGGTGGGCCGGACGAACAGCTTCGCGCCCCAGGCGCCCGTGCGCGAGGCGGTGCTCGCCGCCTACGAGGCGCTGCTCGACCGCTTCGGCGGGGACAGCGGCGCCTGGCGCGACGAGATGAAACAGGACCTGCGTCACATGCCGATCACCTCGCTGGCCTTCCACCCGGACTTCCCCCTCAAGGGGCGGTACGCGATGCTCCTGCGCCGGCTGAACGGGGAGGACAAGGGATGATCTACCTGCTGGCGCGCTACCTCGAGGGGCTCGGCGAGCCCTACGGCTTCTTCCGGGTGCTGGGGTATATCTCGGTGCGGTCCATCGCCGCGGCGATCACAACGTTGCTGCTGGTGCTCCTCTTCGCGCCCGGGATCATCCGGCGGCTGTACCTCGCCGGGCAACGGGACACCCACCGCGACTTCGACATCAACCTCGCCAAGTCGAAACGCGGCACGCCGACCATGGGAGGGCTGCTGATCCTCGGGGCGGTGTTCATCAGCCTGCTGCTGTGGGGAAACCCGCTCAACCCCTACCTGTGGCTGCTCGCCAGCGCAATGGTCGTCTTCGGGCTGCTGGGCGCGGCCGATGACCTCGCCAAGGTGCGCGGCGGTGGGGCAGAAGCCGGGCTCAGCCGACGCGCCAAGCTGCTGATCCAGACCGCCTACGGCCTCGCGGTGGGGGTGATCCTCCTGCTCCCCGCCTCCACCCCCTTCCCCCACGCGATCGCCGACACCATCGGGGTGCCGTTCCTCAAGCCGGAAGCCTTCGGCGGCGCGGACGTGCACCTCGGCTGGGCCTATGTCCTCTTCGTCGCCTTCGTAATCGTCGCCGTCTCCAACGCGGTGAACCTGATCGACGGGCTCGACGGCCTCGCCGCCGGGACGACGCTCTTTACGGCGCTGGTGTACGGCGTGCTCGCCTACATCCTCGGGAATGTGAAACTGAGCGGCTACTTCCTCTACCCCTTCCTGCCGGGGGTGCATGAGCTGGTGGTCTTCGTCGCGGCCCTCTTCGGCGCGCTGGTGGGCTTCCTCTGGTTCAACAGCTACCCGGCGGAGGTGTTCATGGGCGACACCGGCAGCCTCTCGCTGGGCGGAATCCTCGCCGTGATGGTCGTACTCACCAAGCAGGAGCTGCTCTTCCTCGTCGCCGGGGGGCTGTTCCTCTATGTGAACGCCACCCACCTCATCGGCGACCGCATCGGGATCCACTGGCTCGGGCGGCGTCTCTTCTACCGCACCCCGATCCACCACTCCTACGAACACCTCGGCATCGCCGAGACCAAGGTGGTGATGCGCTTCTGGATCGTCTCGCTGATCCTCGCCCTGCTCGCCCTGGCTACGCTGAAGCTGCGATAAATCAAATGCCGGCCTATCATTACCATCAGCGAGGGAAAGGGCCATGAGGTTTCCACGCGTACGGGTAATCTGAAAAGAGTTAACCTCTCGGGTGAACCAGTTTTGCTTTTTAGGTTCTTCATGCGTATTTTATTCCAGACGAAGAGACTGCGCAAACTGTGCAACGACACGACCGAGATGGAGCGTAAGCTTGGCCGTGAACGAGCCAAGAAGCTCAGGCGGCGTCTGGATGATCTTGCAGCGGCGAATACCCTTGAAGACATGAAAAACCTACCGGGCCGGTGCCACGAGTTGACAGGTGATCGGCAGGGATTGCTCTCGCTCGATTTGGATGGTCCCTATCGTTTGCTGTTTAGAGTCGCCGATGAACCAGTCCCCCAAAAAGAGGACGGTGGGCTGAATTGGTCAGCAGTCCGATCGGTTCAAATCTGCCAAATAGGAACGGATACACATGAGTGAGTCACAGGGTTCCGAGTACGCACCGGACAGGGTATCACCGCCCGGAGAAACCCTCGAAGAGGTTCTCGAAGAGCGGGGGATGTCTCAAGCTGAGTTGGCGGAACGCACCGGGCTGACGCGAAAGACGATCAATGAAATCATCAAGGGGAAAAATGCGCTCACTCCGGGTACCGCCCTTCTGCTCGAACATGTGTTGAACATTCCGGCGCATTTCTGGAACAACCGGGAACAGGCCTACCGCGATTTCCTCGCCCGGAGATCGTCGGAAACTAGACTTGCAGAGGCGATACCATGGCTGAAAGAATTACCGCTCACCTCGATGATCAGGCGGGGTTGGATCAAGAAGCACAAGAATCAGATTGAGCAAGTTCGCGAGGCGCTCCGTTTCTTCGGTGTGGCAAGGGTGGAACAGTGGCGTGAGATTTACACCACCCCGCAGGCCGCCTTTCGCAGATCGAGAGCATTCAAAAGCGATCCCGGTGCCCTAGCGGCCTGGATGCGAGCCGGCGAACTGCAAGCCTATTCGATCCGCACCGCCGATTACAACCGGATCCGTTTCCTCGAAGTGCTGCACGAGGCGCGTGATTTGACGTCCCTGCCCCCGGAGAAATTCATGCCGCGATTGCAGGAACTCTGTGCCACGGCGGGTGTCGCGGTTGTGTTTGTGCCGGAAATACCGAAGGCGCATACAAGCGGAGTTACTTGGTGGTTAGGCAACAAGAAAGCGCTGATACAACTCTCGTTCCGTTACAAAAGCAATGACCATCTATGGTTTACTTTTTTCCATGAAGCAGCACATATTCTTAAGCATGGGAAAAAATTGGTGTTTCTCGAAGCTACGGGCAAAGGCGTTGTAGGAAAAGAAGAGGAAGAAGCTAATCGATATGCAGCGAATATCCTTATTCCACCGAAAGAATACCATAATTTTGCTGGAAAACGCTCTTACAGCAAACAAGAAATTAGATCATTTGCGCGAAGCGTCAATATTGCCCCGGGTATCGTTGTCGGCCGCTTACAGCATGACGGATATCTGCCATTCTCGCATTGCAATGATCTGAAAAAACGATATACTTGGGAATCATAAACACTAAGGAATGACCGGTAGCATTCGCCGGTGCACGACACCGCACACGAAGCGACCCGTCCCGCTCCCGTAAAGAGACCCTACAGCGGCTCCCCGACCACGTAGGCGCGGACGTAGTTCGTCACGCCCGTCTGTTCAAGGGGGAAGCCACCTGAAACGATCACCGCATCTCCCTTCTCCACCCAGCCTCGTTTCTCCGCACGGCGGACCAGGCGCCGCAGGTTGTTGAACAACCCCGCCTTGTGGGGCGCGGTCACCGGGAAGACACTCGAGTAGAAGTTGATCCGCCGGGCGTCGCAGGGGTCCACGGTCCCGGCGAGGATCGGCACCCCGATGCGCTGGCGGCTGATCCGCATCGCCGTGGTGCCGTTGGTGACCGGCACCAGCACCGCCCGCGCCGAGAGTTCCTTCACCAGGTCCTTGGCTGCCCGCGCCATCGCCGAGTCGATGGTCCTGTCGGTGAGCGGCAGGGGCGGCATGTTGGCATCCGGTTCGGCCTCCCGCAGGATGTTCGCCATCGTCTCCACGACCAGCGCCGGATGGGTGCCGACGGCGGTCTCGCCGGAGAGCATCACCGCATCGGACCCATCATAGACCGCGTTGGCGACATCGGTGACCTCGGCGCGGGTGGGCTGCGCGGAGGTCTTCATCGACTCCAGCATCTGGGTGGCGGTGATGACGAACCTGCCCGCCTCGCGGGCGAGACGGATCAGCCGTTTCTGCACCACCGGGATGCGCTCGATGGGCATGGTCAGCCCGAGGTCGCCGCGGGCGACCATCAAGCCGTCGGTCACCTCGAGGATCTCCCGTATCCGCTGCACGGCACGGGGCAGCTCGATCTTCGCCACCAGCAGGGGCGGGCGGCGCATGCGGCGGATGTAGCTGCGCACCGCGACGAGGTCCTCGGGCCCCTGGACGAAGGAGAGGGCGATCGCATCCACCCCGATCTGCAGGCCGAGGTCGATGTCCTTCCAGTCCTTCTCCGTGACCGCTCCGAGGTCGAGAGCGCTGTCGGGGAAGTTCATCCCCTGCCGCCCGCGCACCTCGCCGCCGCTCACCACCTCGCAGTCGAGGCCTCGCTTGTTCTTCGCGACCACGCGCAGCCGCACTTCTCCATCCCCGAGCAGCACCCGGTGCCCCACCTCCACCGAGTCGAGCCAGGGCGCCTCGCCGATCCCCGCCCGGGCGGCGTTCCCCTCCTCCAGGTTCCGCTCGAGGCGGAAGGCCCCGCCGGAGAGGAGGACGATGGGGTCATCCGCAATCGGCCCGATCCGCAGCTTGGGGCCGGCGATGTCCTGCAGGACGGAGACCGTCGCGCCGAGACTCTCGGCCTGGAAGCGGATGCGGTCGCAGACCCGCTTGTGCTCCTCGTGGTCACCGTGGCTGAAGTTCAGCCGGAAGATGTCCACCCCGGCGCGGATCAGGCGCTCGATCTGTTCCTCGTCACGGCTGGCGGGGCCGACGGTCGCGATGATGCGGGTCAGGTGGCGCGGGGGCGGCTGTGCCCGTCCGGGCACGGTTTCCGCTCGATGGGCAGTGGTATTCATAAGGGGCGATTCTCCTGTCACGGAAGGGAGTCGAGCGCTGCACACCCTTTCATCCCGGTCCCGAAGCGTCGGGAGGACAGGGCCGCCCGGCGTAGGGGCACGGCGCGCCGTGCCCTCACAACACGATACCATACGCCGTTTTCCCGGGATGCAGGCGCTCCCGGGCTGCCTCCTGTCAGGGCAGACCTGCGCGGGTGTGTGCGGACCGACGGGCCTACCCCTGGAAGCCGAAGGGTTTCTGGGAGTCGTGCTTGGGGGCGGGTTTGATCTCGCCGAACTTGTCCTCGTACTTCTTCAGGTTCATCTTCAGCGCCTCGAGCAACCCCTTCGCATGGACCGGGGCGAGGATCACCCGCGTCTGCACGCGCGCCTTCGGGCTGCCCGGCACAACACGGGCGAAGTCGAGAACGAACTCCGCCGGGGAGTGGTTGATCAGCACGAGGTTGGAATAGTGGCCGTCGGCGACGTCGTTGTCGAGCTGGATCTGGACGCGCTGCGGTTGGGACTGCGGCTGTTCGGCCATGATGGCGCTCCGCTGTAAGGTCGCTTTTCATGCGGCGGCGACCGCCGGGCGAAAAGGTAGGGCACCATCCCCGTTGCATCAACCGCCGCGGCGTGACGCTCCCGGATTGATTCCC
>CAYOKT010000085.1:0-11897 GCA_964404605.1 uncultured bacterium
GGACTGAAGTCCCGGGCCACCCCCCTGTTGAGTTCGGAGGTGCGAAACAGAGGGGAGAAGGGAAAAGGCGGCTACACCTCTTCCGGGGATTCCTCCTTGTCGCGCGGGCGGAACACCCAGCGGTCGGAGAGCAGGTAGTTGACCAGCATGCCGGCGCCGATGCCGACGAGGTGACTGATGTACTCCGCCAACGGGACGCCGTGCAGGGTGCGGAGGACCAGCCATCCGATCCCGAGGGTGACGATGTAGGAGGCGAAGAGCGTGCTGCCGTGATACCGGAGCAGCGCGCCGGGCATGCGCCGCCAGCTCCTCCCCCGGTCCGCCCAGGTCCAGGTGAAGTTCCAGGTGAAATTGTGCAGGATGGCGATCTCGATGGCGACCGCCCGCGCGAGGAAGTCCTCGACCCCGAGCAGGGCGTACAGGGCGGTGTAGCAGCCGAAGTTGACGCCGACCCCGAGCGCCCCGACCACGCCGAACTTGCCTGCCCGGACGGCATCGCCGCGGGTGAACTTCATTTCCGCTCCCGGAGGGTGGTCATTTCGGCTTCCATCGCCTCGTACTGCGCCGGTGAGATGTAGAGGAACGACTCGCCGCCCTCCGGGCGCGCCACGGCCCCGCCCTCGTCCATCGGCCGCAGGTCCACCCCGCAGCGCTCCGCCCAGTCGGCGAACCGGTCGCCCTCCCGCAGGCGGTCGGGGTCGAGGTGGAGGATCAACGCCCATTGCAGCAGTTCACGGTGGGTCGCCTCGTCCAACAGGCTCCGGTCGAATTTCCGTGCGCGCGTGTCGCCCTTGATCATCTCTCCCCCACGTGGTGTCGCTCCCCGGCCGCCCCTGCTGTCTCTTTTCAGAGCGGCTCGGCGGCTTCCTCGTAGATCGTCGCGGCGAGCAGCGGGATCATGATCTCGTGATGACCGGTGATCGCATACCCTTTCCCCCCGGGGAGCACCGGGCGCTGCACGACGTTCACCGTGGGCCGGTAGTGCTGCTGCATGTCGAAGTTGGCGGTGGTGAAATCCACGACATCATGCCCCAGGTTGCGCGCCACCGCGAGGGCTTTCAGCAGCACCTCGGGCATGATCACCGCGCTGCCGAGGTTGAGCACCACGCCGCCTTGCCCGAGCCCGGCGACGGTCGCGGTGAAGATGCGGAAGTCGAGGAAGCTCGCCTCGCCGATGGCTCCGCCGTCCGCGCCGGGGTGCTGGTGGACGATGTCCGTGCCGATGGCGATGTGCAGGGTGTAGGGCAGTCCAAGCGTGTGGCAGTGTGCGAGGAGCGCGCGGTCGAGGTGGGGCGCCTGTTCTTCGACGAGGAGCCGCCCCACGGTCTCCCCGAAGCCGTCCCCGCGCTCCCGCGCCACCTTCGCGGCCTCGTTGACCAGCGCGGCGGTGTCGCTCGCCATGCCGAAGGAGCCGTCCGCCAGTTGCGCGGCGACATCCTCGCTGGTGTGTCCGAAACGGGCCAGCTCGGTGTCGTGGATCGCCGCGGAGCCGTTGGAGGCGAAGTGGGTGAAGAACCCGGCATCGGCCAGGCCGGCGAGGATCGGCGCGCAACCCGTCTTGATCACATGCCCGCCCAGCATCACGAGCACGGGCTTTCCCAGCTTTTTCGCCTGGACGACAGCCCTGGCGACCGCCTTCAGGTCATCCGCCTTGAGGATGTGCGGCAACCCGAGCAGGAACTCGCGCATCGTCATCCCCGCGCGTGGGGGGAGGGCGACCTCGTCCGTGCTCACCTTGGAGGGGCGCTCGGCGGCGGAATAGGTCTTCACGCCCCTGAGATCGATTGCTTTGAAACGGCTCATTCTTCCTCTCCCGGCGACGACGTTCAAACGTCGCAAGATAAGGGTTTCATCGCGCCGGGGGGAGGAGGGGGCGTGATCCGCCTCGCTGCAGCAGGGAACGGGGTTAAACGCGACCGCCGCGGGAGGTTAGTCCCGCGGCGGTTTCCCCAATGGCCTACCGACCGAAGACGGAGCCCTTGCTCACGTTTACCGGGGGGATGGGATCAGTTGAACCTCTTCGCACGCGCTGCGCATCTCACCGGCTTCCGTACGCAGTTGCGACAGAGTCAGATCGCGGCAGCGGGGGCAGAGACCGTGAGAACCGGGATGGTGCAGATGACCGTCGAAGAAAATATGCGGGGCGACCTTTCCCGGGACTCCCACGCACAATCCCCAGCGCACTTTCCCGTTTCCCATCCATCCCTCCGTTGTTTGGTTCCCTACCATTTCTATCGACCCGAATGCAGATTTCTTAAGCTTCGCAGTGGGGGATGATGCCCCTCTTACTCCAAGTTTTTTAGTAGCTTACAGGGAAGCAAACAAGAAACTTAAAGGATCTTCAACTTTCCCTTTCTCGCCTCTTCAGGGAAGTCGGAAGAAGCGCTTGAGCTTTGTGTCTCTCCGGGAGAGCCCGAAAGAGAGCCAACCTTGGAAACGGCCGGGAAACGAACCCGAACGGTCCCGCGGGGCGTCCCACGCGACCGATGATCCGGGAGAGGCCGCCTTGCCCGCCCGAGGGGCATGCGCGTACTTTTGCGCAATCCCCCGTTTCCGGTGGATTGCATCCGGACAGGTCTTCAGCCATGGAAAACGTATTCGATATTTGGGCGGCCCGGGGCTTCCTCGAGCAGGTCACGGACGAGGAGGGGCTGCGCTCGCTGCTCGCCTCGCCGCAGACCCTGTACGCCGGTTTCGACCCCACGGCGCCGAGCCTGCATCTCGGCAACCTGATCCCGATCCTCGGCCTGGTCCATGCCCAGCGCTGCGGGCACAGGGTACTCGTCGTCCTCGGCGGCGCCACGGGGATGATCGGCGACCCTTCCGGCAAATCGGTGGAGCGGAGCTTCCTCGATGAGGAGACTCTCGCGGAGAACCTCCGCAGTCAGCGCGAACAGTTCGCCCGCCTGATCGACTTCACGGGGGAGCGGTTCAGCCCGGCGGCCGAGTTCCGCGACAACCTCGACTGGACGAGGGAGCTGACGGTCATCGAGTGGCTGCGCGACACCGGCAAGCTGTTCAGCGTCAACGCGATGGTCGCGAAGGAGAGCATCCGCCGCCGCTTCGAGGAGCGGGAGGCGGGGATCAGCTTCACCGAGTTCAGCTACATGCTCCTGCAGGCGTACGATTTCTATCACCTGTACAAAGAGGAGGGGTGCCGCCTGCAGGTCGGCGGGAACGACCAGTGGGGCAACATCACCGCCGGCATCGACCTCATCCGGCGCAAGGGCGGCGAGACCGCTTTCGGGGCCACGTTCCCGCTGCTGACCACCGCCGCCGGAGAAAAGTTCGGCAAGAGCGAACTGGGGGCGGTCTGGCTGGACCCGGAGCGGACGAGCACCTGGGACTTCTACCAGTATTTCGTCCGCACGGACGACCGGGATGCGGTCCGTTTCCTCAAGCTGTTCACCTTCCTCCCGCTGGAGGAGATCGACGCCCTCGCGGAGGAGCTGGCCCGCGAGCCGGAGGCGAGGGCGGCGCAGAAGAGGCTCGCGTGGGAAGTGACCGCGCTGGTGCACGGCGAGGCGGAGGCGGACCGCATGGCGCGCGGCGCCCGGGCCCTCTATGAGGGCCGGCTGGAGGACCTCGACGGCGAACTGATCCGCCAGGTGTTCGCGGAGGGGCCGGTCGTCGAGGTGAGCGGGGAGGAGCTGCGGGCGGCTCCCACCCTGGTCGACTTCGCTCCCCGGGTCGGGCTCGTCACGAGCAAGGGGGAAGCGCGGAGGATGCTCAAGCAGGGGGCGCTCTACGTGAACCTGCATCGCGCCGGGGCGGAGCGGACCGTGGGGCTCGATGATGTGCTTCCGGCCGGTGTTATCGTCCTGCGAAGAGGGAAGCGGGAGTACCTGCTGGTCCGGGTGGTCTGATCCGGTCCGCCGGTGGATCGATTCAGGTGAACCGGTCCACCTGGGAGGGCTCGGGCGCCTCATGTCGGCCTTGATTGTCGAGGGGAGGGGACGTAAGTTTCCGAATCGCCCCGGAAACGGCCGGCGGAAAAGCCGAGAAGGCGTGCGAAGCCGGGGATGGCGGCGCATTTTTTTTCTGCGTCGGCGGCCGGGTCTCTTTTCCGGGCAGGGAAACAGTGCCACGGTGATGCGCATCAGCGTGTCTCCGTTGAACTTGCGCGGCGTTCCATGGTCAGGGGGTCGCGTTCTGGTGACGTTGTTGTGGGGAGCACGGGATGCGTATCACTGAAATCAACATCAACCTGCGCGACGAGGAAAAATTGAAGGCCTTCGTCAACATCACCTTCGATGATGTCTTCGTCGTGCGCGGGTTGAAAGTGATCGAAGGTGGGCAGGGGTTGTTCGTCTGCATGCCTTCGCGCAAGCTGCAGGATGGAACGTACAAGGACATCGCTCACCCGATCGACAACGGGTTCCGTAACGAGATCGAGAGCCTGGTGTTGAAGGTGTACCGCAAGCTGGTCGGGGAGAACCAGACCGGCATGCACCGGGTGGTGGATTTCAGTTTCGAGGCGTGACGTTCCAGGTGGGTTTGCGGGAACAGGCCTGAAGAGCGGAGAGCGTCGGCGGGCGTGAAGGCAGGCGGCCGGTACAGGTTGCATCCGCCTCGTGAGAGGTTGCTGATACTGGGGTGTCGCCAAGTGGAAAGGCAGCGGTTTTTGGGGCCGCCATTCGTAGGTTCGAATCCTACCACCCCAGCCGAGGGGGCGCCATGATTCCGGGGATCAGTCACCAGATCAAGATCTTCACCGGTTCCGCGCACCGTACCCTTGCCGAGAAAATCGCCTCCTACATCGGCATTCCCGTCGGGGCGGCCGAAGTGGGCCGTTTTTCGGATGGCGAAATCTCGGTCAAGATCCATGAGAACATCCGGGGCTGGGATGTCTTCATCGTCCAGCCGACCTTTCCCCCGGGTGACAATCTCCTTGAGCTGTTGATCCTGCTCGATGCCTGCCGGCGGGCGTCACCGAAACGGATCACGGCGGTGATCCCGTACTTCGGGTATGCGCGCCAGGACCGGAAGGATGAATCCCGTGTGCCGATCACCGCGAAGCTGGTGGCGAACCTGATCACCGCCGCGGGGGCGGACCGGGTGCTGACGATGGATCTGCACAGCGCCCAGATCCAGGGCTTCTTCGACATCCCCCTCGACCACCTGTACGGGTCGACGGTGTTCGTGCCGTTCTTCCAGCGGGAGGTCGCGAAGAACCTGGTGGTGGTCTCGCCGGATGTGGGCGGGATCAAGCTGGCGCGCGCTTACGCCCAGCGGCTGCATGCCGACCTTGCGATCGTGGACAAGCGCAGGGTTCGGGCGAATGTCGCCGAAGCGATGAACCTGCTGGGCAGTGTTGAGGGCAAGCATGTCCTCCTCGTGGATGACATGGTGGACACGGCGGGCACCCTCTGCGAGGCGGCCCGCACCCTCGAGGGGCAGGGAGCGAAGACGATTTTAGCTTCCGCCGTCCACCCGATGCTGAGCGGTTCGGCGTTCGAGCGCATCGAGGCGAGTCCGATCGAGCGCCTCTTCGTTCTCGACACCGTTCCCTCGAAGGATGGCGAGGATCCGCCCTGGCTGGTAAGGCTGGGTGTCCACGAGGTGTTCGCGGAGGCGATCCTCCGCATTTACCGTGAAGAGTCAATCAGCAGCCTGTTTGTGTGAGAGGACCCAACCGTGGTAGAAGTGCTGACATTGAAGGCCGTCCGCCGTGAAGTGAAGAGCAAGGGCGATGCAAAACGCCTGCGCACGGAAGGGCGGATTCCCGCGATCTATTACCGGGGACAGGATGAACCGGTTCCGCTGGAGCTGGACCTGAAAACCGTTCAATTGCTCCTCGCGAAGAAGCCGACCCTGGTCAAGCTGGTTGTCGACGGCGATGAGTTGGAATGCCTGATCCGCGAAGTGCAACGTCACCCTGTAACCCAGGTGCCGCTGCACGTGGACCTGATGGGAATCACCCGCGGCGTGACCATCGAGACCACCGTGCCGGTGATTCTCGTCGGCAATCCCGTCGGGGTTCGTGTGGGAGGCGGCATCCTCGAGCATGTGATGAACGAGGTGACGATCCGCTGCCTGCCGAAGAACCTGCCGTCCGCCCTCGAGTTCGATGTGAGCGACCTGGAGATCGGCGATTCGCTGCACCTTGAAGATCGGGAGTTCGAAGGCATCGAATGGGTGGACTCCCCGAGCTGGACGGTGGCGACCGTGGTCGCGCCGAAGGTGATCACCGAGGAGGTCGCCGTCGAAGAGGAAGAGGAAGAGTTCGAGGGCGAGGTCGAAGCCGAGGGCGAGGAGAGCGCGGAGAAGCCGGGCGGGCCGGAAGAGGGCGGCGAGGAGTAGGCGATGGGCCGCCGGCTCGTGGTCGGTCTCGGGAACCCGGGGCCGGAGTTCGAGCGGACTTGGCATAATCTCGGGTTTCGCGTCGTGCGGGCGCTGGCCGGTCGGATCGGTGCCTCGCTGCGTCGAAAGGGGGAGGCCCAGGTGGGCCGTGGCCGGTATGCCGGTCACGATGTCTTCCTGCTCCTTCCCCTGACCTATATGAACCGCAGCGGGATCGCCGTGGCGAGGACGGCCCGGCGGTACGGTCTGCACGAAGAGAACATCCTCGCGGTGCTGGATGATCATGACCTGCCGCGGGGATTGCTGCGACTCCGCCGGGGTGGAGGCGATGGAGGGCACCTGGGCCTGCGAAGTGTGCTCCGGGAGCTGGGTACGCCCGAAGTCCCGCGGCTGCGCCTCGGCATCCGGGACGAGACCGTGAACCCGCGCGCGGGCGGCTACGAGGATCTCGCCGAGCGGGTCCTCGAACCGCTGACAGAGGCGGAGCGGGAGCACTTCGAGGAGATCGCCAAGGGAGCGGTTCAGGCCGTTCTCGACTGGATCGGCGGCGGGATCTATCTCGCCATGAATCGGCACAACAACCAACGTATCCAGCCGCTCACACGGGGAGAGCGGCGGGGGGATAACAGGGAGGAGCCGGAGGAGGAGGACTGAGCCTCCGGCGAACGTGAGGGTTCAAACGATGAACGGCATGATCTGGATCCTGCCGGCGATGGGTGTCCTGGGACTGCTCTATTCGGTATGGCGTACCGGATGGGTGAAGAAGCAGGATGCCGGCAGCGAGTACATGCAGGAGATCAGTGGACACATCCGTGAAGGCGCGATGGCCTTCCTCGGGCGCGAGTACAGGGTTCTGGCCCTGTTCGTATTGGTTGTGGCGATACTGCTGGCCGTCGCCAACGTCGGCAAGGAGACCTCATCCCCATGGATTGCGGTCTCCTTCGTCGTTGGGGCTCTCTGCAGCGGTCTGGCGGGGTACTTCGGGATGCGCGTCGCCACCCTTGCGAACGTTCGCACCGCGAACGCGGCCCGGAAGAGTTTGAACCAGGCTCTTCGCATCGCCTTCTCCGGCGGCTCGGTGATGGGGATGAACGTGGTCGGCCTCGGCGTGCTCGGCATCAGCCTGCTCTTCATTCTCTATGTCCTCAGCGGAATCGGCGGGCTGGAGACGAAGCCGATGCTCGAACGGACGCTGCAGATTCTGTCCGGGTTCTCCATGGGGGCCTCTTCCATCGCCCTGTTCGCCCGCGTGGGCGGGGGCATCTATACGAAGGCCGCCGATGTGGGCGCGGACCTGGTCGGCAAGGTCGAGGCGGGCATTCCCGAGGATGACCCGCGCAACCCCGCGACCATCGCGGACAACGTGGGTGACAACGTCGGCGACGTCGCCGGCATGGGTGCGGACCTGTTCGAGAGCTATGTCGGCTCGATCATCAGCGCGATGATCATCGGCGCCTCGTGGTGGATGTACACCGGACGGGAAGACGCCCTCGGCCTGGTGCTCCTCCCGCTGGTGATCGCCGGCGCGGGGATCGTGATGAGCATCATCGGCACCTTCTTCGTCCGCACGAAGGAGGGCGGGAACCCGCAGGTCGCCCTGAACACCGGCACCTTCGGCACCGCCTTGATCATGATCGTCGTCAGTTACTTCATCATCCATCGCATGGTGCCGAACCCGGTCTCGCTGCCGGGGAACGTCATCAGCGCGTTCGACATCTTCATCGCCACGGTGGTCGGGCTGCTCGCGGGAACCCTGATCGGCATTATCACCGAGCACTACACTTCGGAGACGGGGAAACCCGCCCGGAATATCAGCGAACAGTCGCTGACCGGTCCGGCGACGAACATCATCGCCGGGCTGGCGAACGGGATGCTTTCCACCGCGTGGCCGCTGGTGACACTCGCGATAAGCATCGTCCTCGCGTTCAAATTCGCCGGGCTGTACGGCATCGCCATCGCGGCGCTCGGCATGCTGTCGACCACCGGCATTCAGCTCGCGGTGGACGCCTATGGGCCCGTCGCGGACAACGCCGGCGGCATCGCGGAGATGAGCGAACTCGACCCCGAGGTCCGCAGGCGGACGGACCGGCTGGATGCGGTCGGCAACACCACCGCCGCCATCGGCAAGGGGTTCGCCATCGGCTCCGCGGCGCTGACCGCCCTCGCGCTGTTCAGCGCCTTCACCACTGTCATCCGGGCGAAGGAGGGCGAGTTCGAGATCGACATCCTCGATCCCTCGGTGATGGCGGGGATGTTCATCGGCGGGATGCTGCCGTTCCTCTTCTCGAGCTTCGCGATGCGCGCGGTCGGCCGCACGGCGAAGAAGATGATCGAGGAGGTGCGGCGCCAGTTCAACACGATCCCCCAGCTCAAGGCGGCGCTCGAGGTGATGAAGGTGCGCGGCCGCGAGGAGTGGACCGAAGAGGATAAGAAGATTATCGATGCCAGCCGGGGGAAGGCCGAGTACGCCAAGTGCGTGGACATCGCGACCGCCGCCGCGATCAAGCAGATGGTCGCCCCGGGGCTGCTCGCCGTGCTCACCCCGCCGGTCATCGGCGTTCTCTTCGGAGCGAAGATGCTGGGCGGGCTGCTCGCGGGGGTCACCGTGACCGGCGTCCTGATGGCGATCTTCATGGCCAACGCCGGCGGCGCGTGGGACAACGCGAAGAAGCACATCGAGGGCGGCGCCTTCGGCGGCAAGGGGTCGGACGCCCACAAGGCCGCCGTGGTGGGCGACACGGTGGGCGATCCGTTCAAGGACACCGCCGGTCCCTCGTTGAACATCCTGATCAAGCTGATGTCCGTCGTCAGCCTGGTGATCGCCCCGCTGCTGACTTTGCACGGACTGCTTCACCTGTGATGCACCGGGAACAGGTGAAACAGCGCGGCCCGGCCGGTTCATCGGCCGGGCCGCGTGTGTCATCGGGTCTCGCGAGTCCGCGGGAGCTCTTGACCGGTGGGGCGGAAAACCTTTACTTGTCAGGTCTGTGCAACCCATTCACCTGCTCCCGTCCGCGAGGCGGGAGCCGTTAGACCGGAGGTGAGAGTGAAGCGACGTTACGAGACGATGTTCATCCTCGATCCGGGCCAGGAAGAGGAGAAGCTCAAGGCCCAGGTCAAGAAGGTCGAGGAGATGATTCTGGCCGCCCCGGAAGGCGAGGTGATCAGCATCGACGTCTGGGGCAAGAAGCGCCTTGCCTACGAGATCAAGGGCAAGCAGTTCGGCTACTACGTGGTTGTCGAGTTCAGGGCCGACTCCTCCTTCATCACCGATCTGAACACCTACTTCCGTTACGACCCCCAAGTCATCCGCGCCCTGGTTATCGCGATCCCCCAGAAGGTGATCAAGCTGAAGAAGCGCCAGGAGGAGCTGAAGGAGCGCGAGGCGGAGCGCCGCGCCGAAGCGAAGGTGTCGGGCGAGTCGAAGGTGGTCGACATGCTCGAGGAGGCCGCCGCGCCGGAAGCCGCCAAGGCCGCCGCGCTGGAAGCCGCCGAGGCTGCCGCGAAGGAAGCCGCCGAGGCCGCCGCGAAGGAGTCGAAAGGGACGGCCGAGGTGAAGGAAGAGGCGAAGCCCGCGGAAGTGGAAGAGAGCGGGGAGTAGTGGGACGGTTCACCTGAACCGAAGTGTTCTGAACATCCCTCATCGTTCAAAGCAAGGCCCGTCGCTCGGCCCTGGAGGATACAGTGATGATGTCGATCCGTCGCAAGGTTGACCGTTTCAAGGAAAACGGCATCCTGTACATCGATTACAAGGATGTGAAGTTGATCAGCCGCTTCATCACCGAGCAGGGGAAGATCATCCCCCGCCGGATCAGCGGCACCTGCGCGAAGAACCAGCGGATGCTCGAGACCGCGATCAAGCGCGCCCGGTACATGGCGCTGCTTCCCTACGTGGCCGACAACCCGCGCTGACCCCATGCGCTGAGAAGAGGACGGAGTGATGAAGGTCATCCTGCGTGAATCCTTTGAAAACCTGGGGCGCCCCGGGGATGTGGTCGAGGTGAAGGGCGGGTTCGCCCGCAACTATCTCGTGCCCAGGGGGATCGCCTATCCCTTCACGGGAATCTACAAGCACATGTTCGAGCTCGAGCGCGATGAGCTCCTGCGCCGGGATGAGGAAGCGCGCGCGAAGGCGGAGAAGCTGGCCGGCAAGGCGGCCGACCTGGAGCTCGAGTTCATCGTTCGCATGGGCGACCGCGGCAAGATGTTCGGCGCGATCACCAACGCGGATATCGCCGAGCGCCTGGCGGAAAAGGGCGTCGAGGTCGATCGCCGCAAGATCCAGCTCCCCGAGCCGATCAAGACCACCGGCGAGCATGTCGTCGCGGTGAAGCCGCACGGCGACGTGGCGTTCAACGTGCGCGTCCTCGTCACCGCCGAGGTACCCCCGGAGGAGGTCGAGGGGGTCGAGGCGGCGGAAGCGGCGGAGGCCGTGGAAGGGGCCGCGGAGACCCCGGAACCCGACGGCCAACCGGCCGAAGCCGCCGGAGAACCGCCGGCCGGGGATGCCCCGGAAGAGGAGGAAGCCGCCCCGGTCGCCGGCGGAGAAGCGGTGGGCGAACCTGCAGGCGGCGAAGCGGTGGGCAAACCCGCTGGACCGGCGGACGATACCGTCGCCGAGGGGCAGCAGAAGGAGGAGTGACCGGCGGCCCGCCGTTGGGCGCGGCTCCCGGGTGCAGAACGATCGCAACGCGGCCTCCCCACCGTCAGGGTGGGGAGGCTTTTTCTGTCAGGCGGGCCGGCCGGCGGGGCCCGGGACGGTGCGCCCGGAAGGGCGGAGCACCGTGGGGAGAGCCAATGCGAAGTCGGGGGCAAAACTCGAATCGCAAGGGGAGAAGGCGAAGCGCAACCGGGCGGCGGGGGGCGCAGCCCCTCCCCGCGAGCCCGGCGGGAAGCATAAAGATTTGTTACTTATGTAATTATGCGATAGCTCTTGGGAACTCCCCGGGTCCAGTTGCCTCTTGACTCGCCGGGGTGGACCCGATATACTTCCCGGTGCGCCCGCGGCGTGTGTCGGCGGGCGCATTTCTTGCGCACCGCAGTGTGCGCGAGTCGCTGGAGGCGCTTCATATTGACTTCGGCGAAGCAGAGCATGTACCTTTGAGTCTGCCGAAAGATTGCGGCGGACGGACAAAGTTGACGGTTACCGAGTCGCGTGAAACTCGTGGCGGGGCTCGGTTTTCCATCGGTTCTTTGACAAGCGTACACGTCGACGCGCGGTGCATTGAAGCATTGCTTCAAAACACCACCCTAAAGTGTGTCTTGTCTACAACGGAGAGTTTGATCCTGGCTCAGGACGAACGCTAGCGGGGGGCTTAACACATGCAAGTCGAGCGAGAAAGCCATTCTTCGGAAAGGCGAGTAAAGCGGCGAACGGGTGAGTAACGCGTAGGCAATCTACCCTGTGGTGGGGGATAACGCAGCGAAAGCTGCGCTAATACCGCATGTTATCTCGACGTCGCCTGGCGACGAGATCAAAGCCTTCGGGCGCCATAGGATGAGCCTGCGTCCCATTAGCTAGTTGGTGAGGTCATGGCTCACCAAGGCGACGATGGGTAGCTGGTCTGAGAGGATGATCAGCCACACTGGGACTG
>CAYOKT010000086.1:0-11832 GCA_964404605.1 uncultured bacterium
CGCAGCAGGATGACACGCCGGACGGCGGAGCCGCCGGGGCCTTCGAAGACGAGCAGGTAGGGCCCGGAGGCGACCCGTGGGGCGGCGAGGGGAAGGGAGTGCCGCCCGGCGGGGAGGCGCAGGTCCGCCAGGTGGGCGGCGAGGCGGCCCGTGATGTCGAACAGGGTCAGCCGCACGCGGCCCTCCTCGGCCAGTTCCACCTGCACCGTCGCCGAGAGGTTGAACGGGTTGGGGTAGACCCCGCGCAGCGCGGTGCGGCGGGGAAGCTCCTCCCGCCGCCCGGCCGCCGTTCCAGGCTTGATGGGTTCACGGAACGGGTCGCCCGGCGGCTCGGGGGATGCGTAGTAGGCGCTTGAATCGTCGAGGGGCGGGTCGAAGCTTCCCCGCACGGCCATCCGCCCCGCCCCGATGTCGGCGATGGTGAGCGTCATCGTCCGCTCGGGCCATGCGCCGCTCGCCGGGCTCACCGCGTGGACCTCTCCGCCGGACGGGGCCTCACCGGGATCACTTGGGTCGCCGGCCGCGGGTTCGATTTCACCCGGGAGCAGCCATCCGTCGTCGAGGGTGAGTGTCACCTGCTCCGCCCGCGGGCCCGAGTCCGTGCTGCGAACCCAGCTTGCCACGTAGCCCGGCGACATCAGCCCGCCCGGTCTTTGTGGCGCGATGGCGAGATGATGGATGGTGCCCCCGGTGGTGATGAGTTCCACCGCCGGCTGTTCCGCCAGTCCCAGTGGGTCGTACCAGCGGGCGATGAGACGCGCGCCGCCCAACTCGCTCCACAGGGCGGCGAAGCCTCCCTCATCGCCGGCGGCGAGAGCGACTTCATCCGACCCGGTGAGATCGGGTCCGGAAACGACCAGCGTTTCCGGCAGCGGTTCGAGGGGCCCGCCGGGAGCGAATCGATGGATCACCGCCCCTTCGCCGGGCGCGAAGCGGGCGATGACATTCTCCTCTCCCTCGCGCAGGGGAACCCAGGCGGGATCGCCTTGAGGAGCGTAGTTCAATACCATCCGCGTCCCACCGGGGAACTCCGCCGTCCAGAGGTTGTAGCGGGAGAAACGGGTCGCGACGACGGCGTACAGGGTGTCCCCGGCCGTGAACAGGTTGTCGATGGAATCGAAGCGCAGCGCCCCGCCGCTCTTCTCCGCCGCCGCTTCCACTTCATGCACGGTGCGCCGGAGAGCCCAGAGGGTATCCTTCCCGTAGTTGCGCGCGATGAGGACGTTCTTCATCACCACCGCGGCGAGCCACTCCGAATCGACCGCCATCGTCCGGTTCTTCACCCCGAGGTAGGGGCGGTTGCGGAAGAGGTCGAGCTGGTGGAAGGCTTCCCCGAGGACGGCGGTCCGCATGGTCTCCAGCCAACGGCTGCCGTACAGCGTGCCGTTGTGCTGCAGGGCGAAGGAGGTGCCGTCGAGGGTGTAGATGAAGGGGTGCGGGTTGGGCTCCTGGCGGGCGCCGGTGCTCGGAAGGCGGAAGTGGAGCAGCGCGAGGGGGGAGGCGTCTTCGAGCAGCGCCTGGACGACCCCCTCGCCGCCCGCCCGCCACAGGGTCGGGTCGGAGCCCGGCTGCCAGGGCATCACCCGGCCGCGGTCGATGGAGAAGCCGCCGTCCGGCGTCCTGCGGTAGAACCCCCAGCCGGACCAGTTGCTCATCCCCTCCGCCCGCGCGAGGAAGGATTCCATCGTGCCGCGGAGCAGGTCCTGTTGCGCGGTGGTGCTGTACCCCGGGGCGGAGGGATCGGCCACCATGCCCCACATCTGGCAGGCGTGGGCGGCGCCGGCGGGCGCGAGCAGAAGCAGCGCCGCCGGCAGAATCCGCGCTTTCAGGAACCCGAACGTTCTCATGGGGTCCGCCGTGGACAGACACAGCCGCAACACTGCAAGTTAGGGACGGAATTCGTGCCGTGCCAGTCGGCCTCCATCGCCCTGCCATGTCATGCCCACCGCTTCCCGGGAACTGGTGCCTGAGAGACCGGCGGACCGGGTGGACCCCGCCGGTGCTACACCGTTCAGGGAGCGCTTTTCGCCAGTGCGGCGAGGAGGTTGGGCACGAGGTCGGTGATCGCCGCCGCGCCGTCGAGGAGGGGACCGGCGAGGGGGCCGACCGCCACGGCGGGCACGGGATTGGTCGTGTGGGTCTTCACCGCGAGGTCTTCGCAGTTGCCGTGGTCGCTGCCGATGAGCAGGGTGTCCCGCGACGGGTCGATCTCCGCCAGCAGGGTGCGGAGGAAGAGCATCACCTCGCCAACGACGCTCGCGGCCCACTCCGCCTCGCCGGTGTGCCCCGCCATGTCGGTCTTGACATACTCGAAGAGGACGAGGTCGTGTTCCCGGGCGAGCCGCGCCACGCGCCGCCCCGCCTCGGCCGGGGTGATGACCGGCAGGTCGTACCGCGCCATCCACCGGGCGAAGGCCTCGCGGTCGCGGATGAACCGCTTCATCACCCTCCGCTTGCTCCCGGCGGGCGGGGTGAGTTTGCCGTCGTTTCCCTGGTCGCGGACCAGCTCGCCGGTGAGGTCGTGGAACGCCGCCCGCCCCGCGCGGTAGTCCTCCATCATCCGGAAGGGCAGTCCCGCGGCGCGGAAGGCGTGGGTGGTCACCGACTGCCGGCCGATGGGCCGCTTGAAGTACGCCTCGTTGTAGGCGTTGGCGAAGGTCGGCTTCAGGCCGAGGGCGATGACCTGCCTGTGCACGGAGTGTTCGGCGATGATTTCGCGGAGCGCGCGGTTGGGGAAGCCGGAGATGTGGCGCCCCATCGCCGCGGGTGCGTTGACCCCGGTCAGCAGGGCGGTGGTGCCGGTGGCGGACTGGGGCAGTCCGGGGACGCCGAGGGTGGCGTCCAGCGGCCGCCACACCGCCCCCGGCCAGTCCGGCGGCCTGCCCTCCACCGCGATCAGGGTGGAACCCTCGACCCCGGCCCAGGGGTTGCGGCGCGGGTCGGCGGAGCCGTACCCGACACCGTCGAGAAAGATCCAGACGACGCTCAACTTATCCCGCTCCCGCCGCGCCGCCGCTCCCACTCCTTCGCCCGGTCCCAGTAGGCGTCCAGCGCCTCGAGCGGCAACTCGCCCACGCTCTTTCCGTCCTCGGCGGCCATCCGCTCCACCTGCTTGAAACGGGCGATCACCTTCTCCGTGCTGCGCCGAAGCGCCTCCTCGGCACCGATCCCGGTCAACCGGGCGGCGTTGACCACGCTGAACAGCAGGTCGCCGATCTCCTCCTCGGCCCGCTCGCGGTCCCCCGAGAGCACGGCTTCGCTCGCCTCCTCGACCTCCTCGCGCAGCTTGTCGAGAGCGCCGTCCGCGCTGGGCCAGTCGAAGCCCACGCCCGCCATCTTCTCCTGGACGCGGAACGCCCGGGTGAGCGCCGGCAGGGCGGCGGGAACGCCGTCGAGGGTCCCCCGGGAAGCCGCATCTTTCTCCCCGCCGTTGTTCTCCAGCTTGATCTTCTCCCACTGGTCGCGGACCTCGTCGGGGGTCTCGAGCACCCGCCCGCCGAACACGTGCGGATGGCGCTCGATCAGCTTCTCGCGGATCGCGCGGATGCTGTCCGCCAGCCGGAAACGCCCCTCCTCCTCGGCGAGACGGGCATGGAAGACGATCTGCAGCAGGAGGTCGCCCAGCTCCTCCCGGAGGCCGTCGTAGTCTCCCCGGTCGATCCGCTCGATCACCTCGTAGGTCTCCTCGAGCAGGTAGGGCCGGAGCGATTCGTGGGTCTGTCGGCGGTCCCAGGGGCAGCCGCCCTCCTCGCGCAGGCGGCGCATGATCGCCTCGAGGGCGGTGATCTCCCCGCACAGGGTGCCGTCCCCGAGGATGTCGGCCGGCAGCGGGGAGGCGTTTGTCTCTTCACTCCCGGCGTCGCTGCCCGGGGTCTTGAATTCGTTCTGCATGGCTCTTTTCACGGTCTATGGGTTGGCGGACAGGCAAATCGACACTTGGTGGACCGGTTCAGGTGAATCGGTTCACCGGAATCCCTCTCGGTCCGGGTCGGCAAAGTGGGACGGCGGGAGGTCCCGGCGCAACCGGGCGGCGCGGGCGCGGGTGGCTCAGCGGTCGCGGACGAAGCCTTCGCCGTGGAGGTGGTCCCCCTCCGGCTCGACATGGATCTGCACGTCCGCGATCCGGTTGTAGCGGGCGAGGAGGCGGTCCTTGACGCGGTGCGAAAGGGTGTGGCTGTCATCCACGCTCATCCCCGGGTCCACCTCGATGTCCAGGTCGAGGTAGATCAGGTGACCGTACCGCCGGGAGCGGGCGCGGTGGGCGTTGATCACCCCCTGCACCGCCTGGGCTTCCGACACGATTCTCTTCAGGAGCGCCTCGTCCTGCGCCTTGTCGACGAGGTCGTTCGCCGAGCGCCGCGCGATCCCCACCGCCGCGCGGAGGATGAGGACCACGACCACCAGGCTGGCGATCGCATCGAGGATCTCCCCGCCCGGAATGAGCAGCGAGCCGCTGATGCCGAGCAGCACCGCCACCGAGGAGAAGGCGTCGCCCCGGTGGTTCCAGGCGTTCGCGGCGAGAACCTGCGAGCCGGTCTGCTTCGCCACCCGCATCGTCCAGTGGTACATCCACTCCTTGGTCGCCAGGGAGATACAGGCGAAGATGATCGCGGGCCAGCGGGGAATGAGGATGTTATGGGTGAGGAGGCTGTAGACCGCCTTCGCGCCGATCCCCACCGCCGCGAGCATCAGGAAGGCGGAGACGACCATCGCGGCGAGTGATTCGACCCGGCCGTGGCCGTAAGGGTGCGAGCGGTCCACCGGTTTGTGCGCCAGCGGATAGGCGGCGAGGGCGATGCCGTCCGTGAGCAGGTCGTTCAGCGAATCCACCGCGTCGGCCACGAGGGCGCGGCTGGTGAACACCATCCCGGCGGTGCCCTTCATCAACGCGAGCAACAGGTTGATCACCGCGCCGGCCCATGTGACCCGTTTCGCCGCGCGCCGGTCGCCGAGGAACTTCTCCCGCTCCCCGGCGATGTCAACCCCCCCGGGTCGATGCTGATGGGTCTCCTTCTCCCCGCCGTGGTGCTCTTCGATGGTGTCCGACGTGACCACCTTGCCTCTCTCCTGTTCTTCCCCGCCCGCCGGCTCTTCACCAGGCAGGCGAAAAATGGCATCGCCCGGCGTGCGAGCGCAACCGGTCTGCCGCGCCGGAGGACCCGCCCGCAAAGGGAAGACCGGCCCCGGACCGGCCCGTTATACGCCCTTTTTCATCCAGCGGCTCCCGATGGCCAGCCCGATGGGGGTGAGGCAGGCGATCAGCGCGTAGATCAGCCACATCGTGCCGCTGTCGTGCGGGCCGCCGGCCGGGATGAACTTCTCGATCATCAGGCCGGAGTAGAGCCCGGTGGTGCTCTTCGCGAGGAACCAGGGGATACCCGCGATGCCCATGTACGCGCCGACACGGCCCGCCGGGGCGATGTCGGCGACATATTCGAGGAATCGGCTGGACCAGATCGCCTCGCCGAAGCTGAAGAAGATGATGTACAGGATCAGGGTCGCAAGGTGCGGCCCCGGGACGAGGATGAAGGTGGTGATCGCGGAGACCGTCGTCCCGATGATCATCATCTTGACGACATGGACCTTGCGCGTCATCGCGGCGATGACGGGGACGAAGATGATGATGATCAACGGGTTCAGCCCGGCGAACCACTCGTAGCGGGCGAACACCCCCGCGGGGAAGCAGCGCTCGATGTACTGCGGAATGGTCAGAAACTGGTGGGCGAACAGGGTTCTCACCGGCAGCAGCACGAAGAGGAAGAAGATGAACCTCGTGTCGAGGAAGGGGAGGGAGCGGATCTTCTCCCACAGGGAGCGGATGTCCTTCTCCTTGCGGATCTCCTCCAGGTGGACGATTCGGTCGCGCTGCTCGATCTTCCTGGTGAATCCGAGCAGATTGGCGATGAGGAGAAGCACGGTGAACCCGGTGAGGATGGCGTAGACGCCCTCGATCCCGAACTTCGCCCGCAGGAAGGGCGAGAGGAAGGTTTCGACGACGATGCCGACGTTCATGATCGAGTAGAGAAGGCTGTAACCGATGGTCGCGGTGCGCGGGTCGGTGAACTCCTTGACCCCGGCGTAGAGGGCGGGCTGGATGATCCCCTCCGCCGCCGCCATGACGAGGATCGAGGACCAGAGCAGCACCACGGTGAGGTCGCCCCCGGCCGAGGGACTGATCGTGAGCAACCCCCGGCCGATCACGAGGAGAAGCAGGCAGAGGCTGAGCGCCCGGCGGACACCGAGCTTGTCCGAGACGAAACCGCCGCCGAGCATGAACAGGGTCACGAGGCCGGTGAAGGTGGACACGGCGATGCTGGTGGCGTGATCGCTGAAGCCGATACGGTTGGCGATGAACAGGGTGAGCAGGGTCAGGATGCCGAAATAGGCGACGCCGTCGCCGAAGTTGATCAGGTTCACCTGCCAGAAGGCGCGTGATGCGCCGAAGAGGATGCGGAGAGTATCCCGCAGGGAAAGGGTATCCTCGATTTCCTCCGAGTTGCCGGTCCCGCCTGTCGCTTCCCCGTTCCCCGGGGGATCAGCCTCACCCGGCTTCCCCGCGCTCCGCCGGGAATCCTGTCCGCTCATCGTCGCCTCGAGATCGTTCGGATGGTGCCGCGCAATATAGGGTAAGGTGAATGGTGGCGCCAGCGTGGAGGGGAGGGTGCCGCCGGCCGGCGCGGGCGGTTCCCCGCGACACTCGCCTTCCTTTGGAAACAGGGAACAAATGTCTCCTGTTTCTCTGTCAACAATCTTATATTGAGACACTTAGGGGTGCTCGCACCCACGTTGCGGCGGCCTGAAACGATTGACGGAAATGAAAGCGGAAATCATCGCCATCGGGGACGAAGTCCTTCTCGGGCAGATCGAAAACACGAACGCCGGGTGGATCGCCCGGCAGCTCGCCCGCGAGGGGATCGCCGTGCATCACATGAGCGTGATCCCGGACGAGGAAGAGGCGATTCTCGAATCGTTCAACCGCGCGTTCCGCCGGTCGGATGCGACCCTGATCACCGGCGGACTCGGACCGACGCACGATGACCTGACCAAGGCGCTTTTCGCCCGGTTTTTCGACCTGCCCATCGTGTTCCGCAACGACATCCTCGAGGAGGTGCGCGAGCTGTACCGCAAGCGGCAGCTCAGCTTCATCGAGACCAGCCGCGAGCAGGCCAACTTCCCCTCCGGCGCGACCCCGATCCGCAACCCGCACGGCACCGCGCCCGGCATCTGGTACGAGCGCGAGGGGAGGGTGTTCGTCGCCATGCCGGGCGTTCCCGTGGAGATGCGGGCGATGATGGTCGATTTCGTCCTCCCCCGCCTGGTCCAGCGCCGTCACGGCAAGGTTATCCTCTTCCGCACCTTGCACACGGTGGGGATCAAGGAGGCCCTGCTCTTCGAGAAACTGGACAACCGCGAGGAGATCCTGCAGCATTCGCGCCTCGCCTTCCTGCCGGGGTACACCGGGGTGCGCATCCGGCTCACGGTCGAGGCGGACAGCGCCGAGGAGGCGAACATGCGCCTCGACAAGGCGGAGAAGGCGCTGCGCAGCCGGATCAACCCCTACATCTTCGGAAGCGGCGAGGAGTTCACCCTGGAGAAGGGGGTGGGGGAGCTGCTCCTCCGCGAGCGGCTGAAACTCGCCGTCGCCGAGTCCTGCACCGGGGGGCTGCTCGCGAAGCGGCTGACCGACAACCCGGGCAGCTCGCGCTGGTTCGAGCGCGGGTTCGTCACCTATTCCAACGAAGCGAAGCACGAGCTGCTCGGCGTGCCCTTCGAGCTGATCGAGCGCCACGGGGCGGTGTCCGCGGAGGTCGCCGAGGCGATGGCGGAGGGGGCGATCCGGAACAGTCACGCCCAGGTGGCCCTTTCGATCACCGGGATCGCCGGGCCGGAGGGAGGAACGCCCGAGAAACCCGTGGGGCTGGTGTATCTCGGTATCGCGGACAGGGAGGGGGTCTCCCACCAGCGCCACCAGTTCGGCGGCGACCGCCGGACCAACCGCCTGCGCAGCGTGGCCGCGGCCCTCGTGATGCTCATCGATCGGCTTCGGCCTCGGCCGCACGTCTCCGACGGGCAGCTCGTGTAGCGGAGTGCCGCCGCCGGGAGGTATCTTCCACGGGGTGAAGGAAAGGGCAACGGCCCATGCGAGCCTTTGTCGCCCTTGAGCTGCCTCGCGCGCTGAAGGAGCGTCTCATCGGTCTCGGGGAGCTGCTGGATGCCGGCGATGCCCGCATCCGCTGGGTGCGCGAGGAGGCGATGCACCTGACACTCGTCTTCCTCGGGGACCAGCCGGACGATGTGGTGGCCTCGATGGCGGCCGAAGTGGTTGCGGCGGCGAAGGAAACCGGGCCGCTGCAGCTCGGGGTCGGGGGGCTGGGAGCGTTTCCCGCGCGGCGAAACCCCCGGGTGATCTGGGTCGGCGTGCGCCCGAACGAGAACCTGGCGCGGCTTCAGGCGCGCCTCGCGGCGCGGGCGCGGGAGTCGGGCGTGGAGCTGGAGAAACGTCCGTTCTCGCCGCACCTGACCCTCGGGCGGGTCAAGTTCGTGCCCAAGGGAAGCGTGCTGCCCCGCCGGCTGCGCGAGGTGACGGTGGAGACCTTCTACTGGCGCGTGGATCGCCTGACCCTGTTCTCCAGCACCCTGACGCCGCAGGGCCCGCGGTACGAGCGGGTCGAGAGCGCGCTCCTGGCGGCCCGGGAGGGGAAAACCGTGAGGACGGACCGCGGGGACTAAAAAGAGCGGGTCGGGCGCCGGGGGAGCGCATTATGCGCGGTGTGCTGCGGAGCGGCGGTGCTCCGGGAAGAGTACAGCGGCGCACGGGCTCTCCGTGGTGATGGAACAGAGCGGGGCGGCGGGTGCATCTCGACCCAGCCGCGTGGATCGAGGGCGGTAAACCGCCGCAGGAGCAGGGAAAACCCATGAGCGGAAACCGGGAAGAGAGCCAGAAGGGGCGGGCGGTGGATCTCGCCATCGCCCAGATCGAGAAGCAGTTCGGCAAGGGCAGCATCATGAAGCTGGGGGAGGAGGGCGCTCGTGTGAAGGTGGATGTCATCCCCACCGGTTCCCTCGCCCTCGACAGTGCCCTTGTAATCGGCGGTGTACCGCGCGGGAGGGTGTCGGAGATCTATGGTCCCGAGGCGTCCGGGAAGACGACCCTGACCCTGCACCTGATCGCGGAGGCGCAGAAGACGGGCGGGTTCGCGGCCTTCATCGACGCCGAACACGCCCTCGACGCCAAGTATGCCCGCGACCTCGGGGTGGACATCGAGAACATGCTGATCAGCCAGCCGGACACCGGGGAGCAGGCGCTGGAGATCGCTGAAACCCTCGTCCGCAGCGGTGCGCTGGATGTCGTCGTCATCGACTCCGTCGCCGCGCTGGTGCCGCGCGCGGAGATCGAGGGCGAGATGGGAGACAGCCATGTCGGGCTGCAGGCGCGCCTGATGAGCCAGGCCCTGCGCAAGCTGACCGGGACGGTTTCCAAGAGCCACACCGCCCTCATCTTCACCAACCAGATCCGGATGAAGATCGGGGTGATGTTCGGCAACCCGGAGACGACGACCGGCGGCAGGGCGCTCAAGTTTTATGCCTCCGTGCGGCTGGATGTGCGGCGCATCGCCTCGATCAAGGAAGGCAGTGAAATCGTCGGCAGCCGGACACGGGTGAAGGTGGTGAAGAACAAGCTCGCCCCGCCCTTCCGCGAGGCGGAGTTCGATATCATCTACGGCAAGGGGATCAGCCGCAGCGGGGACCTGCTGGATCTCGCGGTTACGACGGAGGTTCTCACCCGCAGCGGGACCTGGTTCAGCTACGGGGAAGAGCGCCTCGGACAGGGGCGCGAGCGGGTACGCCTCTTCCTCGAGGAGAACCCCGAGCTGATGGCGGAGATCGAGGCGAAGGTGCGTGAACACCTCGGGTTGGCGAAGGCCGCCGGGGCGGAGGGTGCCGGCGCCGCGGACGCCTGATCGATGAGCGCCCGGCGACGGTCCCGGCGGACGGTGGAGATGGAAGACCCTCCCGCCGCGCCGCGGCGGGGCGGCGACGCGGACGGGGAACGGGCGGGGGAGAAGCCGCCGGGGGAGCGGGGAAAGAGCAGGCGACGCCGGCACGAGCCCGAGTCCGCGCTGGACCGCGCGGCGAGACTGCTCGCCGGGCGGCGGCACGCCGTGGTGGAGTTGCGGCGTAAATTGCGGCGGAAGGGCTATTCCGCCGCGGAGGTGGACGGTGCGATCGCCCGCGCGCGGGAGCTGGGCTGGCTGGATGACGAGGCCGCCGCGCGCGACTGGGCGGCCGAACTCGCGGCCCGGGGCGGCCAGGGGCGGCGGCGCGCGGAGCGGAAACTCCTCGGTCGCGGACTCGAGCCCTCCCTCGTCCGGGATGCCCTCGCCGCGGTGTGGAGCGACGAGGTGGAGCGGCGCCATGCCCGCGCGGTGTTCGAGCGGCTCGCCGCGGGAGAAAAGCAGCGCACCCGGGAAGCGGCCGGCCGCCTGTACCGCAAGCTCGCCTCGCGCGGGTTCGGCGGCGAAATCGCCGGGGAGATCGTCCGCCGCTGGCGGGAAGAAGATGAGCCGGACGGCGGGTAGGGGCGAGGCCGCGGGGTGTTCCGCCCTGCTGTCCGCGCCGGGCGGCCGCAGCCGGGTGGAAGAGGTTCGATTCGCCGGGTCCGCCCGGCGAGTGGTGTGATTTTCCCATTGCCGGAGGGCGGGATGAAACCCTGGGTACGGCAACTGATTCAGCGGGCGGCGAAGGGCTTCGCGATCTGGGCGGCCTATGCCTGGGCGTTCGAGAAGCTGCGCCGCCGCGGGAAGACGCTCGCGGAGAGCGCGCAGAGCCGCGCGAAGGACATCGGCCGTTCCCTCGGCCACGAGTGGGTGGAGGATGTCGAGGAACGGCTGGAAACATTACGGACAAAAGGCGCCCGACTGGGCGATACGTTTAAACAGGGATTGTTGACGCGCGAGGAAGCAGTCATGGAAAAGAAAAGTGGATGGTCGTTTTTCAAGGTAATTCTCGTCCTCGGGATCATCATCGCCGTGGCGATCTTCCTGCTGGATCGCATTCTCCCGAAGCCCTACCGCGAGGAGGACCTGGAAGACGCCTGGGGCGAGCCGGACGAGGAGGAGACCGGCGCGGGCGAGGCGACCATGGAGCGTCCCCCCGCCGCGGAGGCCAGCACCGCGCTCGCGGATGAGGAACCGCCGGCGGCGGCCGAAGGCGGGGAGTCCGAAGTGAGCGGCAACGGCGCCGAGGAGGAGAAGCCGAAGACGACGACCCGCAAGAAAAGCGCGAAGAAGGGCGACAGCGGCAAGTGAGAGCGTTCAACGGCACGTTCGCCCTCATCGGCGGCTTCATCGGGCTCGTAGGGTTCGGGTACGGGTTGTACAACCACTCCCTCGATGTGCTCGGGGGCCTCATCTTCGTCCTTCTCATCCTGAACGGCCTCTGGGCGACCTGGCGCAAGGTCACCGGCAGGGGGTCCGGCAGGGTGCGGGGGCCGCTGTCGAAGCGGAAACGGCGCTCCTGACACACCGCCGGGATACGCCTCTGCGGCGCACCTCGTGTCTCCGGTCCGCCGTGTCCGGGTATAGGCCCCGAGGCCATGATGCGCATTACATTCGCGTCCCGGTTCAGCCGGGACGGTTTACATTGGTGAGATCGACATGATCCGGGTCCCGCGGGCCGGCCGACTCTGGCCGGACGTTGGGTGGCCCGGTCCCGACGGTTCGGGACCGGGTTTCATAAGGGTGACATCCTGGAGATTTCTACTGTCATCGCGCGAGAACTAACTGTTATCCAGAACATTTATTCTATCATCCTGAGCATTCATATTGTCAT
>CAYOKT010000087.1:0-11788 GCA_964404605.1 uncultured bacterium
GCGCTTAGTGAGCAGGAGGAGGCGGGGTGCCCCGGGTTTCATCAGAGTATTCTCATCAACGCCCTGAAAAGCCATATCGGGGCTTTTTTCATTCGCCTTCGGGGGGAGCTTCCTCCACCGCGCTGTCGGCGGTCGTCAGCAGCCGCTCGAGGTCGGAGGGGCTGACCTTGCGCCCCTCCTTTCCCTCCTGGCTCATCTCCCGCACGATCAGCCTGATCTGGTGGCTGCGGACATAGATCATGAAGAAACTGATCAGCAGGAAGAGCAGGCCGCCCTGGAGCAGCAGCAGGGAAGCGTCGATGCCCCTCGCCTGCTTGAGCACCACGGCGGGAATGCAGGTGAGAATGGTGATCGCGTAGATCACGAGCACCGCGGTATACCGCCCGATGCCCAGCGCGGCGAGGCGGTGGTGAAAGTGGTCGCGCCCGGTGTAGGCCAGCCACTGGCCGATGGTCTTCACCTGGCCGTTGTAGACCCGCATCACCGTGGTCAGCACCATGTCGAAGATCGGCACGCCGAGGAGCAGGATCGGCACGACCAGCGCGGCGATGTTGTTCGTCGCCCAGTTGCCCATGATCGCGGTGGAGGCGAGGGTGAACCCGAGGAAGGTGGCGCCGTTGTCCCCGAGGAAAACGGCCGCGCTGCGGGTGCGGCGGAAATTGTCCGGCAACAGCCCGAGGCAGGCGCCGAGCAGCGCCAGGGCGACATAGGCGAAATAGACCTGGCCGGTCTGCAGGGCGACGAGGGCGAGGAAGAAGGCGATGATCGCGCTCATCCCGGTGGCGAGACCGTCCATCCCGTCGAGGAAGTTCACCGAGTTGGTGATTCCCAGCACCCACACGGCGGTGATCAGGTACTCCAGCGAGTTGCCCCACCAGGTGTTCGGCAGGAAGGTGACGCGGACATCGAAGTAGAGCAGCACCCCCACCGCGGCGAGCTGGACCAGCAGCTTCAACGATGCGGGCAGCTCGCGGCGGTCGTCCACCGCGCCGACGATCCAGATGAGCAGCCCGGCGAGCCCGACCCCCTTCATCTGCCAGGAGTAGTGGGAGTTGACCAGCAGCGCGACGCCGAAGGCGGCGATGATCGCCATCCCGCCGAGCAGCGGTGTCGGCCGGGCGTGGCTCTTGCGCCCGCCCGGGTAGTCCAGCCACCCGAGGACGAAGGAGAGACGGATCGCGATCGGGGTGAGGATACGGCTCACCGCCCAGGCGAAAATGAGGATGTAGAGCGGTTTGAAGCCGGCCTCGCGCATCGGGCGGGCGACCGGCGGCAGCAGGCAGAGAATGAGCACCAGGAGCGGCAGGATGATCCGCTTCCGCGTCGTCCACTTCGGCGGCGACCAGGCTCCCGGCTCCGCCGCGGCGATCTTGTCGCTATCCCGTTCCATCTTCCCCGTAGAAGATGCGCTTGCCCTCCGGCTCGAGGGCGAAGCGGGTCGGGCGGAAGGCTTCGGCGTAGCGCCGGTAGATTTCGATGCCGCGGCGGATCGCCGCCGCCCGCGCGATGTCGGTGATCGGCAACCCCTCGATGTTCGTCCGCGCCACCTGGGAAAAATGAGTCTCGAGGAGCTCGATCTTCCGGGTGATCGTCGATTCGATGTCGCAATAGACGACGGGGGTGAAGTGCTGCGTGGTCGGGCTTTCGTAGAAGAGGAAATCCGGGACGCGCCGCCCGGCGGATTGCGCCGCCACCGCCACCGCCCGGTGGTCCTGGTGGGTGTCATCGGGAAAATGGACGAAGAGCATGTCGGGCCGCGCCCTCGCGATCGCCGCCTCGATGTTCTCGATCAGGGGGAGCCCGTCCGGCACCTCGCAGTCGATGAAGCCGCCCCAGATCACCTCCACCGCCCCCATCTTGTCCGCGGCGCGAAGCGCTTCCCGCTCGCGGACCTCCGTCTGGCCGCCGCGTTCGCCCTTGGTGGCGATGTACAGGGACACCTCGCACCCCGCATCCGCGAGGCGCAGCAGGGTGCCGCTGCAACCGATCTCGATGTCATCCGGGTGAGCGCCGATGGCGAGCACCCGGCGGGGACGGCCCTCGCTCATGCCTGTTCCTCCCGTTGTCCCGGGATAGCTTCGTTTCCATAAAGCTCGCGGAACCCTCCCGGCCCGAGGTTGAGCAGCAGGTCGATGGCCCCGAGGTGGGGCAGGAAGCCGCCGTGAAGCTGCCGGTAGGGCCGCGGCGTATGCTCGAACCAGCGGACCTCGATGCCCGCTTCCCGGAAGGCCGCAAGGTCCATGTAATTCCGCCCCCCGGCGCCGGCGAGGTACACTTCGGCCCCGAGGCGGCGGCCGATCTCGGCGATCCGGTGGTTCGGCTCCTCCGGCAGCCCCTCCAGGGAAGCCTGCTTCGCCCGCGGGGTGGTGATTCCGAAACGGTCGAGGAAAAACGAGGTCGTGGCGATCGTCAGTTCCGCCAGGGAGGCGAACGTCCCCCCGATCACCTCCGCGAAACGGTCCAGCTCCTCGAGGTGCGGGGCGTGCGCGTAGAAGCGGCGCAAGGTTTCGATGTGCTTGCGCCGCCAGCCGGTGGAATCGTCCACCTGCATCTCGTCGATGCGCGCGCGGTACTCGCCGCGCACCGGTACGGTCAGCCACTGCGGGCCGTCCGGCCCCTTCACACGGTTGCGGTTCTGGTACTCCCGCCGCACGTACTGCACGCCCTCGAGGAACACGAAACGGTCGGAGGCGGCCACCTTCTCGAGGTAGCCGGGGTAGGGCAGGTAGTGCGGCTGGTGGACGGAGTAGATCATCGCTGCCTTCGCCGTGGAATGTCGCGGGCCGGGCGCCGGGCGCCGGCGGGACACTCGGGCCGCTGCCCGGGAAGCCCGCTTGCCTCCCATCCCCCCTCCCCGGGACCGCGCCGGAGCCCGTTGTGCGGCAACGTACCCGCGCAGCCGCCTCGCGGGCAAGAGGGATGGCTCCATCGGCCCTTCTTTCCGGAGCCGGGCGAGGCGGAGCGGGGCCGGGTTGCGGTTCTCCGGCTTGAAACGTTCATCGCACGTTGAACAACGGTGAGAGGGCGGTTCACCCGGCGGCGTCCATCAGCCCCGCGGGACCTGTCCGGCGGGCCTCAGGCCGCGGCGGCGATGTGACGCATGGGCACGCCGAAGGAGCGGTGCCGGACGAACAGCCGCTGCGGGGTCATCCCGACTTCGATGGCGCCGGGCCCGCCGCTCATGATCCCGGTGAAGGGGACGCGGACGAGGAAGCGCATCCAGGGCTCCGGGTAGCTCGCGCCCCCGGACCAGTGGATCTCCGCGCCGTCGCGCCAGATGGCGCGCGGGACATGGAAGTGGCCGCCGAGGATGACGACCTGCCGCCCGCCGGCGATCAGGGCGCGCCACAGCCCCTGGTGGCGCAGCCAGCGGCGCGTCCTGCCCGTGTTGTGGGTCAGCAGGAGGACCGGGCCCGGTCCGCGGAACGCCGTGGCGAGGTCATGCCGCATTCTCGCCAAGTGGTCCATGATGAAGGGACGGTCGGGCGCCAGCCGTGCGGCGGCGATCAATTCGCTGTCCACAACCGCGAGGATGCAGCCCGCGCGCCGTTCGCAGCCGTAGCCCTGCCGGTTGATCGGGTGCGAAAACAGCTCCTCGCGCAGGGCGATCAGGTCGGGGTAGCAACCCGGCTCGATCTCGTACCCGTGCCCGAGTTCGTGGTTGCCGGTGAGGGCGAGGTACCGGTCCTCCCCGAACTGGGCGAGCTGTTCGCCCCAGATCTCGCGGGCGGCGCGCAGGCGGTCCTCGTGGCGGCTCATCGGCAGGGCGTTGTCGCCGCCGTTGACGATGAGGTCATAGTTCCCCTCGTGGCGGCTCAGCCAGGCGCAGGCGATGCGCTCGACGAGGTTCGCTTCGCGCCGCAAGCGCAGCTCGAATCGGTTGAGCAGGTCCTCCATGGCGCCGCCGATGCGCCGGGACATGCGGCGCATCTCCGGGCGGATCGCTTCCGGAGGGCCGATCGGCAAATGCTGATCGCTGATGAACAGAAGGCGCTGCGGGTCGTGCATCCGTGGTCCGGTAATGCGTGTTGCTCCCGAAGTAAAACCGCGCGATTTCAGATCGCGCGGACGAGAGCTTAGTACCCTTCGCGGTGGAAGTCAAGGGAGGACCCCGCGCGGCGGGAATCACGCCGTGCACCCTGCCGCGTGGCGGACTGGAGGGAAATGCCCGATTCGCCCCGGTGCGCTTGTCTCGCGGCCGCGGGGGCCCTATGCTTACCCGGGGAAGGGTGGAGGGGATCGCTGAAAGGCTGTGGAGCGGTGATGCGACGGGAAAGCGTGCTCCATATCATCACCCGCCTCGACCCGGGCGGCTCGGCGGAGAACACGGTGCTCTCGGCCGAACGGGTCGCGCCGGACCGTTACGATTCGCGCATCTGGACCGGCCCGGGGCTTACGGGCGCGGGTCCGCCGGCCGAGTACCGGCGGCGGCTCGCCGGCCGCCTCGAGGTGCTGCCCCACCTGCTGCGCCCGGTACGCCCGGCCCGCGACCTGGTCGCCCTCATCGATCTTGCGCGCCGCCTGCGCCGCGAACGCCCGTCCATTCTTCACCTCCACTCCGCGAAGGCCGGGGCCCTGGGACGTGTCGCCGCCATGCTGGGGGCCCGGGAGGCGAAGGTGGTCTACACGCCCCACGGCCACGTGTTCGCGGGCTATGGCGGCGAAACCGCCAGCCGCCTGTTCACCCGGATCGAGAAGGGTCTCGCGCCTTGGGCCGATGCGATCGTCGGGCTCACCACGGACGAAGTGCGCGCGTTCCTCGAGGTCGGGGCGGGGCAGCCGGAGCAGTTCTGCGTCATCCCCAGCGGTGTGGACCTGAGCCCGTTCCACCCCCTGCCCGGCTGGCGCGAGGAGGTGCGCAAGGAACTCGGGATTCCCCCGGAGGCCCCGGTGGTCGGTTTCGTCGGGCGGTTGGCGGCGGTCAAGGGGCCGGACATCTTCCTCGAGGTCGCGGCGAACGTCCTCGGGCAGAACCCGGATGTACGGTTCGTCGTGATCGGGGACGGGGAGCTCTCCTCCGCGCTGAAACGGCGGGCGAAGAAGTACTGGTTGGACAAGGCGATCCTCTGGACCGGCTGGCGCGAAGACCCGCAGCGGATGTTCGCCGCCCTCGACCTTTTAGCGCTGACCAGCCGGAACGAGGGGCAGGGCAGGGTTCTCGTCGAGGCGATGGCGGCCGGGGTGCCCGCGGTGGCGATGGCCACGGGCGGTGTGCCCGAGGTGATCGCCGACGGCGAGACGGGGGTGCTCGTCCCGGCGGGGGATGTGGTCAGCGCCTCGAAGAAGATCGTTGACCTTCTCGCCGCGCCGGAGCGGCGGCGGGCGATGGCCGCCGCCGGGAGAAAACGCGCCCGGGAGCGGTTCAGTCTCGAGGTGATGATCCGGCGCCTCGAGCGGCTGTATGACGGCCTGCTGGCGGGCCGGAAACCGGCGGAGATCCTCCCGGCGGATTGACCGGGACTCGCCGCGTATGTCCGCTTCGCTTGCCCGCCTCCGGGCACGGGCGTACTTTCCACGCATGTTTCTCGACAGGGTTCAGATTGAAGTGCACTCCGGCGCGGGCGGGGACGGCGTGGTCTCCTTCCGGCGGGAGAAGTTCGTCCCCAAGGGTGGTCCGGACGGTGGGGACGGCGGCCGCGGCGGTCATGTCATCCTGCGGGTGGATGCGAACCTCGGCACCCTGCTCGACTTCCGCTACCGGCGCGTCATCCGGGCGGGACGCGGGGGGCATGGCAGCGGCGCGAAGAAGAGCGGCCGGGCGGGGAAGGACGTCGTCGTCCGCGTGCCGCCGGGAACCGTGGTCACCGATGAGGCGGGTGCCTTCCTCGGCGACCTCACCACGCCGGGGCAGGAGCTGATCGTCGCCCGGGGAGGGCGGGGCGGCCGCGGGAACAGCCACTTCGCCACCCCCACGAGGAGAGCGCCGCGCCATGCCGAATCCGGGCGACCGGGGGAGAGCAGGGTCCTGGTGCTCGAATTGAAACTGATCGCCGATGTCGGACTGGTCGGGATGCCGAACGCGGGAAAATCCACTCTACTCAGCCGCATCTCCGCGGCGCGGCCGGAGATCGCGGAATACCCCTTCACCACGCTCACCCCGCATCTCGGCATCGTGCAGGCGGGCCGCTGGGAGAGCTTCGTCGCCGCGGACATCCCCGGCCTGATCGAAGGCGCTTCCCGGGGAAAGGGGCTCGGCCACCGGTTCCTCCGTCACATCGAAAGGACCAGCGTTCTCGCCCTCCTGGTGGAGGCGCCCGACCCGAAGCCGGAGGAGACCCTCGCCGCCCTGCTCGCCGAGCTGGAGGCGTACAACCCCGCCCTGCTGGAACGCCCGAGGCTGATCGTGAGGACAAAGGCGGACCTGGGCGGGGAGCCCTGGGAGCGCGCGGAGCATGTCATCTCCGCGGTCACCGGGGAGGGCGTGGAGGAGTTGGTCGCCCGCATGGCCACCCTCGTGCAGGTCGAGCGGAAAAAACGGCTGGCCGGGTGGGAGGAGAACGGCGGGCCCGGGGACGGGGAGGAGGAGCGGTGAGCGGGGAGCAGGGGCGGGGGGAGAGCCGGGAGGAGCGGAACGGGGCGGGATCCGGCGGGACCGCTTCCGCCCCGATGGCGGCGGAGCCCGCCGCCCGGTCCGCTCCTGCGGCGGAGGTGGCGGCGGTGCTCACCCTGCTGCGGGCCACCGACCTCGGCTCGCGGAGCGTGGCGCGCCTGCTCGGCCTGTTCGACAGCGCCCGCGCCGTACTCAGCGCCGATGATTCCACCCTCGAGGCCGTCGGCGGTCTCACCCCGGAGACCGTGCGCGCGCTTCGCGAGGCGCAGGGCGCGGGGTTCGGGGAGAGGGAGCTGGAGCGTGCCGAGCGGCTCGGGGCGCGCGTGCTCCTGCCCGGAGAGCCGGAGTACCCGCCCCTTCTCCGCCGGACGGGTTCGCCCCCGGCGGCGCTCTATGTTCTCGGCAAGCGGCTGCCGGAGGATAACCGGGTGGTCGGTGTCGTCGGGCGGCGGCGCGCCGGCGAGGCGGGCAAGGAGATGGCCCACCAGATCGGCGCCGGGTTGGCGAAGGCGGGCGTGGTGGTCGTCTCCGGCATGGCGTACGGCATCGACGCCGCCGCGCACCGGGGCGCGCTGCAGGAGCGCGGCCATACCGTGGCGGTGCTGGGCTGCGGCGTGGACCAGGTGTACCCGTCGCGCCACCGCGGACTCTACGAGGAGATCCTCCGCGAGGGCACGCTGGTCAGCGAGCTTTTCCTCGGCGCGGGGCCGGAGGCGCGGAACTTCCCGATGCGGAACCGGATCATCGCCGGAATGGCCCTCGGCACGATCGTGGTCGAGGCGCCGGCGAAGAGCGGGGCGCTGATCACCGCGAACTACGCCCTGCAGGAGAACCGCCAGGTGTTCGCCGTGCCCGGTCATCCCCTCTCCCCGGGATACGAGGGGTGTAACTTCCTCCTCAGGCAGGGGGCGACCCCGATCCGCCATGCGGGCGATGTCCTCGAGGATCTCGGACCCCAGATGGGGCTTTCCCGGCCCGGCGAGGGGCAGGATACCCTGGACCTGAATGCCGTGCCGGAGGGGCTTTCCGAGGAGGAGCGCCGCCTGTACGAGATGCTGGACACGGTGGAGCCGCTTCATGCGGACAGGATCGCCATGGATCTGAAACTCGACACTTCCCGGCTCGGCGTCCTCCTGTTGCAGCTCGAACTGAAAGGCGTCATCCACCGCATTCCGGGAGACCGTTACCTCCGCCGTCCCGTGCGGGGTGGAGGGGTTTGATCCGGCGGCGGGCCGCCGGTACCATTGAGGATGGATCACCAGATGGATGGGATGAATCAGCAGCGTCCCGGGTCGCGTCCCGGGCGGTTGGTCCTGTATGCGGTCGCCCTCGCCGCGGCGTTTCTCCTCGGCGCGCAGGCCGGGGGCGGCATCGGAATCGCCTCCTCGCCCGCGCTCTCCCGGCAGTTCGCCAAGCTGGGCGAGGTGCTGCGCCTGGTCCGTGAATCCTACGTCGATGAACCCGATGTATACGCGATGATCGAGGGGGCGGTCGAGGGGATGCTGCGCCCCCTCGACCCCCATTCGGTCTACATCCCCGCGAAGGACCAGCAGGAGGTCGAGGAGCGCTTCGGCGGCGAGTTCGGCGGGGTGGGGATCATCTACGAGATCCGCGATGAGGTGTTGACCGTGGTCAGCCCGATCCGCGGCACCCCGGCGGACAGGATGGGGCTGCGCGCCGGGGACCGGATCGTCGCCATCGATGGGGTCAGCGCCATCGGCATCACCAACGACCAGGTGCACAGGCGCCTCCGGGGACCGGAAGGCTCCCAGGTGACGATCCGCGTCGAGCGCCCCGGGGTGGAGCAGACGTTCGAGCTGACCCTCACGAGGGGTAAGATCCCGATCCACTCGGTGGAATCCGCCTTCCTGCTCGAGGACGGGATCACCGGGTACATTATGATCAGCCAGTTCACGGCGGTCACGGAGACCGAGCTGGACCAGGCCCTGCGGCGGCTGCGCCGCGAAGGGATGGAACAGCTGATCCTCGACCTTCGCGGCAATTCCGGGGGCTACCGCAGCCAGGCCGAGGCGGTGGCCGACCGCTTTATCGAGGGCGGCCGGGTGCTGTTTTCGACACGCGGCCGGATTCCCAGCGCCAACGAGGTTCGCCGCGCCACGGACGAGGTGACCTTTCCCTACCTGCCCCTGGTGGTGCTGGTCAACCGGGGCAGCGCCTCGGCGAGCGAAATCGTCGCGGGAGCCATCCAGGACCTGGACCGGGGGCTGATCGTCGGGGAGCCCACCTTCGGCAAGGGGCTGGTCCAGACCCCCTTCGAACTGGGGGACGGCAGCGTGGTGCGGATCACCACCTCGCGCTGGTATACTCCCTCGGGGCGTTGCGTGCAACGGCCCTGGGACAAGGGGATCGGGGAGTACTACACGGAGGCCCTGGGCGATCACGACACGACGGAAACCGACACCACTTCGCCCTATTATACGCGCGTGGGGCGGAAGGTCTACGGCGGCCGGGGCATCATCCCGGACAAGCGTGTCGATCCGGGCCGGTTGAGCGATTACGGCGCCGCGCTGCTCCGTGAACGGGCGATCTTCGACTGGGCGCAGCTCGCGGCGGACAGCATCGGCAAGCCGAACGAACCGTTCGACTCCTTCCTCCGCGACTGGCACTTCAGCCGCGAGGAGGTGGAAAAGTTTCTCCGTTACGCGGGGCGTCATGGAGTAGATTTCGACCGTGAAGGATGGATCGCCGATCGCGACTATCTGCTCAACCAGCTCAAGGCGGAGGTGGCCCAGAGACTGTACAACGGCAGGGAATACCTCTGGCAGGTGCTGATCGAAGGGGACGAGGTGGTACGTGTGGCGAGGGGCTTAGTGCGGGAAGCGGACAGCCTTGCGAGACTGCCTGCGCGGGAGTCAGTGGTTGACTCGCCGCGCGCGGGACCGTAGGTTATTGTCCGTTTGGATAAAGTACGAAAACCCTTGTATTAATGGGCATCAGCGTGAACGACGCCGCCAAGGTGTCGGCTCGCTCGGATGCGTTGCCAAGGGAGGCGAAAAGGATGGTTGATCTGTTTCTGCAGGGCGGCCCGTTCATGTGGCCGATCTTGATCGTGTTCATCATCGGTATCACCTTCGTGATCGAGCGGGCCATCAGCCTGTCCCTGTCGACGGTGAACACGAAGAAATTCGTCATCAGTGTCAACAAGAAGCTTCATGATGAAGGCCCCGAGGCGGCGATGGAGCTGTGCGCTTCCACCCGCGGCCCGGTCGCTTCGGTGTTCCATGCGGGGTTGATGCGACTCGGCCGGGGCGTCGATGCCGTGGAAAAGGGGATCATGAACGCCGGATCGATCGAACTCGCGTTCCTCGAGAAGAACCTCGTCTGGCTTGCCACCGTGATCGCGATCGCGCCGATGCTCGGGTTCACCGGGACGGTATCCGGGATGATCAGCGCCTTCCAGGACATCGCCGCGGCGAATGACATCACCCCGTCCATCGTCGCCAGCGGCATCTCCGAGGCACTGCTGACCACCCTCTTCGGTCTCGTCGTCGCCATCATCATCCAGTTCTTCAACAACCTGTTTGTTTCGGTGATCGACAAGACCGTGGCGGACATGCAGGAATCCTCGGTGGAGTTCGTCGACACGCTGATGGCCTATCAGCAGGAGCATGGCGGCGAGGGCGCGACAAACAAGTAACCTGTCGCGGGGAGACCTATGGCCAAGATGGATTACAAGCAGTCGGAGATCCCGACCGCTTCGCTGCCCGACATCGTCTTCATGCTCCTCATCTTCTTCCTGGTGACGACGACGATCGACATGGACAAGGGGATCCCGATGATCCTGCCCGACCGGGGTGGGCAATTCAAGGTGAACCCGGAGAACATCTCCAACGTGTTGATCAATGCCCAGGGACAGGTGCTGATCGATGACGAGCCCACGGAGATCCCGCAGATCCGTGATCTGATCCGCAGCAAGCTCCAGGCGCGCGGCCTCGATGCGGACGGCAAGCCGAGGCTCATCGTTTCGATCAAGACCGAGCGAGCCACGCCGTACGAGGATTACATCACCGTGCTTGATGAGGTGAAGCGGGCGGGGGCGACGAAAATCTCCATCGCCGAGCCCGAAAAGTAGGCGGAGGGCACAGTGGATTTCGGAAAACGTGCGAAAGCTACCGCCAAGATCCCGACCGCTTCGATGCCGGACATCATCTTCATGCTGCTCATCTTCTTCATGGTGGTGACGGTGTTCAAGCAGTTCCGTGGTTTGCCGGTGCTTACCCCCGCGGCCCGCACGACCGAGAAACTCGAGGTGAAGCGGAACGTCTCCTACCTCTGGGTGGACAAGACCGGACGGATCTCCGTGGACGACAAGATCGTGTCACTGGAGGAGATCACGCCGATCATGACCGACAAGTTCGCCCAGAACCGGCGGCTGGTCGTCAGCCTGAAGATCGACAAGGACGTGGAGATGGGACTGGTGTCCGACCTGCAGGAAAAGTTGCGGGACGCCTACACGTTGCGCATCAATTACGCGACGCGTTTCAAGTAAGGGGGCTCCGGGATGCTGTCATACAAGAAACCGGAGGCCGAGGTTCGCCTGCTCTACCCGAGGCTGGTCGAGCTGGCGCTGGTGGTATCCCTCGCGCTCCTGATCGTCATGTTCCTCGTCTCGAAGCGCTTCACGCTTAAGACCACCCACCGGACTGCGGAAGAGGTGGTGCTTCAGACCGAGGAGATCCCGATCACCAAGCAGGTGAAGCGACCGCCTCCCCCGGCACGACCCTCCATCCCGGTGGAGGACCCGGATGTCGAACCGGAGGATGAGATCCCCTTCGAGAGCGCCGAGGACATCGACTGGCTGGCGGAAGCCCCGCCTCCGCCCCCCTCGGCCGCCGAGGAAATCGTCGAGTTCTTCGCCGTGGAGCAGCCCCCGCAGCTGAAGGGCGGCGTCAAGGCGCTGTACGACTACCTGTCGAAGAACAACCTCTACCCGGAGATGGCGCACCGGGCCGGGATCGAGGGTGATGTCATCATCCAATTCGTCGTCGACACCAATGGCATGCCCAAGGATGTCCAGGTCTACCAGGAACGGCCGGCGGGGCTCGGCTTCGGCGAGGCCGGGGTGAAGGCGATCAAGGCGATGCGCTTCTCCCCGGGCTACCAGCGCGACCGGCCGGTCAGCGTCCGCATGCAGCAGGTCATCCGCTTCCGCCTGGAGTAGGGACGGTCCACCTGGCGGAACCGCGCAGAAAACCATCCTTCCGCCCCCCTCGCGGG
>CAYOKT010000088.1:0-10034 GCA_964404605.1 uncultured bacterium
GGACTTCAGTCCCGGGTCTCGTCTCCTTGGTGTCGCCCGCAGGGCGCTGCCGGTTTCGTGTGGCCCGGGTATCATAAGGGTTTCGCGTTGAACGAACTGTTTGCTCTCGTTGGGTCCCTGTTGCCTTTGAAAGCAGGGTTTATCGATAGAATGTCCTCTATAACGCACTATATCTCCCTGAAAACCAGGAAACCCTGTCATCGGAGCTGACAGGGCCACCCAAGAATTGACATTTCCCCGGGGTCAGCGACCCCGGGCTTCCTGCTGACCGGGCCACCCGGTCCGTTGATATTGTAGGGGCACGGCGCGCCGTGCCCCTGTCTCCCGGCGCTTGCCTGCCCGCGATGAAAAGCGTATCGTTCCCCGAACCCGCATGGATGCCCGGATGACCGACCCGACCACACCGCCCTCCGCGCCCCGGCGCGGCCTGCTCATCGCCTGCGAGGGGCTCGATGGCAGCGGCAAGTCGACCATGGCCCGCCGCCTCGCCGGCTGGCTGCGCGAGCGGGGCCGGAAGGTGCTGCTCTCCTGCGAGCCCACGGACGGTCCCTGGGGCCGGAAGCTGCGTTCGACCTGGGATGCGCAACAGCGCCCCGAGCCCGCCGAGGAGCTGGAGTGGATGCGCATCGACCGCGAGCAGCACCTCGCCGAGCGCATCCTCCCGGCGCTGGAGCGGGGCGAGGTGGTCATCCTCGACCGGTACTACTACTCCAGCGAAGCCTACCAGGGGGTGCGCGCCGGGCTCGACCCGGCGGAGGTGCACGCCTTGATGACCTCCTTCTGCCCGGTGCCGGACCGGACGCTGCTCTTCGAGGTGGACCTCGACACCGCCGTCTCGCGGATCAACGACCTGCGCGATCACATCCCCGACCCCCTCGAGCGGGTGGAGAACCTGGAGCGGGTGCAGGCGGTGTTCGCGGCGATGGACTACCCGGAGATCGTGCGTATCGACGCCGGCCGTCCCGAGGATGAGGTGTTCGCGGACGTGGTCGCCGCGGTGGAGCCGCTGCTGGAGGAGGACCCGGCGGAGTAGGCGCGCCCAATGCCGGCGCGACGGGTGTACCTCCGCGGGACGCCGCCCGGGCGCTTGCATCTCTTCCCGCGGGAGGTCTATTCTTCCGGCAACAACCCGGCGGGGAAAGATGAACCCGGAGCTCTTCAACCGTCATGTCGAAGCCAGCCGCGCGCGGCTGGAGGAGGTGGAGGCGAAGCTCGCCGACCCCTCGGTGGTCTCCGACCGCCGCGCGATGAGCGAACTCGGCCGCGAACACCGCCGCCTGCGTCGTGTTCTCGCCGCCGCGGAGCAGTACTCCGCCCTCGCCGGCCGGCTGGCGCAGGCGCGCGAACTGGCGGGGGAGGGGGACCCGGAGATGGCGGAGCTGGCCGCCGCCGAGGCCGCGGAGGTCGAGCCGCTTCTCGCCCGCGCGGAGGCGGAGCTGCGCCTCGCCCTGCTGCCCGCCGAGGAGAGCGATGAGCGGGACGCCATCGTCGAGATCCGCGCCGGGACGGGCGGCGAGGAGGCCGCGCTCTTCGCCGGCGACCTGCTCCGCATGTACCAGCGCTTCGCGGAGCGGCGCGGTTGGAAGAGCGAGTTGCTCTCCAGCTCCCCCAGCGAACTCGGTGGCTTCAAGGAGGTGGTGCTCGCCCTGCGGGGCGAAGAGGCGTACGGCCTGCTGAAGTACGAGGGCGGGGTGCACCGGGTGCAGCGCGTTCCGGAGACCGAGTCGCAGGGGCGCATCCACACCTCCGCCGCCACCGTGGCGGTGCTCCCCGAGGCGGAGGAGGTCGATGTCGAGATCGGCCCCGAGGAGCTGCGCATCGACACCTTCCGCGCCTCCGGGGCGGGCGGGCAGCATGTGAACAAGACCGACTCCGCCATCCGCATCACCCACCTGCCCACCGGGCTGGTGGTCTCCTGCCAGGATGAGAAGAGCCAGCACAAGAACAAGGTGAAGGCGCTGCGGGTTCTCCGCGCGCGGCTGTACGAGCGCGCCCTCGCCGAACAGCAGGCGGAGCGAAGCGCCAACCGGCGGCTGATCGTCGGCACCGGCGACCGCAGCGCCAAGATCCGCACCTACAATTTCCCCCAGAACCGGGTCACCGACCACAGGATCAACCTGACCACCCATCGTCTCGCCGAGGTGCTGGACGGCGACCTCGAGGAACTGCTCGATGCGCTGCGCCTGCACGATGCGGAGCAGCGCCTCCGGGAGGGGGTGCCGTGAGCCGCCCCGTCGCTCCCGGCGCCGCGGCGGGGGGCGATGGACCCGGCGGGCGGAGTGAAGCGGAGCGGCCGCGCGGGCCGGGGGGCGGGGCGCGCCGGATCGTGGACCTGCTGCGCCTCTCGGCCGGCTACCTCGCGGAGAAGGGTGTCGATGCCCCCCGCCTGACCGCCGAACGGCTGCTCGCCGGCCTGCTCGAGGTCGGCCGGGTGGACCTCTACCTGCAGTATGACCGTCCCCTCACCGGGGAGCAGCTCTCCCGGTTCCGCGCCCTGTTGCGCCGCCGGGCCGGGGGGGAGCCGTTGCAGTACATCCTCGGCGGGTGCGAATTCTACGGTCTCCGCCTCGCCGTGCGCCCCGGCGTGCTCATCCCCCGTCCCGAGAGCGAGCTTATCGTCGACCTGGCGAAACGCTTCGCCCCGGAGGGGGGCTTCCCCCGGGCGCTGGACGCGGGCTGCGGCAGCGGGGCGCTGGCTCTCGCGCTGCTCGCCGAGGGCGCCGCGCGGGAAGTTGTCGCGGTGGATGTCTCGCCGCAGGCGGTGGAGCTTACACGGGAAAACGCGGAGGCGCTGGGGCTCGCGGGCGACAGGCTGCGTATCCTGGAGGGGGACGCCTTCGCGGCCGGCCGGCGCCTGCCCGGCGAGCCTTTCGACCTCGTCGTCTCCAACCCGCCCTATGTCCGGGAGGATGAGTGGACGGGGCTGGAGCGCGAGGTGCGCGACCATGAACCCCGCGAGGCCCTGGTCTCCGGCGCGGACGGCCTCGAGGCGCACCGCGCCCTCGCCGCGTCGCTGCCGGGCCGGCTCGCCCCGGGCGGCCTGTTCCTCGGGGAGATCGGCGCGGGGCAGGGCGAAGAGGCGGCGCGGATCCACGCCGCCTGGGCGGCGAAGGTCGCCGTGCACCCGGACCTCGAGGGGCGCAGCCGGGTGGTCGAAGCGTGGGCGGCGAAGTGAAGGGCGGCCGCGCGAGGTGGGGCGGCCCGCTGGCCGCGCTGGCGGGAACGGCGGTCGCGCTGCTGCTCGCCGAGGCTCTCCTCCGCCTCGCGTTTCCGCAGCCGCTGCTCGGCCGCCAGCCGCGCTTCGTTCCCCTCGACGGCCCGCAGCGCTTCCAGCTCGCGCCGGGGCAGGATTTCCGCGCTGAGACCCTCGATGGCGGCTACACCGTCCGCACCTCGCCCTCCGGCAACCGGGGGCGCGACCCGGAGCGGCCGCTGCCGCGCGACCGGAAGGGGGTCGTCCGGGCGGATTCCACCCGCCCGCTGCGGGTGGTCTTCTGCGGCGATTCCTTCTGCTTCGGGATGGGCGTGGAGGAGGAGGAGAGCATCCCCGCGCGCTGTGCCGTGCTTCTCCGCGGGGAGGGCCGAACGGTGGAGGTGTTCAACCTCGGCCAGCCGGCCTATGGCCCGAGCCAGACCGCCGCGCGGCTGCTCGAGTTCCTCCAGCGCTGGGGCGCGGACCGGGTGGTCTTCCTCTTCTTCACCGGGAACGATTTCTTCGATGATGACCCCGGGCGTCTCGCCTCGCTCCGCGTGGACCGCCGGGGCCGGATCATCGTCTCCGCCGAGCCGAACGAGGGCCGCCTGCGCCGCTGGAGCGCGCCGCTGCGGGAGTGGCTCTGGCGCCACAGCATGCTCTACTCGCTGCTCCGCCGCACGGCGAGCGGGCTGCGCCCGGCGGCCGAGGCCCGGTCCCTCTTCGACCCGGCCGCGCCCGGGGGTGATGCCCGCCGTGCGGCGATCGTCCGCAAGAGCCTCGAGATGATGGCGGCCATGTGCCGTAGAAGCGGCGCGGAGCTGCTCGTCGCCCAGCTGCCCGCCCTGGTGCAGGCGGATGATGGCTGGTGGAGAGGACTGGACCGGGGGGAGGAGCTTGACCGGTGGGCGCCGCAGGAGTGGCTCGCGCGGACCTGCGGGGAGCTGGGGATCGCGCACCTGGATCTCGCCCCGGTGCTGTCGCCCCTCGGCCGCCGCGCCTTCCTGCCCACCGACCGTCACCTCACCCCGGAGGCCTCGGACATCGTTGCGAGAGCGCTCGCCGAAGCGCTCGCGGCGCCGCACCCCGGGCGAACCCCTTCCCTTCGGAGCCGGTAAAAGATCAGGCGGACTTGCGCGTCTCCAGCGGCGCGGCGATGAAGAACCCCTCCTCGCCCTCGGGCTGGTACAGCGGCATGAAGATGAGGCCGTCGAGGGGGGCGTGCACCTCGCCCCGGCGGTCCGTCGCAAGGAGCTGGCCGCGGCGCACCGGCTGGAAGTTGCTGAAGCCGGGCAGCATCTCGAACCGGTCCTCGGGCCGGATGAGATGACGGTAGACCAGCCGGAGGCGTTTCGGGGCGCCGGAGGCGACCTCCGCCAGCCGCGCCCGATGGCGGGCGAGGGAGGGGACGTCCTCTTCCGCGAGCGCGCCGGACCCGAGGAGGGTCAGCCAGATCGCCGCCTCGTGGATGTCGATGGACCCGGGGGCATCATGCCGCCCGGCCTCGAAGACGAAGGCGGTGCGGCCGTGACGGCCGAGATACTCGAACAGGGTGCCGGCGAGGTAGGCGGGGATGTCGATGATGAAGGGCACGTGCAGCTCCCGCAGGACGCCGCGATCGCACTCCCCTTCGCCGTTGCAGGCGAGGAACGGGGCGCTGTCCGAGGAGGTGGTGTGCAGGTCGAGCACCAGCGCCGGCCCGCCGCCGCGGAACTCCGCCTCGAGGGCGGCGAGCAACTCCACCATCTCCCGCTCCTCCGCTCCCGCGGCAGATTTTCCCGCGCGAATCCGCCGGACCTGTTCCTCGCTCCACAGCCGGTTCAGGTCGTGCTCGAGGTAGCGCACGCCGCGGCGCAGCGCGCCGAGGTTGCCCGCGAAGGCGACCACCTCGCCGCGCAGGGCCAGGCGCTCCTCCCGCAGCCGGCGGAGCACACGCCGGGCGGCGTGGATTCCCATCGGCTCGTTGCCGTGCAGCCCGGCGACGAGCAGCACCTTCGGCCCGGGAGTGCCGGCGCCGTAACGGCCGAGTTCCCGTTCGAGGTCCGCGAGGGACCCTGCTTCACCATGCGTTTCCGGCACGCCCCGCCTCACTCGTTCAGTTTCTCCTCGAGCAGCGTCTGTGCGATGCTGAGGAAGTTGTCCTCGGTGACCACCCCGACCAGCCGCCCCTCCTTGACCACCGGGAGGCAGGAAACACGCTCGCGGCGCAGGATGTCAAGAACTTCCGACGTCGTTGTCTCCGGGGTCACCGTGATCGGGTCGCGGAGCATGATGGTGCTCGCCGGCGCGTTGTGGCCCTCTTCTTTCGGGTGAACCCGCCCCGCCAGCTTGAGCAGGTGACGGAAGGAGATGAGGCCGAGGAGGGTGTGCTCGTCATCCTCGACCATCACATGCCGCACCTGGTTCCACAACATCAGGTTATACACGAGGTCGATGGGCGCATCGGGGCGCACGGTGGTCAGGTCCGTGGTCATGTACTGGTCGACCCGGAGGTAGTTCTGCTTCCAGCCGCCCCCCTCCTCCAGCGTCGCGAGGGACCACACGTGCACCGGGCGGCCCTCCTTCTGACGCGTCGCCATCCCCGCGACGAGGGCGTTCAGGTGCTCCCCCCGCGTCCCGCGGTGCTTCATCTCCGCGAGGGAGTCGAGCATCCAGTTCGCGCCGGTGCGGTCATCCCTCACCCGCTTCTCGAGGATGCCGAGGTAGTGGTCCACATGCCCCGGGTCGACCTCCGCGGCGAGCAGCCCTTCCCGCGAGAGGGGGAGGAGGCGCTGGAGGATGAGGTCCTGGGCGGAGAATTTCTCGCCGCCGACCCAGGTGAACTGGGTGTGCAGGCCGTGCCGCGCGGCGGCGTGGAAATTGTCCAGCGCCCAGTCGAAGTCCATCACCTCCGTGATGTCACCGTACTCCTCCGACAGCCCGCTCATCAGGCCGAACCAGAAGGCGGCGTTGGCCACTTCGTCGGCGGTCGTCGGCCCGGCGGGCAGCACCCGGTTCTCGATGCGCAGGTGGGGCTTGCCCTCCGAGATGCCGTAACAGGCGCGGTTCCAGCGGTACACGGTGCCGTTGTGCAGCCGCAGGGCGCGCAGCGCCGGGGGGCGGCCCCCGGCCAGCGCGGCGAAGGGGTCCTCGTCGATGTCCACCGCGAAGAGCACCTTGTACCGGGCGATGTCCTCCTGGAAAATCTCGAGCACCGACTCCTTCACCCAGTGGGTGCCGAAGTGGACCCGGGGCCGCAACCCCCGCTGGTAGGGGCCCTGGCGGGTGTCGATGGACTGCTGGAAGAGGGCGATTCGTGTCTCCCGCCACAGGCGGTAGTGGCCGAGGAGGGGGCTGTTCACCGCCGCCGCGAGCACCGGCCCGGCGGCCGCCTGCGCGATGTTGTAACGGCGGGCGAACTCGTCCGGGTCCACCTGGAAATGGACCTGGAAGCTGGTGTTGCACGCCTCGATCATCACGTTGTCGTGGGTGAACTTCAGCTCGTCGGTGCCGTGGATGTCCATCTCGTAGGGCTTGCCGCCGCGAAGGCGGCTGAGAACGTCGTTCAGCGCCAGGTAACGCTCCTCCGGCACCATGTTCTCGAGGGTCAGGTCGCTCTTCCGGATGGTGGGCAGGATGCCCGCGAGGACGACATCCGCCCCCAGTTCCCCCGCCGTGCGGCGGGCACGGTCGAGGTAACGGTTCAGCTCCTCCTCCATCCGCTTCAGGCAGCCGCGGCAGAACTCCATCGCATCCAGGTTGAACTCGAGGTTGAAGCGGGCGATCTCGCTGACATACCGCGGGTCGTCCTTCAGCTTCGCGAGCATCTCGACGGCGATCGGGGCGGGACGCCAGTACTTGTCCACCAGCACCAGCTCCTGCTCCACCCCGATGCGGCGGACCCCGGTCTCGATGCGGTTCTCCTCGAGCATCGTTTCGAGGGCCTGGATGTCGTTCAGCAGGTGGCGGGTGAACTCCCGCAGCCGTTCGCTGTCCTGGCTGGCAGTGGTGAACAACTCGCCCATATCTCCCCCGTCACACTCGTTCCGGGCACGCATGCGGTACAGGATGGGAGCGGAGGGTGGCCCTGTCCCCCGCTGTCTGCACCGGGGGGACAGGGGCGATGCCCGTGGGTCAGGGGAAAGATGCGTACTGCGGGCGGCGGAACGCACCTTCCGCCGGGAAGACTTCGGGAAAAATGAGGAGACAGGCGAGGCTCGGACGTTTTCACAACCCCGGGCCGCCGCCCCCGCCGAGGAGGTCGCGGTAGCGGCGGTCGATCCGCTTCCAGGGCAGGTCGATGGTCACCGTGGTGCCCGCGCCCGGTTCGCTCTCCAGGGTCAGCCGGCCGCCCATCCGCTCGACGAGGAGGTCCACGAGGGTCAACCCGAGCCCGGTGGCGAGCACGGCGGGCGCCCTGTCGCCGCTGGTCGGCTCCTTGGTGGTGAAGAATGGCTCGCGCGCGCGGGCGAGGGTCTCGCGGTCCATCCCCACGCCGGTGTCGGCGAGGGAGAGGCGCACGTTGCCCTCCTCCTCCGCGAGGGTGATAGTCAGCCGCTTCTCCTCGCTCTTCTCCATCGCCTCGACCGCGTTGGTCAGCAGGTTGGAGATGATCTCGGAGAAATCGCCGGCGGGGGCGTGGAAACGGGGAAACTCCTCCGGCGGCTCGAAGACGACCTCGATCTTGTGCTTCAGGCGCGGATCGCCCTTGTAGACCGCGATTTCGCGGGCGACGATCTCCCGCAGGTCGGCGAGGATGACCTGGCCGGTCGCCTCATCGCGCGCCTTCGCGAGGATGTTGCGGATGTCGGTCTCCATCCTGCGGCCGAGGGAGCGGATGCGCTCGAGGTCCGGCGCGATCTCGGGGTGTTTCAGCTTCAGCAGGTCCAGCGTGCCGAGGATGCCGGTCAGCGGACCCATCAGGTTGTGGGTGATCCCGGCGACGAGCAGCCCGAGACGGTCGAGGGGGCGCGGCCACGGCACCTCGCCGGTGGTCCCGTCCACCGGCCCGGCGTCGCCGCCCGGCGCCCCGCGGCCCGTCTCGCCGCCCGGCGAACCACCCGCGGCTCCCGGTCGCTCCTCCCGCCCTTTCCGTTCCTCGCCGGTCATTCGTTCCCCCGTCCGCGCAAGTGCCGCGGCAACTTCGATATGAGTGGAATATGTCCGGGGAACATACGAGGCGAGGGGGCCGCAGGCAAGCATCCGCTCCCGCCGCCGCTTGACAGGTTTCCGGAGACGGTCTACCTTGTTTTTTCCGCTCGCGCGGGCAGGGGAGAGTTCGCCGGAACGCCGTAAACCATGGAGCAGGGGCATGTTCATTCCATCCGCAATACCGCTGATCGATGAGGAAACCATCCGCGGGCGTGTCGATGATCTCGCCTTGCGTATTGCGGGGGACTATCCCGACCCGATCACCGTCATCGGCCTGCTGCGCGGCAGCTTTGTTTTCATCGCGGATCTCATTCGCGCGCTGCACCGGCACGGGGCCGAGGTGGAGGAGGTTGACTTCCTCATCGTCTCCAGCTACGGCTCCGGCACCGAGAGCAGCGGGAATGTGAAGGTGGAGCGCGATGTCCGCCATGACATCGCCGGGCGGCATGTGCTCCTCGTCGATGACATCCTCGACAGCGGGAACACCCTCGCGAGGATCCTCGAGCTCTTCCGCCGCCGCAACCCGGCGACCCTGCGCACCGCCGTGCTGCTCGACAAGCCGGAACGGCGGACCGTCTCCTTCGAGGCGGACTATGTCGGCTTCGCCATCGAGAACCACTTCGTCGTCGGCTACGGCCTCGACTATGACCAGCGCTACCGCCAACTCCCCTACGTCACCATCGTGGAGGAGCGGCCGGACGCCTCCTGAGTGCGGCCTTCCCCCCGCCGCTTGAGTCGACCCCGCCCGGTTTTTCGCCGTCGCCCGGACTCCGCCCGGTCGTACTCCGCCCGGACCCGAAACCCTCGGCCGGAGAGACGCCCGATTCCGGTTTGTTCTTCGACCGGGAAGTCGAAACGCCCGACCTGATGGTCGAGCCCGGGGGCGAAGCCTGGCGCGGCCGCGCCGCGGGAACGCCCGCTGGAGCTTCCCGGTAGTCTTGAAATAATAACCAATTACCCGTTTCCGGCTCTTGGTGCCCTCCCGTTTGGCACGGTCTCTGCAAATCGGGTGGGCGAACGAGGAAAGTTCAACTACGGAAACCTGATCTGACCAAGGAGGAAACGATGAAACGGCTGTTCTTGACGGTTGCGGTGCTGGCACTGCTCGCAGGCGGCGCGATGGCGGGCACGGTGAACGGCGTGGTCACCGACAGCACGGGCGCCCCGGTGGAAGGCGCGCACGTGATGCTGACGGTTCCGGGTGACTGGACCCCGCCCCCGCATCGCCCCCAGCGTCCCCATCGCCCCCGCTGGCACCGGATGAACCGGATGTTCGCGGTCACCGAGGCGGACGGCTCGTACAGCTTCGAGGACGTGCCCGAGGGGCATGCCTGGATCCGCGCGGGTCTGTTTGGGGTCGGACGCGCCTTTGACGAGGTCGATGTGCCCGAAGAGGGTACGGTGACGGTGAACCTGCAGCTGGAATGCTTATACCCCGAGGGTCCCCGGGGAGGCCGGCGTGGCGGCAGAGGAGGCATGGGGCCGTTCGGCGGCTGATCCTCTCGACCGCCGGTAGATACGGCATCACCCCCGAGTTCTACACCCCTGAACTCGGGGGATTTTTTGCTCTCCGCAGCCGGGGGAACGCTTTGCCACGCCGAACCTCCCGCTCATCGTGTGGCCCTGCCTGCACTGACGGCAGGGTTTCTTGATTATCTCCTTTTTTGTCGCGCTATATATTTTGTTCTATCGTCTAACACCATAAACCCTT
>CAYOKT010000088.1:10134-11761 GCA_964404605.1 uncultured bacterium
GAGGGTGGCCCGGCGAAACGCTACGTTTCCACCGGAGGGTGGCCCGGGGCTTGCCCCGGGTTTCATACGCATCCCGGGGAATCGGGAAGCAGCCCGGCGATGTGTCACCGGGGAAAGCGGACCGGCATTCAGAAGATGTCGTGTTGCAGGGGCGGGAGCGGCGCGCCGTGCCCCTACTCGTAGTCCTCCTCGCCGCCGGGGTGGATGAGCTGGTCGTGCGCCAGGCTGCTGCGCGGCGAGCGGAGGTAGGCGAAGGGGGTGAGGGCGAGGAAATTGGACACCCGCGACATGTAGATGTCGGCGGAGTTCTCCACCTGCAGGGCGAGGTGGCTCTTGTCGTTTCCGGCGCGCATCAGCAGCCCCCAGCGCGGGTTCAGCAGCCCCCCGGAGGCGATGGCGAGGGGGGCGATTTCGCCGTCCAGCTCGGTCAGCTCCCGGCGCGCCTGTTCGAGCTCCTTCTGCAGGCGGGCGGGGGAGGTGTCCACCGCCGGGCCGTACCCTTTCTTCCGGCGCTGGAGCAGCAGCCGGAGGTGGTTCACCCGCTCCTCGCAGGCCTGCTTGCGCCGCATCTTCTTCGCCAGCTCCTGCTGGGTGGCGCGAAACTCCCGCAGCGCCTTCAGTTCACCCTCCAGCTCGCGGAGCACCAGCGCGGTGCGCCAGCGGAGCATCTCCTTGGAGACGTGGACATCGGAGTACATGTGGTCGCCCACGTAGAGGATCTGCTCACCGGAGAGGCCGAAGAGCTCCTCGACCAGTCCCGCATGCCCGCCGACATAGACCGACCCGGCTTTCAGGGGTCCGACCACGGGCCGCAGCAACCCCTCGGGGTTAACCACCTCGTAGGCCGGGGTCTCCCGCGCGAAGAACCCCGGCTTGCCCGCCGAGCAGATCACCAGGTCGAACAGGTCGCGCCAGGTCATCCCTCCGCCGAGGTGCGGGTCGAAGCTGTAGCTCATCACCGCCTGGGTGTAGGGCCAGTCCGAGTTGGTGATCAGCATCAGCTTCCGGCCGGCGTGCTTCTGGTCGAGCAGCGCGAGGGGCGTCTCCGGGTCCGGGGTGATGAAACGCCCGGGATCGGCGAGGATGTTCGCCTTCAATTGCCCCTCCATGTGCGCGAGGTCGATGGAGCGGCGGACGACGCTCTGCAGCTCGGCGTACCCCAGCCCGGCGGGGAGGCGGCGCTGGTCCAGCAGGTCCACGAGCTGGGCGTACATGCTCCCCTCGGAGAGGGAGAAGAGGGTGTTGAGGAACACCCAGCGGTCCTCGTGCAGGTCGATCAGTGTGCGGGCGTACTGGCGGCGCTGCTCCTCGAAAGGCACCGGACGGGTGCCGTGGCAGGCGCGCTTGATGTACCCGAAACGGTTCGCCTTGACCAGGTTCCCCAGCTCGCGGTCGATGATCAGCCCGCGCATCACGAGCTGCGGATCGAACTCCAGCTCCTCGACCGGCCACCCTTCGGCGAGCAGCTTCTCCTTCAGGTGATGGTAGGACATCCCCTCCCACTCGTCCACGCGGTAGTGGACGAGGGTGTAGTCCATGTCGTACCCGATGGCGCGGATGGAGCGGAGGTTCAGGGTGCGGTTGCAGAAGATGCCGCGCTCGAACGGCATGGCGGCGGTGGTGTTAC
>CAYOKT010000089.1:0-11738 GCA_964404605.1 uncultured bacterium
ACGGTGTGGAGGATGCCGCCGTTGCGGTAGTACTCGACCTCGACCGGGGTGTCGATCCGGGCGATGACGGGGACGGAGCGGGTCTCGCCGTCGCTCTCGATCACCAGCTCGAGTTCCTGCCGCGGTTTCAGGTCGTCATGCAGGCCGTGGATGTGGTACACCTCCCTCCCGGTGATGCCGAGGCTCGCGGCGCTGTCGCCCTCACGGAACTGGAGCGGCAGCACGCCCATGAAGACGAGGTTCGAGCGGTGGATCCGTTCGAAGCTCTCCGCGATCACCGCGCGGACACCGAGCATGAAGGTTCCCTTCGCCGCCCAGTCGCGGCTGGACCCGGTGCCGTAGTCCTTCCCCGCGAAGACGACCAGCGGGACCCCCTCTTCCTTGTAGCGCATGGCGGCGTCGTAGATGGTCATCTGTTCGCCGGTGGGAACGTGAATGGTCACCCCGCCCTCGACGCCGGGGACGAGGAAGTTCTTCAAGCGGATGTTGGCGAAGGTGCCGCGGACCATCACCCGGTCGTTGCCCCGGCGGCTGCCGAAGCTGTTGAAGTTCTTCGGGTCGACCCCGAGGCTGATCAGGTACCGCCCCGCGGGCCCGTTGCGCGGGATCGCCCCGGCGGGGCTGATGTGGTCGGTGGTCACCATGTCGCCGAGCAGAGCGAGACAGCGGGCGCCGCTGATCGGCGCGACCGAGGGGACCTCCGGCGTCATCTCGGTGAAGAACGGCGGGTGCTGGATGTAGGTCGATTCTTCGTTCCAGCCGTACAGCTCCTCGCCCGTCACCTTGATGCCGTTCCACATCTCGTTGCTGTCCCACACGTCGGCGTACTGCTCCCGGAACATCCCGGGTTCGAGGAAATCGTGCAGGGCCTGCCGGATCTCTTCGCTGCCCGGCCAGATGTCCCTCAGGTACACCGGGCCGTCCACCCCCTCGCCGATGGGCTCGCTGGAGAGGTCGATGTCCACCGTCCCGGCGAGGGCGTAGGCGACGACCAGCGGCGGGCTGGCGAGGAAGTTCGCGCGGGTATACGGGTTGATGCGGCCCTCGAAGTTGCGGTTCCCGGAGAGAACCGCCGCGGCGACCAGGTCGCCCTCCTCGACGGCACGGACCACCTCTTCCGGCAGCGGGCCGCTGTTCCCGATGCAGGTGGTGCAGCCATAGCCGACGACATTGTAGCCCAGCGCCTCGAGGTCGGCCAGCAGCCCGGAGCGCTGGAGATACTCGGTGACCACCTTCGAGCCGGGCGCGAGGCTGGTCTTCACCCAGGGCTTCGCCTTCAACCCCGCCTTCAACGCCTTGCGGGCGAGCAGGCCGGCGCCGATGAGCACCGAGGGGTTCGAGGTGTTGGTGCAACTCGTGATCGCCGCGATGACCACCGCCCCGTGCCGGAGGGTCTCCTCGTGCTCATTGTGGCGATACGTTCCCCCGGCGTCGAGCTTCTCCGCCGGCAGGTCGAACCCGAATTGCTTCACCGAGCGGGTGAGGGTCCCGCGGAAGTTCTCCTTCATCTTCGCGAGGGGCACGCGGTCTTGGGGGCGTTTCGGCCCGGCGAGGCTCACCTCCACCGTCGAGAGGTCCATCTCGAGAACATCCGTGTACTCGATATCGGCCTCCGCCTCGGTGCGGAAGAGCATGTTTTCCTTGCAGTAGCGCTCGACACGGTCCACGGTCTCCTCGCTGCGGCCGGTGAAGCGCAGGTAGGCGAGGGTCTCCTCGTCCACCGGGAAGAAGCCCATCGTCGCGCCATATTCCGGCGACATGTTCGCGAGGGTCGCGCGGTCGGGCAGGGTGAGAGAGGCGAGGCCGGGTCCGAAGTACTCGACGAATTTCCCGACGACGCCATACTTCCGCAGCATCTCGGTGACGGTGAGGACGAGGTCCGTGGCGGTGGCGCCTTCCGGCAGCTTTCCCACCAGGCGCACACCGATCACATCCGGTGTCAGCATGAAGATCGGCCGGCCGAGGACCACCGCCTCCGCCTCGATCCCGCCGACACCCCAGCCGAGGACGCCGAGGCCGTTGATCATCGTCGTGTGGCTGTCGGTGCCGACGAGGGAGTCCGGCAGGGCGATCCTCTCGCCGTCACGGTCCCGCGAGAAGACCACCTGGGCGAGGTACTCGAGGTTCACCTGGTGCACGATCCCGGTGGCGGGCGGGACGACGCGGAAGTTGTCGAATGCCTTGGCGCCCCAGCGGAGGAACTCGTACCGCTCACGGTTGCGCTCGAACTCTCTCTTCGCGTTGATCGCGAGCGCCTCCGGGCTGCCGAAGGCGTCCACCTGCACGGAGTGGTCGATGACCAGGTCCGCCGGGACTTCCGGGTTGATCTTCGTCGGGTCGCCCCCGAGGCGTTTCATGGCAGAGCGCATGGCTGCGAGATCGACGACCGCCGGAACCCCGGTGAAGTCCTGGAGGATCACCCGCGCCGGCATGAAGGGCAGTTCGCGGCGGATCTCCTCTTTCGGAACCCAGGAAGCCAGCGCTTCGACATGATCGGGCGTGAACACCTCGCCGTCGACATTCCGCAGCACCGATTCCAGCAACACCCGCAACGAATACGGCAGGCGGTCCACATGGCCGATGCCTTGTTCGGCCAGTCCCGCAAGCCGCCAGTAGGTCAAATTGCCTTCGCGGGTTTCCAGCGACGTCTTGACTCCGAACGGATCCTGTTTCGTGGTATTCATCGCCTCTGCTCTCTGCTAATCTGTTCCCATCCGGACCGGTTTTTCCGGGGTGAACGCCGGACGGTTTCCTCACCTCGGGAGGGGAAACTTAACCGAGGCCATGCCGGGGAACAAGGGACTGCGAGACTGTATCAACCTTGTATCCGACCGTCTGTCAGCTTGCACGCGCGATTACGTCCTCGGTACCTTGGGCCAAATATCAGTTGGGAGCGGGATCCATGAATATCGTCAGCGTGTTCGGCGCCTTCATCGGCGCCCTGTTGATCGGCGGGGCGATCTACATGGGCGTAGAAGAGATCGACATCATGCCGGTCCCGGAGACATGGGGGATATTCATCAGCCTCCCCTCGATGATGATCGTTCTCGGTGGGGCGATATCCGCGAGCATGATCGCCTTCCAGAGCGACACCCTCGCCGCGGTGATGCGCAGCATGATGGTCGTCCTCACCCGCCAACCCCCCGACTTCGCGGCGCAGAAGCGGGCTATCGTCCGGCTGGCTACCCGCGCCACCGAAGGAAACGTCGAACTGGAAAAGGCCGTGCGATCGATCAGGAACCCCTTCCTGCGCGACGGCATCCAGATGCTCGCGGACAATTACGCCCTTGAGGAGATCGAGGAGATCCTCGGGCAGCGCATCGAATTCCGCCTGAGCAAGGAGCGCGCGGACGCGGAGGTGATCCGCACGATCGCCCGCTTCTGCCCCGCCTTCGGGATGACCGGAACGCTGATCGGGCTGATCAACATGCTGTCGCGGTTGAGTTTCGAGGGCGATGCCATCTCGCATATCGGGGGCGACATGGCCGTCGCACTGGTGACGACCTTTTACGGTCTCATCCTTGCGTACCTTGTCTTCATCCCCTGGGCGGTGAAGATGGAGAAGCGCACGGACGAGGAGGTCGCCCTGATGCGGATGATCTCCGACTCCATCCGGATGATCCGCGAGCAGTGGCATCCGCGGAAGGTCGAGGACTACCTGAACAGTTACCTGCCGCCCTCAGAGCGGAAGCGTGCGCGCCACCTGGCGGATTATTGATCGACACCCGGGTGAAGCCCCTCTAACCGGTCATTGAAGCATGCCTGACAGAGAGCCGACCTGGAATCCTTACCGCCGGACCGACACCGAGGACAAGAAAGGCGACCAGGATTCATGGATGATGAGCTACGGGGACATGATGACCCTGTTGCTCGTCTTCTTCGTGCTCATCGTCTCGATCAGCGAGGTCGACCCGGTAAAGATGCAGCAGGTTACACAGTCACTGCGGAACGCCGTCAGCGGAGCGCAGGAAAATGTCCCCACCCTGCGCGAAATCGAAGAAGAGATGCTGCAAAGCGTGAAGGACCTGAACCTCGAAGAGGTCGTGCAGGTCAACCGTGACCGGAACGGCGTGCAACTGATGATGAAGGGGGAGTCCTTCTTCCCCTCCGGCGAAGCAACCCTCTACCCCAAGACCTATCCCTTCCTCGATGAAGTCGCCTGGCAGATCACGAAGACACCCTACCTCGTCGCCGTGGAAGGGCATACCGACAACGTGCCGATCCACACCCCGCAGTTCCCCTCCAACTGGGAACTGAGCGGCGCGCGCGCGGCGGCGGTTGTGCGCTACATGGAGCTCAAGCATGGTCTGCCCCGCACGCGCTTCCGCATCGTCGGCTTCGCGGATGCGAAGCCCTTCGACCCCGAGCTCGGCAACAGCACCCCGGAAGCGCGGGCGCGAAACCGGCGCGTCATCATCCGCTTCCTCAACGAATTCGCCCCCGGCGCGAAGGAACAGATCGGCCTGAAGTAGTCGCTGATTCCCCCCGATCCTCTCCTCTACCGATGAAAGTGAGCCGCCGATGCGCCTGGAGTGTCATCCGTGACCGGTCAGGAGTGTGCTGCAGGAAGCATCCGCAGCCCAGGGTCGCTCGCCGCGGCACGGCGCCTCCGGGTTGATTCCTGACGTCGTAAGGGCACGGCGCGCCGTGCCCTTGCAACACGATACCACACGCCTGTTCCCCGGGATATAGGAGCCCCGGGGTCAGCGACCCCGGGTTACTTTTCATGACACATGGAAAGTTCCAAGCCGCGTAAAATTGTCATTCTGACCGCGGGGAAGAATCTCAAACGCGCCGGTTCCTTAGCGTTTCGTTATAGAGCTTCATTCCATTCAGGATGACGCTCTATACCAGTGCTAAGAAATAACTTCCTGATCGAGAACGCGCTGCTTGAGCTGCATGCGGTACGACACCTTGATTCCCCGGGATGCAGCCCGGCACGCCGAAGCGGCGCGAAGGCGGCTCCCGCCTTCGCCATTGGCTATGGCATGGCACGGCGTTCCCGGACTACCTGACAACTTAGTATTGTCATCCTGAACGAAAGTGAAGGATCTCGAAACGAATTGTTTTATATCCAGAGGAAGTGTAGTGTTTCGAGACTCTTCCCTCGTCCCGAAGAATCGGGACGGGTCAGAGTGACAAATCTATTCGCTTAGAGGGTAGGAACTGAAGTTTTCGCAACCCGGGAGCGACTCTCCGCATTGATCGCCTCAGCACCCGCCGAAGCATTCCCGGGCTGCCCAGCCAACCTCACAGGTACCCATGCGCGCGGTACCAGGCGACCGCGCGGCTGAGGGCGTCGTCCACCGGCTGGGGCCGGTACCCCAGCTCCTCCCCGGCGATGTCACTGCCCACGTATTCACCGTACATCGCGAAGTGCAGTCCGAGCAGGGGCAGCGGGGGGCGGGTGAGCCCGGCGACACTCCCGCCGAGTTCGCTCAGCGCCGCGAGGGGCAGGAGCAATTTCGGAGGCAGCTCCCGTGTCGGGGCCTTCACGCGGGCGGCGAAGGCGATCTTCACGATCAGTTCACGCAGGGTCAGGTTTTCCCCGCCGAGGACGTACAGGCGCCCGGTGCGGCCCGCCTCGAGAGCGGTGGCGACCCCGGCGGCCACCGCCCGGACATCCACCGCGTTCATCCGTCCCGCCAGCGCGACCGGAACCCGTCCACGAGCGACGTCGATCACCAGCCGCCCGGTGGTCGGCTTCCGGTCCCCCTCGCCGAAAACCCCCGTCGGCGCGACGACCACCGTGTCGAACTCCCGTGCCCGCGCGAGCACGGCCTGCTGCATCGCCCGTTTGACGAGGCAGTAGGCGCTGCGGTCGCGTTCGGCCGGATAGGGGGCGTTCTCGTCCTCGGGGCGGCTGTCCGGGTAGCGCCCGACGGCGGTCGGACTGGAGAGGAAGACCAGGCGCCGGGTGCCGCTGCTCCTCAACGCCTCGTGCAGCCGGGCGACTTCGCCGAGACCCCGGCGCAGGGAAGCGAAACGGTCGAGGGAATAGGTGGGATAGTACGCGGCGGCATGGACACAGGCGCCGCACCCCTCGAGCGCCCGCTCGAGGTCGCCGGGACGGGTGAAGTCCCCCTCGACGATCTCGACCGTCAAACCCTGCAAGAGGGAGCGGTCGGAGGAAGGCCGGGCGAGCACGCGGACCTCGCGGCCCCGGGTGAGCAGCTCACGGGCGATGTGATGCCCGATGAACCCCGTCCCGCCGAGTACCAGCACCCGCCGCATCACCTGTCGAGCTCCCCCTTCCCCGCCTCTCCCCGGGCGGTGCTTCCGGGCGACTCCCCCTGCGGTCTACCGCGTGACGGCATGACGGACCCTGCGCACGGCCTCGTCGAGGGGAACAGTCGCCTGTTCTCCGCTGCTCAGCTCCTTCAGCGACACCTTGAGCGCCTCGGGGTCGGCCGCCTCGTCCGGGCCGATGACCGCGACGAAGGGGATGGACAGCTTGTCGGCGTAGCTGAAGGGTTTCTTCAGCTTCCCGGTCGTCGGGAACACCTCGCATGGTACGCCGGCCCGCCGGAACTCCCCCGCCGCCCGCAGCACCGCCGGCATCTCCGACTCGCTGTACGCCGCCAGCAGGACCCTCGAGACAGCCGCCCCCTCTTCTTCGAGCATCCCGAGTTGTTGCATCGCGGCGTAGATGCGGTCGAGGCCGATGGTCGTCCCCACGGCGGGCAGGTCACGGCCGCTGTAGAGGCCGATCAGCTCATCGTAACGGCCGCCGCCGGTGAGACTGCCGATGTGGGGATGCTCGGGCAGCAGCGTCTCGAACACCGCGCCGGTGTAATAGTCCAGGCCGCGCGCGAGGTTGGGGTTCACCTCGATCGAACCGGGCGGAACCCCGAGGTCATCGAGATACCGGAGGATCGTCCGCAACCCGTCGATACCCTCACGGGCCGCCTCGGAACCATCGAGCGGAAGAAGGCCCTCGAGGGCGTCAAGAACCACCGATGGCTCACCCTGCAGTGAGAACACCTCATCCAGCCGGGCCAGGCCCTCACTCGTGACCCCCACCTTGCCCAGCTCCTCGCGCACCCCCTCGCGGCCGATCTTGTCCAGCTTGTCGAGAGCGCGGCAGAACGCCGGCAGGTCAGCGGACGGACGCCCCGCGTGCAGGCAGAGCGCCTCGAGGATACGGCGGTGGTTGAGCAGGATGATGGCACGGCGGCCCTCGCCCTCGAAACCGAGATCCCGGAGCATCTCCACGGTGAGTGCGAGGATCTCCGCATCGGCGAGACCCTCCGCCGCCCCGACCGTGTCGACATCGCACTGGTAGAACTCGCGGAAACGCCCCTGGCGGAGCTGGGGCTGGTCCGCCCGCCAGACCGGCTGGATCTGGTAGCGGCGGAACGGCAGCGGCCACTCGGGGTGGGTGGCGATCACACGGGCGAGCGGTACCGTGAGGTCATAGCGAAGGGCGACCCGCTCGTGCGGGCGGTCGTTCTTGTAATCCAGCTTGTAGATCAGCTTTTCGCCCTCTTCGCCGTACTTGCCGGTGAGCACGTCCAGCATCTCGAGGGCGGGGGTCTCCAGCGGGCTGAACCCATAGCGCCGGAAGGTGTTTTTCATCCTCGTGATCATCCGCTCCCGCGGGATCATCTCGCTCGGGATGAAATCTCGTGTCCCCTTGAAATTACGAGGTTTGATCGTCGCCATCGGGTAGACTCCAGCGTGGGAATCCGCAAAGTAGCCCCCTGCGCGGGCGGGGTCAAGCGCGCTTGACTCACCGGTTCGCGGGAGTACTTTCCGGCCACCCAGAGTCAGGACTTCCGAATTATTCCCAACCGAGCCCGTTCGAGGGGAGAGGCGGGCCCTGATCGCCGGGTTCCACGACGCCTGTACGCAGGGCGGCATCACCGGGGGGCTGGCGGCGCTCTGCGCCCGCGAAAGCCCGATTCCGGCGGTCAGCGAGGAGAAGAGGCCGGGAGGCACGGAATCCCCTGCCGAGGGGGTGCGGTTCTCCCGGGGAGCCCTCGAAGGCGGGAACCGGATGCCGCGCCGGACGTGTGCCGTGAGACGGCAGCCTCCGGACGAGGGGACTTTTCACGTCGCATGAGGCAGAGATTCGTGCGGCACGACAGCCCGCTTGAGATGTCGCCGGGAGCCCCCCGGGAGGGGTGTGCGCGGAGGCGAAATTGTCTATATTGATCGTCGCCGATGGAGAAAAACAGCAGCAGAAACGGAGTTTCCCATGGATGAGAATCACAACCCGGTGCACATTTCCGACAGCTCCTTCGAGGAGGAGGTGCTCAAGTCGGACACGCCGGTCCTCGTGGATTTCTGGGCGCCCTGGTGCGCTCCCTGCCGGATGATCGCCCCGATGGTCGAGGAGATCGCGCGGGATTACGCCGGGAAGGTGAGAGTCGCGAAGATGAACACGGATGAGAACCAGGCGCGCGCCGCCGCCCTCGGCATCCAGGGCATTCCGACGCTGATCCTCTTCAAGGACGGCGCCGAGGCGGACCGTGTCATCGGGTTCGTTCCCAAGCCGATGCTGACCCAGATGATCGAGAAGGTGCTCGCCTGAGGACCACGCAACGTGGATCACTTACCCCCACCATCCTTCTCGCGCTCGGCGTGGTAGGAACGTGGGGGTTTTCCTTTATCGCCATCGAGGTGGCCCTGCGGGCGATGAGCCCCGGCCAGCTCGTGCTCCTGCGTTTCCTGCCGACACTGGTCGTGTTCCTCCCCCTCGCATTGGCCGGGTTGAAGGTGGAATCGACCCGTCTTACGCCGGCGGATTGGGCGCGGTTCATGGTGGTCGGTCTGTTCGGCGTAGCGTTCTACAACATCGCGCTGAACACCGGACAGACGATGATACCCGCTTCGCTGGCGGCGCTGGTCATCGCGCTCAACCCGGCGGCGATCGCGCTCGTCGCGGCGTTCTGGCTCGGGGAGCGCCCTCCCCTGCGGACCTGGGCGGGGCTGCTGATCGCGCTGGCCGGGATCGCCGTGGTCGTACTGGCGCGCCATCAGCCGGTCGAGTCGCGCCGATTGACAGCGCTCGGGGTGCTGATCACCCTCGGCGCCCCGGTGAGCTGGGGAGTGTTCAGCGCGGGTCTTCGGCGCTACACGCCCTCGATGGGCGCCCTGACCCCGATCGCCCTGGCGATGAGCCTCGGCACCCTACCGCTTCTCATCTTCGTCCGTCGTGACCTGGTCGACACGGTCACCGCGGCGCCGCCGGTCGTGGTCGGCGCCGTGCTGTTCCTCACCCTCGCCTGCACGCTCTTCGGGTTCACCGGTTGGGCGACGGTGCTCAAGCGCATGGAGGCGGCGAAGGCGGGCGCGTTCATCTACCTCGTGCCGCTCATCGCCGCGGTCGCCGGCCGGTTCCTGCTGAACGAACCGCTCGATGCCCCGCTGATTCTCGGCGGGATCATCGTCCTCGCCGGGGTGGCGCTCGCCACCGGCCGCCTGCGCCTGCCCGGCAGCCACCCGGGCGGACCCGGCCCACCCGGACCGGCGGGGAGCCGGCCCGCCTCCTGAAGCCGGCGCCGCGCCTTGCCGGAGGAAGGAACCCCCGGCTACTTTTCGGGTCCACGAAACCCGGAGACTTCGATGACTGTATCGGAAGCCATCCACCAGCGCCGCAGCGTTCATTTCTACGACCCGACCCGGGAAGTCCGGGACGATCAGCTGCGAGAGCTGATCGAGATCTCCCGCCTCGCCCCTTCCTCCTTCAACCTCAACCACTGGCGCTTCATCATCGTGAAGAGCGAGGAGGGAAAGCGGAAACTGCACGCGGCCTCCCTGAACCAGAAGCACCTCCTCGACGCCTCGGCGGTGCTGATCGTCCTCGGGAAGATCGACGCCCACGAAGATGTCGAACGGTTCGCCGGGGACTGGATCGCCAAGGGGTACTACCCGGACGACAAGCACCTGAAGATCGTCTCGGAACGGTTTTACGGGACCAATCCGACCGTGCAGCGGGACGAGGCGATCCGCAGCACCTCGATCATGGTGGGGATGATGATGCTCGCCGCGGTGGAGCGCGGGCTGTCGACGGCGGCGGTGATCGGGTTCCGCCCGGACGAGGTGATGAGGAGCTTCGAGATCCCGGAGAACTACCTGCCGGTCATGCTGCTGACCATCGGCTACGAAGCGAAACCGATGCCCGAGCGGGTTATGCGTCTGCCCTTCGAGGAGATCGCTTTCCGCGAGAGCTTCGGCGAACCGATCGCCGAATCGTGGACCGATTCACCTGAACCGGTCCACTTGCCCCGTCCGGGGAAGGAGGCAGCACGCCGGGAGGAGACGCCGCTTTGACACGCGGCTCTCCTCCTTTACTTTTCCCTCCATCCGGAGCGATGTCGAGCCGGCCGGACAAACAAAAGGGTAACCCGCATGAAACGCATACTGGTCCTCGGCGCGGGACAGAGCTCCCCCTTCCTGATTCGTTACCTGCTGGACAAGGCCGCCGTGCACGACTGGCGGATCACGGTTGGTGACCTGGATGAGTCCCCCGCGCGCCGGCAGGTCGGCGATCACCCCCGGGGAGAGGCGGTCCGGTTCGATGTCACCCACCCGGAGCAGTTGACAGCCCTGGTGGAGCAGACGGACCTCGTCGTCTACCTGCTCGCACCGCGCTTCATGCACTCCGTGGCGTGGGAATGCGTCCGGCACGGCGCCCACATGGTCTCGGTCTCCTACCGCGACCAGGATATCCGCGACCTCGACGAGGATGCGAGGCGGAAGGGCGTGATCCTGCTGAACGAGATGGGTCTCGACCCCGGGATCGACCACATGACGGCGATGTCCACCATCGAGCGCGTGCGGTCGCGGGGCGGGGTGATCACGAGGTTCCTCTCCTACGGCAGCGGCCTTCCGGCCCCCGATTCCCTCAACAACCCGCTGCACTATTTCATCACCTGGAACCCGCGAAACATCGTCATGTCGGGCATCGGGGGCGCGCAGTTCCTCGAGGAGGGGCGGATCAAGGTGATCCCCTACCACCGCATCTTCGACTTCACCTGGCCGGTGGAGGTGGAGGGCATCGGCACCCTCGAAGCCTATCCCAACCGGGATTCCCTCTCCTACAAGCAGCAGTTCGGGCTGAAGCACGCCGAGACGATGATCCGCGGCACCCTGCGCTATCCCGGGTGGAGCGAGACCTGGTCGCGTATCATCCGCCTCGGACTGGCCAACGAGGTGATCCGCATCCCGGACCTGCGGGAGCTGACCTACCGCGAGTTCGTCGAGATGTTCCTGCCGAAACAGGTGAACGGCTCCTCCCTCGAACAGCGTGTCGCCGCCTACCTCGACATCAGCCCCACCGGGGTCATCATGGAAAACCTCAAGTGGCTCGGTCTCTTCTCGGACCAGCCGGTGGATCTCGAGAGCGGAACCGCGACCGACGTGATGATCAGCTTGATCCGCCGCAAACTGAAGATGGACGAGAACTCACGCGACATGGTGATCCTCGTGCACGACCTCCTCGCCCGGTACCCGGAGGAGGGTGGACGGCAGGAACGGGTGGTGTCGACGTTCGTCGAGTACGGGGAGCGAGGAGGGGTCACCGCGATGGCGAAGACGGTCGGCCTGCCGGCGGCGATCGCCGTGGAGATGATCCTCAGCGGGCAACTGCCGCTCACCGGCTCGCACATCCCGATTCACCCCACGATCTATGAACCGGTTCTGAGAAAGCTGGAGGAACACGGCTTCCGTTTCCAGGAACGCGTTGAGCCGGTGAGCCCCTGAAGGCGCGGTATCTGGCGGACTCCCCTGCG
>CAYOKT010000090.1:0-1280 GCA_964404605.1 uncultured bacterium
CGCCCGGAGCGCCTCCCGGGCGGCCTCGAGGGTGCGGTCGATGGCCTCGCTGTCATGGGCGGCGGAGAGGAACCACGCCTCGTAGCCGCTCGGCGGCAGGTGGACGCCACGCTCCAGCATCCCGCGGAAGAAGGCCGCGAAGCGCTTATGGTCCGCGGCGGCGGCGTCCTCGAAGTCCCGCACCGGCCCCTGGGCGAAAAACAGGGTCATCATCGAGCCGACCCGCTGCACGACCCCCGGTACACCCGCCTCTGAGAGAGCCCCTTCCAGCCCGGCGGCCAGCCTCCCGGAAACCGTTTCGAGGGCAGTGTACACCGATTCGTCCAGCCGCCGCAGGGTCTCCAGCCCGGCGGTCATCGCCAGCGGATTGCCGCTGAGGGTGCCGGCCTGGTACACCGGCCCTTCGGGCGCGATCATCGCCATCAGCTCCCCATGCCCCCCGAACGCCCCGACCGGCAACCCGCCGCCGATCACCTTGCCGAAGGTGGAGAGGTCGGGGCGGACCCCGTAGAGTTCCTGCGCACCGCCGGGGTGGACCCGGAACCCGGTCATCACCTCGTCAAAGATGAGGAGGGCACCGTTCTCATCACAGAGGGCACGCAGTCCCGCGAGGAAACCCTCGGCGGGCGGGACGACGCCCATGTTCCCCGCCACCGGCTCGACGATGACCGCCGCGACACGCTCTCCCTCCTCCGCGAAGAGGTTCCGCACCGACTCGAGGTCATTGTACCGGGCGACGCGGGTGTCGCGGGCCGCGCCCCCGGTCACCCCGGGGCTGTCGGGCAGGCCGAGGGTGGCGACACCCGACCCCGCGCGGATCAGGAAGGGGTCGGCGTGGCCGTGGTAGCACCCGGCGAACTTGATGATCACCGGCCGCCCGGTGGCCGCGCGGGCGAGGCGGACGGCGGACATGGTCGCCTCGGTGCCGGAGTTGACGAAACGGATGCGCTCCACGCCCGGCACGCGGCGGAGGATCTCCTCGGCCAGCTCGACCTCCGCCGGGCAGGGGGAGCCGTAGCTCGTCCCCCGCTCCACCGCCCGCTGCAAGGCCGCGGTCACCTCCGGGTGAGCATGACCGAGGATCATCGGCCCCCAGGAGCCGATGTAGTCGATGAACTCGACGCCGTCCACATCCCGCAGCCGGCAGCCGGAGGCCGACTCGATGAAGAGCGGCGACCCGCCCACCGCGCGGAAGGCGCGCACCGGCGAGTCCACCCCGCCCGGCAGCGCCCTTTTCGCCCGCTCGAACAGCGCCTCGGATCGTTCCCGTTTCATCCCGT
>CAYOKT010000090.1:1380-6159 GCA_964404605.1 uncultured bacterium
TTCACTCCACCCCGCCTTCCCGGAGCCAGCCGGCGACCTCGCCGGCGTAGTAGGTCAGGATGAAATCGGCGCCGGCGCGCTTGAGCGCGGTCAGCGCCTCGAGCACGCTTCGCTTCCGGTCGAGCCAGCCCTGGCGTGCCGCGGCTTCGAGCATCGCGTACTCGCCGGACACCTGGTAGGCCGCGGTGACCCGGGCGAACGTGGCCTTCACCGCCGCGAGGACATCGAGGCAGGGCATCCCCGGCTTGACCATGATCATGTCCGCGCCCTCCTCGAGGTCCAGGGCGGCCTCGCGCAGGGCCTCCTCGCCGTTGGCGGGGTCCATCTGGTACCCGCGGCGGTCCCCGAACTGGGGCGCCGACCCGGCGGCGTCGCGGAAGGGGCCGTAGAAGGCGCTGGCGTACTTCACCGCGTAGGAGAGGATGGCGGTCCGGGTGAATCCCTCGGCGTCCAGCCCCTCCCGGACCGCGCCGATGCGGCCGTCCATCATGTCCGAGGGGGCGACGATGTCCGCGCCCGCGCGGGCGTGGCTGACGGCGACACGCGCGAGCAGCTCGAGGGTGGCATCGTTGTCCACTTCGCCGTCGTGGATCACCCCGCAATGGCCGTGGCTGGTGTACTCGCAGAGGCAGACATCGGTGATCACCGCCAGGTCCGGCGCAACGGACTTGATCGCGCGGACGGCCCGCTGCACCTCCGCCTCATCGTCATAGGCCGCGCTGCCCATCTCGTCCTTGTAGGAGGGGATGCCGAAGAGGAGCACCGCCGGAACGCCCAGCTCTGCCAGGCGGGCGGCCTCCCCGGCGGCGAGGTCCACCGAGAGGTGGTACTGGCCGGGCATGCTGGCGATCTCCTCGCGCACCCCCGTGCCCGGGACGACGAACAGCGGCTGGACGAGGTCATCCACGACCAGGCGTGTTTCACGGACGAGGCGGCGCAGGGCGGGCGTGCGGCGCAACCGCCGCGGCCGATCGACGGGAAAGCTCATGGTTCTCCCCTTCATTCGGAAAGGTCAGGTCCAAAGATACGTGGAGGATGGCCACGGTGGCGAGATCAGGCGGAGGCTGACAGGAGAGGAGATAGTCCCCCTGGAATACTACACTACGGCTTTGCGACCGCTGCATTGACGATCATGACCACGGCCGCCGCAAGGGTGGTCACGGCGAATAGGGTTTTCAGGTAGGCAGGTTTGGTCTTGAGGGCGATCCGCCCTCCGAGAGTGCCTCCGACGATGGTTGCGGCCGCGATCGGAATCGCCCACACCGGGTTGAAACTGCCATGGAGAGCGTGGCCCATGAACCCGGCGAACGCGGTAGAGGCGACCATGACCGTTGCCGTTCCAACGGCGATATGCATGGGCAAACCGCAGGCGAGGACCATCAGGGGAACGAGGAACGAACCACCCGACACGCCGACCATCCCGGCGAAAAATCCGGTCGCCGCCGCGACGGGAACGACGAGCCACAGGTTGATGATATAGAGTTCTTCGCCCGCCTTCAGGTTCCAATAACCGATACGCCCATCCGGTTTCCCGTCTCGCTGCCGGAACGGAAAGAGCATCATGATCCCGGCGACAACCAGCAGAAGCGAATAAACGAGCTTCAATTGCACCCCGGAGAAATGATGGGCGAGGAACCCGCCGAAGAACGCCATGCCGGCCGTGATCACGCCGATGAACACGGCGAGCGGCCAGGAGAGCGCCTTGTGCTTGTGGAAAATCAAGGTCGCGGCAAGCGCGGTGGTGAACAGCACGAATTGGCCGGTCGTCGCGGCCTCGTGCATGGGAATACCGGCCAGGGCGAGGGTGAGGACGTAAAAGTTCCCGCCCCCCCGGCCGGTCATGGTCATGATGATCGCCAGCACGAAAATGATCGCGGCCACGATCGTAATCTGCAACACCCTCTCACCTTCCTTGCGTATTGCCCGTTCTTCCCGGTATGCTGCCATGGCACGCCGGCGGTCGTTCATACAAGAGGATCACTCCGGCCCATGATCCTACCTGATGGGATGCTCGAAACCTACGGGTGATGCCGGAAAATACAGGAAATCGCGGAGGCGGCTTGAAGCCGCCTCCCCCCTTCCATCCCGGGCGAGAAAAACCCGAGGCGAATCCGCACTCTTCCCTCCACCCAAACCTTGACATCTGTGCAGCTCTCTGCTATCTATCGTGAAAGATGGAAGTTTTTACAACCGCGAAAGGGAGGACAACAGCTCTTTTCGGGCGCCGTGATACGCTGGCGTTGTATCGTCGGTCAAATACCGGCCATGGACATCATTCACGTCCGGCGAACTGCGCATCTCCTCCGGCCGCCCGAACGGCCTTGCACGAAGCAACCGCCCGCATCGCTTTTCCCTCCGCGGGAATCGACGCATGGGTTGAACTGCTCATGAGACGGCGGAGGACGCATCCATGCAACAGCGTCGACTTCACATAGGACGCCCGCATCTCCTGGTCGTCCTGTTTCTGCTATTCTACTTGACCCCCTCTTGCCTTGAAGCTTCCTGGCAACTCGAATCCATCGGGACCGCGAGCGCGAGGTGCTTCGCCTCCAGTGAGGACGGCAGCCGTCTCTTCGTCGGAACAAACAGCGCGGGACTGTGGATGAGTCCCGATGGCGGCGCTTCCTGGCAACCGCTCAACGACCGTTTCCTCCCGGTCAGCGACACGCAGAACACCTTCTTCCCCTTCACGATAGAAGCCGTGGACCCCCAGGCGGACACGGTGATCGTGAACGCCGTCCTGCCCTTCGACGACGCGGGCACGATCTACACCCTGGACGGCGGCGCCACCTGGCAGCCGCTTGCCAGTCCCCTCGGCCCGACTGGGGGGGTTGAAACCTACGTCACCGTCAGCCGAACCGACCACGACCGCTGGTACTTCTGTGACCGGCGCGGCTTTGCCCGCTCGATGGACGCGGGCCGAACCTGGGATCGACTTGTCAGTTACACGGAATCGAACGTGCGATTCGGCTTGTATGAAGATCCTCTTTCAGACAGCACCTTATTCATGTTGAGCATTTACGTATACAGCTTTACGGAGGATTACCCGTTCAACGGCCTTTCACGCAGCGATGACGGTGGTGCGACATGGTACGTGGCCATCGACCTCTACGACCTTTACGGGATTGAATATGCAGCATTCTCTGATGTTCTCAGGCTTTCTAATGGAGACCTGATCACCTGTGTGAACTATACGATCCCGGAAGGGTGGTTTACACGAAACCTCCTGCGATCCCGGGATGACGGCCAGACATGGGAGAGGATCGGGGACGGCTTGCCACGGAGTTTTTATCCGTCAAAACTGATCGAGGATCAGGATATCCCGGGCAGGCTGTACATCACCGGGGACGGTAGGCGGGGTATCTTCTTTTCCGAAGATTACGGCGATTCTTTCCAACGGATGCTGAACGGCTTGCCGGAGAATAACTATTACGCCCGGGACATCAAGCAGAACCCCTACTCCGGCGAACTTCATGTGAGTTCTACATCGTACAACGTTTTTCGCTCCTCGGATCACGGGGGAAACTGGATCCCGGCTCCCTCGCCGCCCGTCCATTGGGACGGCAGCTTCTTCATCTTTCCGGAGTTTATCTCCTACGTAGATTACTCCACCCGGCTCTGGCTTCTCGAATCCCCCTGGGAGCAATGGCGGGAAATCCTGCTCCCCTCCCTGCCGGATACGATCATGAACAACGCACCGATTCTCTACAAGAACCAGGATCAAATCGCAACGTATGTAACGAAAAGCTCATTCTGGGATCTCACGCTGCCGCACATCTGCCAGTCGGTACACTCCGAGGACGACGGCCAAAGTTGGGCCTTCGAGGAGCCTTACGATCGCCTGATTCAGGGAGTGTTCTATACATTCGAGCGTGGCGACAGCCTCCTCTGGCTTTCCTATACACAGGATCGCCGCGAAGTGGCGCTCACCAGCGATCATGGCCTCCACTGGCAGTTCTTTCCCCTCCCGGAAGACTATCGCGTGCGAGGGTACGGCGCGAACGAGGAATCGATCTACATCATGGTACAGACCGACGTCCTTCGGCTCGACGAGGAGAACGGGACCTGGGAGGAACTGTCCTATCCGCTGCAACCGGACCAGTTCGAGGTGTCCGATGTGTTCATCGTGGCCGGCGAGCACCTGTTCCTGTTGGATCAAGAACACATCCAGCACTGGTCTGACGGAACTTGGGAGCAGCGGGGGTTCGTTCCCATCCTGGAGGATTGGACACCCAAATCCATGACGGCCGTCACCGGGGATGACACCCTGCTGGTGATCTCTTCAGCATACTACAATTCGCTGTGGATCTCGGATGACATGGGCTGGTCCTGGGATATCGTCCAGATCGAGTTTCCCTATCCCCGCCAGGTCAGGGGTATCTGGACGACACGATATGATCCGTATCGCGGGCGACTGTGGGCCTCGACCGGGATGGGTGTCTGCTGGGTGGACCTGGAGGAGCTTGCCGTCCCGGGCGACACGCTCCGCTTCCATCCCACGACGTTTTCACTGCTCGATGTCTACCCGAACCCCTTCAACGACGCCGCGCGAATCCGCTACACCCTGCCGCGACCGGGCCGCATCACGATCAGGATGTACACCCTCGAGGGACGGCTGGTGAAAACGCTGCTCCAGGGAGAACGACCCGCGGGAAGCGGGGAGATTCCCATTGACGGGTCGGGTCTCGCTTCCGGGGAATACTTCATCCGCCTGGAAGCGAACGGACGGGAACTCACCCGAAAGGTCATCCTGCTGAAATAAGTCCGCCTCCCTGCCCG
>CAYOKT010000090.1:6259-11628 GCA_964404605.1 uncultured bacterium
TGAGGTAACGGACGAACGCTGCCACGGCCCGCCGCTCCTCCTCCGACAACCCCTGTAGAACCGACTCCCCCCCCGCCCGGCCGCCGCGACCGGACCGGCCGGTTCTCTCGGGAACTTCGGCGAGGTACCCGGCGAGTTCCATCAGCTTGAGGTAGGAAATACCCAGAACCCCCGCGAGCCGCTGAAGCACACGGGGTGAGGGGTTGTTCACCACGCCCGCCTCGAGCTTCTGGAGATAGGTGGGCGAAATCTTCGCCGGCCCGGCCACCGCCGCCAACGACAGCCCGCCGGACAATCGCACATTTTTCAGCTCTTTGCCAAGTTCCACCGTCATGCCCTTGCCGGCCATCGTAAAACCTCTTGACTCTGCCTAAACTATAGTTGTAGTATACACTATAGTTGATGCGATTGCAAGCCCGGAACGGGCGGGAGGATTCCATGGAGAAGGTTGAGCTGACAAGGAACCTGAGGGAGCTGTACACGGCCACCGGCAAGGTCAAGGAAGTCATTGCGGAACGGGGGACATTTCTCTGCCTGGACGACGTGGGAGACCCGGGCGGGGAAACCTGCGCGCGGATGGTTGAACAGTTGTTCTCGGTTGCCTATGCGGTCAGGAGACGGCTGAAAAAGGCGGGACGGCTGGATTTCAGGGTTTCGAGGCTGGAGTTTCGCTGGATGTGCGACCCGAAGGAGACGCCAAGGTCTGAGTGGGTTTGGCGGGTGATGGTGCGTGTTCCGGATGCGGTCACCAAGGCGGATCTGAAAGCCGCCGAAAGAACGGCGCCGGACACGAAGGGGCCGGACATCCCTCGGGTCAAGCGTGTATCTTGGCGTGAGGGACGCGCGCTCCAGGTGCTCCATGTCGGCCCCCGTGAGCAGGCCGGTCCGGCCTACGCGAAACTGCGGGAGCGGGCCGATGCACTCGGATACCGGGTACGTGGGCAGGGACACGAGGTCTACCTGAACACCCCCGCGCGGGTTCCACCAGACAAGCTGAAAACGATCGTACGCCTGCCCATCGCCTGGCCGAGACCTGAGTATACACGCGGTGCGTCTGAAAGGGCGGTATAAAGATGACCGGGATATGAGACCCGGGACTGCCCACCTACGCCTGCGGCTTCGGCCGGCGAAAAGTCCCGGGCCACCCGTCGCCTGGCCGAGACCCGATTATTCTGAAGGGACGGCAGAGAGATGACCGCACCGGCTTTCATCACCCGGCACCCTTGGGACGCGGGGCGATCCGGGGAAAGGGAGAGCACGCGATGAGACCCGCTGAATCATTGCGGCGACAGCTTAAAGGACTGGACGGCAAGGATTACGGCGCCTATCAATCCCTCGTGGGACAGTACGCTTTCCCCCGTTTCGAGCTGCTCATCGATCACATTCCCAAGGACCCCTACGCCCCGCCGATCGCGGGCATCTACCGCGCCCGGGTGCCGCGCGAAGAATCCGGTTTTTCACCCGAGATGACCGCCTCTCCCGTCCGAAAAACGGCCCTCTGCGATTACCTCGCAAGGCAGTTCCACCGGCAGTGCCTGGCCGTTTGTGCGGGCAGGCGCGGCACCGGAAACAGCGGACTCATCAGCATCGCCGAGCCGGGGCAGTCGATCCTGGCGCGCACTTCGGTCGTCGTCGAACCCGGCTTCATCGAGGCCCGCTTCTTCCTCGGCCTGCCGGCCTCGGGCAGGAAGATCCGGTCGAGTATCGCCGAAACGATGCTGCTGGAGGAACTGCCGGAGATCGTACACCGCTCCCTTCTCGCCGAGCACCTCGACCATGAGGCGATCCACCGCCACCTGGCGACAGCGGAAGAGGCCGACCACCTGAGAGGGAGACTCCGCGAGCTTCATCTCGTCGCCTTCATCGCCGACGGGGCGATCCTTCCGAGAGCGAGCGGAGTCGATCCGAGACCCTTGAGGACGGACACCGTCGTGCCCTTCCGCTCGCCCGAGAGCCTTCGCGTGAGCATCGACCTCCCCGAGGGGGGCACGCTCACCGGCATGGGCATTCCCGAGGGGGTGACGCTGATCGTCGGGGGCGGCTATCATGGCAAGTCGACGCTCCTGCAGGCGCTGGAATCGGGCATCTACAACCACATTCCCGGCGACGGCCGGGAGTACTGCGTCTCGCTGCCCGAAACGGTGAAAGTCCGCGCTTCGAGCGGCAGGAACGTGGTCAACACCGACATCTCCGCCTTCATCAAGGACATCCCGCTGCAGAAGACGACCACCGCCTTCTCGACGGAAAACGCCAGCGGCAGCACCTCGCAAGCCGCTTTCATCGCTGAAGCGATCGAGGCCGGGGCGAGGGTCCTCCTGGTGGACGAGGACACCTCCGCGGCGAACTTCATGATCCGTGACGAACGGATGCAGAAACTCGTCGCGAAGAAAAACGAACCCATCACCGCGTTCGTCGACCGGGTCCGGCAGCTCTACGAGGAGCACGGCATCTCCACGGTCCTGGTAATGGGCGGATCGGGGGATTATTTCAGCGTCGCGGACTGCGTGATCCAACTGATCGAGTTCGTCCCGCAGGATGTCACCCAACGGGCTCACGCCATCGCGAAAGAGTCGCCGACGAGCAGGGTTCAGGAAGGCGGGAGGCGATTCGAGCCGCCCAAGCCGCGGATCCCCCTCGCCGGCGATCTCGACCCGCGTAACGAGTACGGCCATTTCCGGATCACGGCTTCCGACCCCCGGCACCTGGTCTTCGGCCGGACCCGGGTCGATCTGTCGGATGTGGAGCAACTCGAGGAGACCGCGCAGACGAAAGCGATCGGAATGGCGATCCGGTACGCGAAGAAATACATGGATGGCGTAACCCGCCTGCGCGATGTCATCGACCATGTGACGGACGATCTCGAGGAGGGCGGCCTGGACCTGTTGGACCCGCGGTTGACGGGGGACCTCGCCGGCTTCAGGGGCCTGGAACTGGCGGCGGTGCTCAACCGGATGCGTACTTTCAACGCCAGGCAGGCACGTGAATCCTGACTGAACCGGCAGGTTGGCGCAGGTTCCACTCGCTGCTTCCCGCCGTGCCCTGGTGACCGGCAGTGTGGCCCGGGGCTCGCCCCGGGTTTAATAAGGGTTTCCGCGACTGAGCCTCCCCGTGTACGTGGATACTTCGATACGGTACGAAACAGTACGGCCCAAGCCTTCCCGCTCCACCACCCACCCTCCCCGTTTGCGCCCCTCCCGGCCCGGGAGTACCTTCCCGTGACCTGAACAAAACACTCAATCGAAGGAGACCAACCGTGTCACCGGAACAGGATTCCGTCCAGTACGTTCCCTACCAGCAGGAGGATGAGCCGCCGCGACGGGCGGCGCTGACCCGCGTCGATGTCGATGTCTCAGGGTTGTCCGACAGCGAACTCCAGGTGGCGGGCCACCTGATGGACGCCGCCGATGCGATGAACCCGATCTTCCGCGACCAGTTCGAGCCGCGCACGGAGAAGTTGAAGGAGTTGACCGGCCTACTCGCCGGTGCGGCCGATGGTGAGGCCCGGGAGGCGATCGACGCCTACCGTACGATGCTCGACCTGCAGAACGGCCCCTACTCCCTATTGCCGCGGAAAAACCACCTGCTGCGCCTGCCGCGGGAGGAACTGGAAGCGCTTGCGAATAAGGCCGGCGGACGCGCGCCCGCCCTGCTCGAGGAACTGTTCGACCTGCTGACCACGGGCCGCCCGACACCCGACAGGGCGAACTTCTACCCGGAGGATTTCACCGAGGAGGAGCTGCAATCGCTGGGCGAAGCGGCGCGGCTTGTCAATTCCAGCGTCATCCGCGACGAGAACGGCCGGCCCGCGGTGCTGCTCAACGAGGAGCGCTACCGAAACGCTCTGCGGCCCGCCATCGAGCACCTGCGCGCCGCCCGGGACCTGACCGGCGATCCCTCCTTCCGCCTCTACCTGGATGCGAAACTGGTCGAGCTGGAGACGGGGTTCGAGGAGGCGCGCCGCCTCGCGGACTACACCTGGGTCAAGCACGGCAGCCCGCTCGACATCGTCATCTCCACCGCCCTCGAGGTCTACCTCGACAACTTCAAGAACGCGCGGGGCGCCGCGACCGCCGGGGTGTACCTGCGGAACCGCGCCGCGGAGGAGTTGCTCGAAGCCCTCGTGCAGCGGGTCCAGCGGTGGGAGGCCACCGCCCCGTGGACCTACAAGAAAACAGAGATCGATCCGGAGCGGCTGCCGAAGCTGAAGTTCGTCGATGTCCTCGCCTGGTCGGGCGACTATGTCACCGGCCCGTTCACCACCATCGCCCAGAGCCTGCCGAACGACGAGTGGGTGATCCAGAACGTCGGCACGGTGAACATGGTCTACATGAACACCGGCCGCGCGGTGCACCGGGTCGCGGGGAACCTCGCCGCCGAGGAATTCCTGACCCGCGCCGAATACGAACGGGTCGCCGAGCGCCTCTTCGACGCCAACCAGCTCCACTCCGCCCTGCACGAGATCGGGCACACCACCGGGATGATGGACCCCGACCATGCAGAGGGACAGCCGAAGGATTACCTCGAGGAGGAGTATTCCTACCTGGAGGAGACCCGCGCGGAGCTGTTCGGGCTGTGGGCGCTCGACCTGCTGCTCGAGGAGGGCGTGATCGACGCGGAAACCGCCCGCGCCTGCTATGACGGCATGCTGATCACCATGATCTCGAGCATGAAGTTCGACCCCGTGCAGGCGCACAACAAGGCGCGCAACGGGATGTTCCACGTCTTCGAGGAGAACGGCATCATCCGGCGTGTCGAGGAGGAGGGAAAAACCCGCTTCGAATTCGTCCACGAACGGGCGCACGAGGAGGTCACCCGTTTCCTCGCGCAGATCGGCGACCTGAAGGCCGCCGGCGACAAGGCGGGGGTCATCGCGCTGCGCGAGAAGACCGTGTTCACCGACCCCCTGAAGCCGGAGATCGAGAAGCGGACGGCGGACTTCCCCCTCGGGCGCGGGCTCATCTTCCCGAAACTGAAGCGTGAAGGAGGTCGCTACCTGCGGGAACTGGTCTATCCCGACCACTTCCGCGAGCAGGAGAAGTTCAAGCTGACCCTGCCCTGAGCCGGAGGCGGCCGGGTCCTCCGTGGCGGCGTGTTGCAGTTGAAGCTCCCGGGATGCAGTTCCGGCCTCGCCTGCGGCTATGCCGTGACAGGCGCTCCCGGTAATACTCCTATTTCCCGGGATGCATCGCTCTTGGGCTACGCTCTACGCTCGCTCCCGGGCTAGATTATGCTTGTTAAGCGCATAATGTGTCACTCTGAACTGCCCCGACGCGTCGGGGCAAGTGAAGAGTCTCTAAACGATACATTTCCGCTGGAGATGAAGCAGTTCGTTTAGAGATCCTTCACTGGCGTTCAGGATGACAAAAGGA
>CAYOKT010000091.1:0-11572 GCA_964404605.1 uncultured bacterium
CGGCGTAGCCTTGGCGAAGCCGGGCAGTCCCGGGTATCATACGGGTTGCATCCCGGGAAAGCTGGTAGAGCCGGGTTCAAGGCGACGGGGTAATACCATGGAACCAGCGACTCCGCAGAAGGTTGTCATCATCGGCGGGGACGCGGCGGGGATGAAGGCCGCCGCGCGGCTGCGCCGCCTGCTGCCCGACTGCGCCATCACCGTCATCGAGCGGGGCGGAGTGCTCTCCTATTCCGCCTGTGGCTTCCCCTACTACCTCTCCGGCGACATCGCCCGTTTCGAGGCGCTCATCGAGACCCCCTGGGGCGAGATTCGGGACGCCGACTGGTTCCGTGAATCGAAACATATCGAGGTGTTCACCGGCTGGGAGGCGGCGGCGATCGACCGCGCCGCGAAGCGGGTCACCGCGAGGAAACTGGATGACGGCGCGGAGCGGACCTGGGAGTATGACGCCCTCGTGATCGCCACCGGCGCGTCGCCCGTGCGGCCGGACCTTCCGGGCGTGGACCTGCCCGGGGTCGGCACCTTCACCCGCCCGGAGGAGGTCCGCGAGCTTCGCGGCGCGCTCGAGAAGGGCGGGATCGACCGGGTGGCCGTCATCGGCGGCGGGTACATCGGGCTCGAACTCTGCGAGGCGTTCGCCTCCCTCTGGGGCGTGGAGGTGGTGCTCTACGAGAGGGAGCCCCATGTCCTGCCGTTCACCCTCGACCCCGAGATGGCGCGGATCGTGGAGAAGCACCTGGCGGACCAGGGCATCACGTTGCGCCTCGGGGCGGCCCTCTCCGGCCTGCGGCGGGAGGGCGACAGCCTCGTCGTGGAGGCGGAGGGGCTGGACGCCGAAACCGTGGACCGTGTCATTCTCGCCATCGGGGTCCGGCCGGTGGCGGCGCTCGCGGGTGCCGCCGGGCTGGAGATCGGCCCCGGGGGCGGCATCCTCGTGGACGAGCGGGGGTGCACCTCGGACCCCTCCATCTGCGCTGCGGGGGATTGCGCCGAGTTCTCCTGCGAGAGGAGGCGGGTGCTGCCCCTGGGGTCCATCGCCAACCGGACGGGCCGTCTCGTCGCGAACACCATCGCGGGCGTTGAGGACAAGATGCCCTGCCTTCTCGGCAGCGAGGTGATCAAGGTGTTCGACCTCCATGTCGGCTGCTGCGGCGAGACCGCCTCGCGGCTGCGGGCGGAGGAGGTCGGGGTCGAGGAGGTGTGGGGCGCCTTCACCGATCGCGCCCCGTTCTATCCCGAGGCGGCGACGGTCCGCCTCAAGGTGATCCGCGAGACGGAGGGGCCGCTGCGCGGCCTCCAGGTGGTGAGCGGCGGCGCGGTCGTCCGCTGGGTGAACACCTTCGCGCAGATCCTCGACCTCGCCGGGGGCGAGGCGGGCGCTCTGGGGCGGTTGGAGCACGCCTATGCCCCGACCTGCGCGACCGCCCTCGACCCGCTGCACACCATGGCCTCCATCCTCGAGTCGGGGCCGGAATTGCAGCTGCCGCCCGACGCGTTCCTCGACGGCGGCGAGGAGGGCTGGACGGTGGTCAACATGCTCTCCGAACCGGAGCGGAACCGTGTCGAACTCCCCGCGCTGGTGGGGCGGGTGGTCGAGATGGATCTCGCCGCGCTGCGGACCGATTGGCGGGACCTGCCGGAGCGGGGGGTGGTCATGGTCTGCGCCAAGGGCGGCCGGAGTTACGAAGGGGCTCGTTTCCTGCGCGACAAGGGCATCGAGGCGCGCTACCTCGCCGGGGGGATCGGCTTCTACAACCTCTGAGCGGGGCCGCGCTCCCGGCGCCGGGCGGCCCTGTCCGCCGGCCGGTCGATCTCCATGCCCTCGAACGCCGGTTCCCGGCTCGTGTCCGGAAAGGCTTCCCGCCCGGTGAGGCGGGGCGCCCGCCGTCGTGCGGCTTGTCGCCCCCGTTTCCCCTCCGTATACTACCTGTTCGTTTCCCATACCGATACAGCAGGACGCGGGTTCCTTGGTTCTAAGCATTTTCGGCATCAACCACCGCACGGCCACCCTGGCCGAACGCGAACCCTTCCAGCTCTCCCGCCGCGAGCAGGGGGAGGCGGTTCTCCGCTTCAGGAGGCTTGCCGGGGTGGAGGAGACGGTGATCCTCGCCACCTGCAACCGGGTGGAATTCTACCGCGCGGACCGGGGGCGGGGCGACCACGCGCGCGAGGTGGTGGAGTTTTACCGGCGGCGCGGGGTGGAGAACCCCGGGCGCATCCTCGAGTTGGGTTACCTCCACCAGGGGGCGGACGCCGCCCGGCACCTGTTCCGCGTCACCGCCGGCCTCGACTCGCTGCTTCTCGGCGAGGAGCAGATCCGCGGGCAGGTGAAGGATGCTTACGGCGCCGCCTGCGCGTTCGGCGGGCCGGGCAAGGTGCTGCACAAGCTGTTTCACCACGCCTTCCGCGTCTCCAAGCGGATCCGGAGCGAAACCTTGCTCGGGGAGGGACCACGCAGCATCCCGGGCGCCGCGGTGGACCTGCTGGTTGGCGCAGGGCCGGAGAACGCCCGCGCGGTGGTGGTCGGGGCGGATGAGACGACCCAGGTCGTCCTCGCGGCCCTCCGGCGGCGGGGTGTGCCCGCCGTGCTGATCAACCGCAGCGCCCACGCCGCCCACCGGCTGGCGGCGGAGTACGGGGCCGAGGCAGCCCTCTGGGACGAGCTCCCCGGCCGGCTCGCCGGGGCGGACCTGCTCTTCAGCGCCACCGGCGCGACGGAGCGGGTCATCGGACCGTCACTCTTCGCCGGCGGGCGGGAGCGGCCGATCCTGATCGCCGACCTCGCGATTCCGCGGGATGTGGACCCGGCGGTCGCCGGTCTGCCCGGAGTCCGCCTCTTCGACCTGCAGGAGCTGAAGCACCACCTCGAACGCGCCGAGGACCGCCGCTGCGCCAAGCTGCCGGAGGCGCAGGCCCTCGTGGAGCAGCAGGTGGAGGAGTTCCTCGAGTGGCTGCACGAGCAGTTCTTCGCCGGGGGTATCGAGGCGGTGAAGCGGGAGATGCACACGGCGGCGGACGAGGAGCTGCGCCGGTTCGCGGGCAGTTTTCACCGCGGCGAGCGGAAAGCCCTCGAGGCGTTCTCCCACGCCCTGATCAAGCGGTTCCTGAAGATCGCCCGCCGCCATTACGAACCGGAAGGGGTCGGGGAGATGGCGGAGGTTCCCCGCCTCGACCCCGCCGCGCTCGACGAGACGAACGGGGTGGGACCGGCGGAGGACGAGGGACGGGGGAACGAGGAGGGGGAAGCTCCACCCTCCGCGCGGGAGGAGAGGGCATGAACCGGCGCATCCCCGACCCCGCGACGGCCGGTGAGAAGGTGCTTCAGGAAAAGGTGCGCCGGGTGGTTCATCTGTGCGAAGATGAACTCGGCGAGATCCCCTGGCCCGGCCCGAAGGACCCCCTCGAGGGCCTCGTCGTCACCCTGCTGTCGCACAACACGAACGACAACAACCGCGACCGGGCATGGCGGGCGCTGCGGGCCCGTTACCCCGACTGGGAAGCCGTGCGCCGGGCGCCGGTGGAGGAGCTGGCCGGGACGATCCGTGTCGCCGGGCTCAACCGGCAGAAGGCCGCGCGCATCCAGGCGCTGCTCGGCTGGCTGAAGGAGACGCAGGGTGCCTACACCGCGGACTTCCTCCGCTCGATGAGTTTCGATGAGGCGGTCGGCGCCCTCGGGCACCTGAAAGGGGTCGGGTTCAAGACGATCGCGGTGGTGATGGCGTTCGACCTGGGGGAGGATGTGTTCCCCGTGGACACCCATGTCCACCGCCTCTGCCGCCGGCTCGGGTTCGTGCCGGAATCGTACGACGCGGTGAAGACCTTCCACGCGATGCGCGGACGGGTGCCGGAGGGCCGCGGCTACAGCTTCCACCTGCACCTGATCACCCACGGGAGAAACGTGTGCCGTGCGCGCAAGCCGGAGTGCGAGCGCTGTTTCCTGCGCGGGGAGTGCCTGCATTACGACAGGCGGGTGAGAGCGGAGGGCGAGGGATGAGACGCGGCTCTCCGCTCCTTGCCCTGGCGCTGCTCCTCGCCCTGCCCGGCGCTTCGCGCGCCCTGTGGATCGCCGATGCCACGGTCGCCACGGACTACATCTGGCGCGGCTTCAACAACCTGGACGGCGCGCCCGCCCTGCAGCCCTGGGCGGCCTGGGTGCACGAGCCGACCGGGCTGTCGGCGACCGCATGGTTCTCCTGGGGGCTGGCGCGGCGGGGCGAGCGGGCGGTCACCGACTTCGACGAGACGGACCTCGTGCTGAGCTGGACGCGCCAGGCGGGCGCGGTGGAGCTCACCGGGGGCCTGTTCCACCTGAGCTGGTACGGCCGGGAGGGCTGGCCGGACGACCTCAGCACGGTGTACGAAGTGTTCGCCGGGGCGAAACTGGTGAGTCTCCCCTGGCGTCCCGGGCTGGAGGTGAACTACGAGCTGAACGAGGCGGACGGGAATGACCTCTACATCCGGCTCTCCGGGGGAAGGGAGCTGATGCTCTCCGGCGGCCGGGCCCTCGAGGTGACAGCGAGCGCGGGCTGGTATTCCACCGAGTGGATCGGCGCGCGGGGCGTCTCGGAGGTCAACCTCAACCTTGCGCTGCCGGTGCCGGCGGGCGGCTTCCGGCTGATTCCGGCCTTCACCCTGACCTATGTTCCCCTGCGCGAAATCAACCCCGACCGTTTCATCTTCTGGGGCACCCTGAGTCTGAGGAGGGAGGTCCCGTAGCGGGCACGCGGGGAGGGGGAGCGAAGGGTGCCGGGGGCGAGGCAAAGCGGAACACCGGTCTTGCATGATGTGAACGGAATCACAACATTCCGGCCGTGAGAAACCGTGTCAACCAACATGATGGGATAAGGAGGGAAAACCCGTGAAATACGTCTACTTCTTCGGTGACGGGAAGGCGGAAGGGACGGCGGAGATGAAGGACCTTCTCGGCGGGAAGGGGGCGAACCTCGCCGAGATGACCAACCTCGGGATCCCCGTGCCTCCGGGTTTCACCATCACCACGGAGATGTGCACGCGCTATTTCGAGGAGGGCGGCGACATCCCCGGCGAAGTGGTCGAGGCGGCGAACGAGTCGCTCGCGAAGATGGAGAAGATTCTCGGCCGCACCTTCGGCGGCGCGGAGAAGCCGCTCCTCGTCTCCGTGCGCAGCGGCGCCCGCCAGTCCATGCCCGGGATGATGGAGACCGTGCTCAACGTCGGGCTCGCAAGTTCCACCATCCCCGGCCTGATCGCCGACACGGGCAACGAGCGGTTCGTGTATGACGCCTACCGGCGGCTGATCATGATGTACGCGGACGTGGTGATGGAGAAGGCCGCGGGCATCGAACCGCCCGATGAGCACATGGCCGTGCGGCACCGCCTCGAGTCGTTGATGGCGGAGATGAAGAAGGAACGGGGCTGCGAGATCGACACGGACCTGACCACCGAAGACCTGAAGGTGCTTTGCGACCAGTTCAAGGCGGAAGTCAAGTCGGTGCTCGGCGTGGAGTTCCCCGACGATCCCACCGAGCAGCTCTGGGGCGCCGTGAAGGCGGTGTTCCAGTCCTGGAACGGCAAACGGGCGATCTCCTACCGCCGCATCGAGGGCATCCCGGACGAGTGGGGCACGGCGGTCAACGTGCAGGCGATGGTGTTCGGCAACCTCGGCGAGGACAGCGCGACCGGCGTCGCCTTCACCCGCGACCCGGCCACCGGGGAGAACGTGTTCTACGGCGAGTGGCTGGTGAACGCCCAGGGCGAGGATGTGGTCGCCGGCACCCGCACCCCGAACGCCCTGAACATCGTCTCCAAGCGCGAGGGACAGAATGACAAGCTCCCCTCCCTCGAGGAGGCGATGCCGGAGATCTACCGGCAGTTGGTGGAGATCCGCAACAAGCTCGAGGCGCACTACCGCGACATGCAGGACATCGAGTTCACCATCGAGCGCGGGCGCCTGTGGATGCTGCAGACCCGGGTCGGCAAGCGGAACGGCCGGGCCGCCCTGAAGATGGCGGTGGACATGGTCGGCGAGAAGTTGATCGACCGGAAGACCGCCGTGATGCGGGTAAAGCCCCCCCAGCTCGATGAGCTGCTGCACCCGATGATCGATCCGGCCGCCGAACGCGATGCCCGGGTCCTGGCCAAGGGGCTGCCCGCCGGTCCCGGCGGCGCCGTCGGCAAGATCGTTCTCTCCTCGGAGCGGGCGTTCGAGCAGGGCAGGAAGGGCGAGCCGGTCATCCTTGTGCGCACCGAGACCAGCCCGGAGGATGTGGATGGCATGCGCGCGGCGGTGGGCATCCTCACCGCCCGGGGCGGGATGACCAGCCACGCCGCCCTGGTGGCCCGCGGCTGGGGCAAGTGCTGCATCGTCGGCTGCGGCGACCTGGAGATCGACTACCAGGCGGGTGCGGTGACCACCGCGCACGGCACGGTGCTGCACGATGGGGATTACATCAGTCTGAACGGCACCCGCGGCCTCGTGTACGAGGGCAAGCTCCCGGTGGTGGACGCCGATCCCGAGCACATGCCCGAGTACAACCAGATGATGGAGTGGGCGGATGAATTCCGCCGTCTCGGCGTGCGCACCAACGCCGACAACCCGAAGGACGCCGCCCTCGCCCGCCGGTTCGGCGCGGCGGGCATCGGTCTCTGCCGGACGGAGCACATGTTCTGGGGCGAGGAGCGCATCCGCGCCATGCGCCGGATGATCCTCTCCAACACCCATGAGCAGCGCGAGGAGGCGTTGAAGAAGCTGATGCCCTTCCAGCGGGAGGACTTCTACGGCATCCTGAAGGCGATGGCGCCGCACCCGGTGACCATCCGCCTGCTCGACCCGCCGCTGCACGAGTTCCTCCCCCACCAGGGCGAGACGAAGATCATCGAGGAGGTGGCATCGGACCTGGGCGTGGACAGGGAGGTTCTCGCCGCCCGCATCCGTTCGCTGCATGAGCTGAACCCGATGCTCGGCCACCGCGGCTGCCGCCTCGGGATCAGCCTGCCGGAAGTGACCGGGATGCAGGCGCGCGCCATCGTGCAGGCGGCTGTGAAACTGGTGCAGGAGGGGGTCGATGCCCACCCGGAGATCATGGTGCCCCTCGTCGGCAACGCCCGCGAGCTTGAACACCAGAAGAAGATCATTCTCCGGGTGATCGAGGAGGAGAAGGAACGCGCCGGGGTGACGGACCTCGATGTCAAGGTGGGGACGATGATCGAGGTTCCCCGGGCGGCGATCACCGCCGATGAGATCGCCCGCGAGGCGCAGTTCTTCAGCTTCGGGACCAACGACCTCACCCAGATGGGCTGCGGTTTCAGCCGGGATGACAGCGGCAGCTTCCTGCCGCACTACCTCGATCTCGGCATCTACGAGGAGGACCCGTTCCAGTCCATCGACCAGGCCGGGATCGGCGAGCTGGTGCACATCGCCGTCGAGAAGGGGCGCAAGGCGAACCCGGACCTGCACCTGGGCATCTGCGGCGAGCACGGTGGCGACCCGGATTCGATCGACTTCTTCCACCGCGTCGGCCTCGATTATATCTCATGCAGCCCGTTCCGCGTGCCCATCGCGCGCCTTTCCGCCGCGCAGGCGGCGATCCGGAACGGGTAGGCCGGCGGGGAAGCTGTCGCGCGCGGTGACAGCGAAGGGTTCTTCCTGATTTCCTTTCTCCTACGCGGTCGTCCCGCGCGAGTGCGGTGACGGCGACGGTGAGAAAACGCGGCCCGGACAGGTCCGGGCCGCGCTCTGTACAGGATCCACATCTCCTCGCGGGTTGCCGCGGTGGGTGTCAGCTCGAGGTACGGCGTGCTTCGGCGGCCCGGCGCTCCGCTTCCGGCAGGCTGGCCACGCCGATCTTCCAGAAACCGGTGCGAAGCGGCTCGGTGAACGCGGGATCCACCCCGTCCGCTTCCACCCGGTCGGCCCAGTGGTCGTGCGGGTACTCCACGCGGCGGATCTCCACCGGGCGGTCCAGGTCCAGCAGGTCCACGATGGCATAAGTCGCCGCCGGGTCGCCGTCGTTGGCGGGCAGCCCCACCGCGCCCACGTTGGCCGCGAACCGGCCGCCCGGGAGAGCGCGCACCCAGGGGATGCCGGTGTGATCGCAGATCAGGCCGAAGACCCTCTCCTCGTCCATCCAGCGGAGCAGCCGCTCTTCGTCGAGCTCCGATTCGAAGAGAAACTCGTTGCTCCGTTCCGGGCTGCCATGGACGAAGAGCACCCTGCCCCGGGGCGAGACGAGGACCACCTTTTCCGGCCAGGATCCCAGCCAGGTGCGGTTCACATCACCGAGGCTTTCCAGGGCATACCGGAACCCTCGGCGGGAGTACTCCACATCCTCGGGGTCCGTGAATCCAAACTCGCCGCCGTCCGACCCGAGCGCCGCCTCCTGCTCGAGATTGCCCGCGAGGGTGATCTCGAAATTGTTCCGGATGATGTCGAGGACGGCGTCGCTGTTTCCGAAGGCGCCGATCGCGTTGCCGAGGAAGAAGCGCCCTCGGCACTGCTGCTCTTCGGAGTCCGCGATGCAGGCTTCGAGCGCGGGGAGGTTGCCGTAGGCGCCGCTCATCACGGCGAAGCGAGTCAAGGTCATGTAAATGGTTGTCATACGTCGCTCCTCCGTCCTGAGAGCCTGGTGGACCGTTTTACCTGAATCGCGTGGTTCTGCTTGTCGTAATGCTATTGGATTCAAGGCGTGTCTGCGCAGGTACGGTCCATTAGTCTCAGGCGCCGTACTTCACCAACCGCTCGGCGTGCGCGAGGAGGGTAGGCATCAGGTGCATCGTCGGCATTCTCCCCAGCCCTCCGGTCACCGCCTCGTTCTCATGAAAGGCCGTGGATCGGTCCGCGCGCACATTTCTTCCCCACACCAGCAGGGGAACCGGGTGCCAGGAATGGCTCGCCATCGCGGCGGGGGTGGAATGGTCCCCGGTGATCGCGAGGACATCCGGGTTCACCTCGCGCAGCGCAGGGATCGCCCTGTCCAGCTCCTCGATGACCGCGACCTTCTTGGCGAAATCGCCGTCTTCCCCGGCGGCGTCGGGCTTCTTGAAGTGAATGTAGAAGAAGTCGTATTCGTTCCAATGTTCCCGAACCGCCCCGATGCGTGCCTCCAGCGCGCTCTCCCGGCTGATGATCTCCATGCCGACGAGGCGCGCGAGCCCGCGGTACATGGGGTAGTCTGCGCAGGCCGCTGCGCGCAGGCCGAACCGGTCGGTCACCGTCGGCAGGGGCAGCTTTCCGGCGAACCCCCGCAGCAGCACCCCGTTCGCCTGGGGCTGGTCGGAGAGCAGGCGCCGGGCCTGCGCGGCGAAGTCATCGACGATGCGGGCGGTGCGGGCCGCCTCCTCGCGCAGCGGCTGGCACTTCAACGGCGGCACGCCCGTCTTCTGCGGGTCGGTGTCGTGCAACTGGTCGCTCAACCGCTCTCCCCGGAGCACCAGCAGGAAACGGTGATCCTTCACCGGGCGGACGAACGCCTCGACATCGCCGAGGTCGATCTCCGCTTCGAGCTTTTCGCAGAGGGGGGCTGTGACCTCGGTGGCCGCCCTGCCGGCGCGGCGGTCGGTGATCCTGCCCTGCTCGTCCAGGGTGCAGAAGTTGCCGCGCGCGGCGACATCACCCTCGCGTAGGTCGAAATCGAGACCGAGGGCGGCGAGGAGGCCCCGCCCGACGTTGTACTTGACGGGATCGTACCCGAACAGGGCGAGGTGGGCCGGGCCGCTGCCCGGGGTGATGCCGGGACCGATGGGGTCGTGCAGGCCGAGGACGCCCTCGCGGGCGAGGGCGTCGAGGTTCGGCGTCTTCGCGGCTTCGAGTTCCGTCGGGCCTCCCGGGGCCTCCGGCAGTCCGCCGAGGCCGTCCGCGACCATGAGTACGATCTTGTACTCCGAGGCAACGATCTGCTGCTCTGTGATCAGATGCATGATGCCACCCTTGTTCTTTCCGGCGGCGTGGCGGACAGCGCGGCGAGCGCCGCGCCACCGTAACCGTCCAAGGTACCCGCCTGCCGTACGAAGTGGTTGTGATCCAGTGCACCCGTTCCGGTGAATCGATCCACGTGGGCAAATCTATCGGATCTTTTTCAGCTTGTCCGCAAACAGGTCTCCGAGCGTGCCCGGTTTCGGAGTCTCCTGCAGCCGGCGGCGGTGCGCGGAACAGTTGGCGAGGCGCAGGGGGTAGAAGGCGCAGCGCTCCCGGGGGCAGGTGTCGGGCGGGCAGAAAGCGTCCGGCAGCTTCTCATCGGGCCGCAACTCCCCCCGCACGATGTCGATCACCTCCTGCCAGCTCAGCGCGCTGGCCGCGGCGTCCGGCGCCTTCGGCGAGCCGCGGTTGAGCAACATCTCGGAGGGGTGGAGGAACCAGCCGCCGACCGAGCCGATTCCGGTAGGATTCTGCAATAGTTTACTCTCTTCCCGTTTCACCTGTTCGGCGATGCGCAGGCGTCCGGCGATGCGCGGGAGGTTCAGCGTCGGCTTGCCGTCGTTCTTCCGCCCCGCCTGCACGGTCACGAAGCCGGTGCCGGGGTCCATGTACAGGATCGCATCGGCGCGGCGGCGGTAACGGGCGGCCTTGATCACCAGGCCGTTACGGCTCGCGATGGCCACGAGGGTGATCCCCCGGCCGCGCACCATCCGGGCGCTGCGCTGCACCTCGTCCAGGGCGCTGTACCAGTCACGTTCCCTCTGCACCGCCGCCCCGACCAGGAGAAGGGCGCGGGCGAGGTAGTCCTCCCCGCCGTCCCCGTGCAATCTTGCCAGCCCGTCCAGCGCCGCGGGAAGCAGCATCCGCCGCTCCTCTTCGCGCTCCGGCAGGGCTTCGGCCCGTCCCGCGAGGAGCCGGGCGGCGGTGCGCAGCAGCTTCTCGAGGTCGCGCCGCAGCGTGACCCCCTTCTCGCGGGCGATGGCGTGGCTGACCCCCTCGGCGGGCCATTCGTCCGGCTGCTTGCGTTCGTGGCCGGACTCGGGGACGGGTTCCCGCTCGAGAAAGGCCGCGAGCGTCCGGTCGAAGCGGCCCGCGGTCTCTTCGAGGGGCGGCTCGTCCCCCCTGGCCGAGGCGGCGAGGCCGTCGATCAGGTCCATCGCCGTCTCGAGCACCCCGCCGTCATCCCCCACGAGGCGGTGCAGCCCCTCGAGCAGGCTGGGCGGCGCCATCAGGTGGTGGGCGGAGTCGCGGCTGGTGAGCGATTGGCCCCGGGCATCGTGGGCGACGACGAAGTGCAGCAGGAAGCGGTACTCCGGCCGGGAACGCACGCCGAGCGCCTCGGCGACCAGGGCCGCCGCGCAGGTCGCCCATTTCTCCGCGTTGTCCTCCTCCGCGGTGGGGTGGGTGTCGAAGCGCCCGCCGCCCGTGTCCACGGTGAGAACGCCGTCCGCCTCCAGGTCGAGGGCTGTCCTGTTCTCCGGCATCCGGTCCGCCGAGGTGAAGATCACCTCCGCCCGGCCGACTCCCGGGAAGAGCTCCTCGCCGTGACGGCGGAGGAGATAGGCCGAGAGGCAGGCGTCCAGGTCGGGGTGGGCGTGCGTGAGCAGCTTCCGTACCGGGAAGCCGGTTTCCGGGGCATCGTTCATGGCGGAAAGCTATCATCCGCCCATGCCGGGC
>CAYOKT010000092.1:0-9873 GCA_964404605.1 uncultured bacterium
GTACTTTACCCGGCAAATCACGGGTGACGGTTTGCAGCCGGGTTTCATGGCCCCGCCGGGATCGGCGCGGCCCGAAAGACAGCAGGTACGATGCACTTCGATCTCGAGTACTACGATGAATCGCAGCGCGCGGAGTGGGAACGGTTCATTCGCCGCGCGGCGCAGGGCACCTTTTTCCACTTCCAGCGTTTCCTCGACTACCACCCGCCCGGCCGGTTCCGCCAGCGGCACCTGGTCTTCCGCCGCAAGGGGCACATCGTCGCGGTGTGGCCCGGCGCGCTGCGGGAGGAGGACGGGGTCCCCTCGTGGACCAGCCACCCGGGCGCGAGCTATGGCGGGCTGATCGTCCGGCCGGGACTCGGTCTGCTCGAGGTCCACCATCTCGTGGCGGACCTGGTCGAATCGGCGAAATCGCTGGGGGTGGACCGGTTGCGGCTCACTCCTCCGCCCTGGATCTATCACCGCCACCCCACCGAGGCGGTCGAATTCGCTCTCCTCCGCGCCGGTTTCCGCTACCTGAAGCAGGACTACACCCAGGCGGTGGACCTCGCCGCGCTGCCGAAGGACGAGGAGGAGGTGCTGCTGCGCTACGACCCGAAGACCCGCACCGCGATCCGCAAGGCGCGGCGGGACGGCCTCGAGGTGCGGCACGACGTGCCGGTGGCCGGCGAGACTCTCGCCGAGTTCTACGGCATCCTCCAGCGGAACCGCGCGCGCCTCGGGGTCACCCCGACCCACACGGAAGCGGAGCTGGCCCGCCTCGCGGAACTGGCGCCGAAATACCTCGACCTGACCCTCGCCGCGCTGCACGGCCGGCCGATCGCCGGCATTCTCAACTTCGTCTGCAACGAGCAGGTGATGCTGGAGTTCTACATCGCCCACAACCACGAGGACCAGGCGCACCGGCCGGTGCCGCTGCTGGTGCACGAGACGGTTCTCCGCGCACAGCGCCGCGGGTTCCGGTGGCTGGATTTCGGGATCAGCACCGAGGCGGGCGACAGGGTCACCTGGGGACTGGCCGCGTTCAAGGAGAACTTCGCCGTGCAGGGTTTCCTGCGCAACACCTACGTTCTGGACGACGTTCAGGGGTGGAAACCGGGCGATTTCTTCCTGCCGGAGGTGCGCCGCGTCCGCACGGACATGCGCTGAGGGATGATGGGAGTCATTCGGGAAGACCGCTCCGCCCGGCCCCGCACATCCCCGCCGGGTGAGGGGCGCTGATGTTCGGCAAGATCCACGGGCTGGTGAAGGACTCCGCCCTCTACGGGGTCGGCACCATCGCCGCGCGCGCGGTGGCCTTCCTCCTCCTGCCGTACTACTCCCACCTGATGACGCCGACCGAGTACGGCGTCTATGCCCTGTTCCTCGTCTTCGTCTCGATCGTGCAGGCGCTGTACGTGCACGGGATCGACATCGCCTTCCTCCGCTTCTCCGCCACGGCGAAGGGCGAGCAGAAACGCCGCGACCTCGGGATGGCGCTGGCGCAAACCCTGCTCGTCGGCGGATCGATCAGCGCGCTGATCATCCTCTTCGCCCCGGCGATCGCCCCGGTCATCATCAACGGGGCCGGAGCACGGGAGATCCTGATCACCCGGATCTGCGCCGGACTGATGCTGTCGGACACCCTCTCCTACCACATCTTCACCTTCCTCCGCATCCAGCGCCGGCCGGTCCTCTTCTCGACGTTGAAGCTGATCCATGTCGTCCTCAACATCAGCCTCAACGTTCTCATGGTGGGCACCTTCAGGCTGGGACCGCTGGGGGCGTATCTCGCCTTCCTCGCTGCCTCGGTGGCGCTGCTGCTGCTCCTCCTGGTTCTCGTCCGCCGGGAAATCCGCTTCCACTGGTCCTGGGAGAAGGTACGGCCGTGGCTCATCTTCGGCCTGCCCAACCTGCCCTCGATGATCTTCCTCTACGCCGTGGAGGTCTCCGACCGCAAGTGGATCGAGGCGCTGCTCGGCATCGACCAGGCGGGGATCTACGCCGCCGGGTACCGTGTCGGGATGCTGATGAACATGGTCGCCCAGGCGTTCCGTTACGCCTGGCAGCCCTTCTTTCTCCAGACCGCGGACGATAAGGAAGCGAAGCAGATCTACGCCCGGGTGCTCACCTATTATGTCGCCGTGGCCGGCTGGATCTGGCTCGCCGCGACCTTCCTCCTCGGGCCGCTGCTGAAGTGGAACCTGCCCGGGATCGGGCCGCTGATCGACGAGCGCTACTGGGCCGGGCTGCAGGTGTTCCCGATCGTCATGCTGGCGCACATCTTCAACGGCGTCTATGCGAACTTCATGGTGGGCGTGTACCTGGAGAAGAAGACTATGGCGATCCCGGCGGTGATCGGCCTCGCCGCGGTGGTCAACGTGGTGGGCAACGGGCTGCTGATCCCCCACTTCGGCTACATGGCGTCCGCCTGGCTCACCGTGGCGAGCTACGCCCTGATGGCGGTGGTGATGTACCTCTACATCCAGCCGAGGTACCCGGTCCCCTACGAGTGGATGCGCATCCTGCGGATCGCGATGACCCTGTTCGTCGCCTGGGGGCTGGCGGGCGCCGCGCGCGACCACCTGCCGGCCATCGGCGCGCTGGGAGTGATGATCCTCCTTCTCCTCGTCGTCCCGGCGGTGTGGTGGCCCTACGTGCTGCACAAGGAGGAGCGGGCCGCCCTGCGACGGCGGTTCGGCTGAACGAGCGAAGGCGTTCTTACCTGTCGGGAGTTGATCGATGAAGAGCTATCGCAAGGAACTGTGGTTCGAGATCCCCTCGCGGATGGAGCTGGTGAACATCACGCCGCAGGTCGACGAGTGCCTGCGCGAGAGCGGCATCCGCGAGGGGCTGGTGCTGGTGAACGCGATGCACATTACGGCCTCGGTGTTCATCAACGATGACGAGCCGGGGCTGCACCGGGACTACAAGCGGTGGCTGGAGGAACTGGCTCCCCACGCCCCCACCGGGCAGTACCGTCACAACGACACCGGCGAGGACAACGCCGACGCGCACCTGAAACGGCAGGTGATGGGGCGCGAAGTCGTCGTGGCGGTCACCGGCGGGCGGCTGGACTTCGGCCCCTGGGAGCAGATCTTCTACGGCGAGTTCGACGGCCGCCGCCGCAAGCGGGTCCTGGTGAAGATCATCGGGGAGTGAACGCCGATTCCACCCCGCGGATGCCGGCGGAGGGTAATCCCCGAGCGGGGATCGCATAGACCATGAAACCCGGGGCAAGCCCCGGGCCACACAGGTATTCCCCGAGCGGGGATCGTATATTCGACGCAAGGTTCACAGCCTGGAGCCGCCGGTGCTGCTGTTCGGCAAGCGCGATCCGTACCGAGTCCTGAAGAAGCAACTGGGCGCGCACAAGGTGCTCGACCGTCTCGAGGACCGGGTGGTCTACTCGGTGGACGCGAGCTACACCGCCCCGCCGGGACGGCACGACCCGGACGTGGTCGTCCTGCCCGAGACCGCCGAAGAGGTCGCCGCCTGCGTGCGGTTCGCCCGCGAGGCCGAGATGAACATCGTGCCCCGCGGCACCGGCACCGGGATGAGCGCCGGGGCGGTCCCCCTCGGCGGGGGGATGGTGCTCTGCACCGAGCGGATGAAGGCCATCCGCGACCTGAATGTCAACGCCCGCTGGATCCAGGTGGAGCCGGGCCTGACCACCGCCGATGTCAAGGCGGCCTCCGAGCGCCACCGTCTCACCTATCCCCCCGACCCCTCCAGCTACAAGATTTCGAGCATCGGGGGCAACCTCGCCGAGAACGCCGGGGGGCTGCGTTGCGTCAAGTACGGGACGACGAAGGATTACGTTCTCGGCCTGCGCTTCGTGAACTCCGAGGGTGAGCTGGTCTCCACCGGCGTCCTGGCGGACGAGCCCCAGCCGCTCGACCTGACCCCGCTGCTGGTCGGCAGCGAGGGGCTGTTCGGGGTGATCGTCGAGGCGCGGCTGTCGCTGGTCCCCGCCCCGAAGGCGACCCACACCCTGCTGGCCCATTTCTCCAGGATGGAGCAGGCGGTGGAGGCGGTTAACACCCTGCTCCCGGAGATCGTCCCCTCGGTGCTCGAGCTGATGGACGGCGCGGTCATCGAGGCGATCCGCCAGCACGACCCCTACCCCTTCCCCGAGGGGATCGAAGCGGCGCTCCTCGTCGAAACAGACGGCGACCCGGAGCCGGCGAAACTGGCCGCCGACCGGGCCGCGGAGGTCATCGGCGAGATCGGCGCGCTGGAGATGCACACCGCCCACACTCCCGTCGAACGCGAGCGGCTGTGGAACCTGCGGCGGCTGATCTCGCCCAGCCTCTCCCGTCTGGCGAGCGGAAAGATGAACGAGGATGTCGTCGTCCCCATCGGCCGGCTCGGGGAGCTGCTCGAGCGCATCGCGCAACTCTCCGAACACTACCGGATACGCATCCCGGTCTTTGGGCACGCCGGGGACGGCAACCTGCACCTGAACGCGATGTTCGACGCGGACAGCGCCCGGGAATACTCCGTGGCGCACGATGTGATCCTCGAGTGCTTCAAGGCCGTGGTCGAACTGGGCGGGACGATCAGCGGGGAGCACGGCATCGGGGCGGCGAAGAACCGATTCCTCGACCTGCAGTACTCCGAGGATGAGATCAAACTGCTGCGCTCGCTGAAGAAGGCCTTCGACCCGGACGGGTTGTTCAACCCGTTCAAGGTGCTTCCGCCTTCCTGAGAACCGGGATGTCCTCCCGCCCTCGCCGGGTTGCGCGGGCTCAGCTCGCGATGACCAGCAGCGTGATGTCGTCGCCCGGTTCGGCGCCGTTCGAAAAGCGGGTGACCGACCGGAGCAGCGCCTGGAGAATCTGCTCGGGCGACTCGTTCCGGTGACGGAGGGAGATGCGCTCCACCCGCTTGTCGCCGTACATCCACCCCTCCCGGTTCACCGCCTCGGTGATGCCGTCGGTGAAGAGAATCAGCCGCGATCCGCGGGGCAACTTCTCCTCGCGGATTTTTCTCGGCAACTCGGGCAGGATGCCGAGGGCCGGGCCGGTGGGCCGGAGCCAGAGGACCTCATCGCGGGGGCGGATCAGAAGCATCGGGCTGTGCCCCGCGCTGACATACCGGAAAGTCCCGTCCGGGCGGATGATGGCGATGAACAGCGTGATGAAGGTTTCGGTGGGCAGGACCTTGCAGAGGTGCAGATCGATCGAGGGCAGCTCTTCGAGAGGGTCGGCGCCGCGGGAGGCGGAATAGCGCAGCAGGTGCGAGAGCCCGGCCATCCACAGGGCGGCGCCCGGCCCCTTGCCGCTGACATCCCCGATGAGAACGCAGTACCCGTCATCCACCGCGAAGCCGTCATACAGGTCGCCGCCGATCTCGCGGGCCGGGCGGTTCTGCCCCGCGATGCGCAGGGGCGCGGGCGGCAGAAAGACCACCGGCAGCAGGCGCTGCTGGAACTCCTTGGCCACCTGCAGCTCCGCATCGAGCCGCCGCTTCTCCAGGGCGACCTCGTGCATCCGGCTCTTGTGGATCGCCAGCGCCGCCACCACCGCGAACCCCTCGAGGAGCTCACGGTCCTCTTCGGTGAAATGCGCCCCGCGGGAGCGGTTCAGCACGTGCAGCGTCCCGATGACACGCCGGTTGACGACGAGCGGAACACAGATGTACCCCCGGGTGTTGAGCCCGATCTGGCTGTCCACGGCGGGGACATACCGTGAGTCGACCGTGAGGTCGTCCAGGTGGACCGTCTCCCCGTGCTCCGCCACCCAGCCGGCCACCCCTTCGCCCACGGGGAAGTGGATCTTGGGAAACAGGCTGGGGGGGATGTTGGTCGAGGCGGTCAGTTCGAGGCGGTGGCGCCGGCGGTTGACGAGAAACAGGGAGGCCGCCTCCGCGTGCAGCATCTCGCGGGCGGAGTGGAGAATCTCCCGGACGACACGCATGGAATCACGCGCGTTCAGCACACTCTTCGTGGCGTCCAGCAGGACCTTGCTCGGGGTGTTCATACCGGTTTCACACCTCGGAACGGCCGCTTCCCCCGCCGCCGACCGGCGCCGGACGGGCGCCCGGCGCGAAGGAAGCCCTCCCGGAAAGAAGAAGATAGAGCCCTCTTCCCCGCCGGAAAGAGAACTTCATCACATTTTTCCCACACCGGGGAGACGCCATCTCCGGCGCAGGCGGCCCTGTCGTTCCATTCCGGCGCACGCCTCCCCCCGCCCGGCGGAGGACGGTGCCTATCCCCCCTCCACGCTCCCCAGGAGCGGAAGAACCAGGTTGAAGACGAGGAACAGCGGTGAGGAGAACAGCACCGTCAGAACGCTGGAGAAGGCCGCGTAACCCTGCCAGCCGACACGGCGCTCCATGCTGACCCCCGCCAGGCCGAACACCTGGACGAGCCATCCCCGGAGGAAGGCGAACAGGGCCCCCCAGGCGAAGTATTCGACGATCAGGCCGAACATGATCAGCCCGGAGTAATAGCTCATCCGGTGCGCGAGGAGGAACCCTCCGTTCAACGGGGTCACCAGCCCGACGAGCAGCGAGACCCCCGCCAGAGATACCACGTTCGCCCCGAAGAGCAGCCGCGCTCTCCAAGGCCACACGCCGAGCAGGTACGGCCGCGAGAGAGGAACATCCACCGCCGTCTGCGCCAGCAGGACCGCGAAGAGCCAAAGGAGCACGCCCGGTGCGGACAGACCCGATTCCATCGCCGCTTCTCCTGTCTCCGGCTCCTGCAGGCTGCGCCCGGCCCCCCTCCAGGGATGCATCGCTCCCGGGCTGCTGGCGGGCGCTGTAGGGGCACGGCGTGCCGTGCCCTTGTGTCAACCGTGGGAAACACACACTTGTGAGACCCGACTGAAGAGCCGGGCCGCCCTTCCACTCCCGGCTACCCCGAGTACGCCTCGATCCCGGTGATGCCCGCGCCGACGATGAGCGTGTGCATGTTGTGCGTGCCCTCGTAGGTGTACACGCTCTCGAGGTTCATCATGTGGCGCATGACCGGGTACTCATCGGTGATCCCGTTGGCGCCGTGGATGTCGCGGGCCATCCGCGCGATGTTCAGCGCCTGCTCGCAGTTGTTCCGCTTGGCGAGGCTGACATGGCGGAAATCGGCCACGCCCTGCTCCTTCATCCGGCCGAGACGGTAGGCGAGGAGCTGCCCCTTGGTCAGCTCACTGAGCATGATCACGAGGCGCTCCTGCACCATCTGGAAGCCGCCGATGGGGCGGTCGAACTGGATGCGGGTCTTCGCATACTCCAGCGCGGCGTCATAGCAGGCGGCCGCCGCGCCGAGCACTCCCCAGACGATGCCGTACCGCGCCTGGTTGAGGCACATCAGCGGGCAGGCGAGGCCGTCGGCCCCCGGCAGGCGGTTCTCCTCCGGGACGAAGACGTCCTGCAGGATGATCTCCCCGGTCACCGAAGCGCGCAGGCTCCACTTCCCCTTCGTCTCCGGGCAACTGAGCCCCTCCATCCCCTTCTCCACGAGGAAGCCCGCCACCCTGCCGTCCAGCTTGGCCCAGACGACCAATACATCGGCGATCGTGGAGTTGGTGATCCACATCTTCGCGCCGTTCAGCCGGTAGCCCCCCTCGACCCTTTTGGCGGTGGTGATCATCCCGCCGGGGTTGGAGCCGTAGTCCGGTTCGGTCAGTCCGAAAGCCCCCACCGCCTCCCCCCGACCCAGCCGGGGAAGCCAGTGCCGTTTCTGCTCCTCGCTGCCCCAGGTGAAGATCGGGTACATCACCAGCGAGGACTGGACGCTGGCGAAGCTGCGCAGCCCGCCGTCGCCCCGCTCCAGCTCGAGCATCGCGATCCCGTAGGCCACATCCCCCAGTCCCGCGCCGCCGTATTCCTCGGGGAGAGTCGGACCGAACAGGCCGAGCTGCGCCATCTCCGGCAGCAGGTGCATCGGGAAGGTGTGATCGCGGAAATGGCCCTCGATGATCGGGATCACCCGGTCGGTGACCCACTCGCGGACGCTGCCCTGGACCAGCCGCTCCTCCTCGCTGTAGAGGTCGTCGATACGGTAGTAATCCACACCCTGGTACGCCATGAAATCTCCTCTGAAGGACCGGTTCCCCGGTCGGTATAAAGGCCGCCGCTCCCGCCGCCGCGTGGAGGCGGGCCCGGGTACGGCTCATCATGCAGGAAACGTACGGTGGAACGCCGGGCGCCCCGCCCCGGCGCGCAACGATCCGGGAGATTCCGCGAGGCAGGCTGCCCTGCGCATCTCACCCCGCCGTGTCGTCCTCCTCCAGCGCCCGGCGGAGATCCCCCCCGGCCTCGTCGAGACGCCGCACCGCCTCCTCGAAGCCGACGCCGCGCGCCTGCATCACCATCCGGACCTGCCGGGCGCGCAGCTTGACACTGTTGGGCATCAGGTCCACCATCCGGTTTCCGCGCACCCGGCCGAGGCGGACCATGACCGCGGTGGAGATCATGGTCAGCGCGAGTTTCGTGGCCGCGCCCGCCTTCATCCGCGTCGAGCCGGTCACCACCTCCGCGCCGACATCGAGGATCACCCGCGCCCGCAGCTCCGGCGCGGGCTCCACCGGGTTGCAGGCGAGCAGCCCGGTCCAGGCGCCGCGACGATGCGCCTCGCGGAGAAAGGCGCGGACATAGGGCGTCCCCCCGCGGGCGGTGATCCCGAGCACGGCATCGCGGGAAGCGATCCGCCAGGCAACCGCATCGCGCACGGCCTGTTCGACATCGTCCTCCGCGCCCTCGAGGGCGGTGCGCAGCGCCGTGTCGCCGCCGGCGATGATCCCGACCACCCAGTCCGCCGGCACGCCGTAGGTCGGAGGGCACTCGGCGGCGTCCAGCACCCCGAGCCGCCCGGAGGTCCCCGCGCCGACATAGACCAGCCGCCCGCCGCCGGAGATCGCCCCGGCCGCCGCCTCGACCACCTCGGCGACGGCCTCCAGCGCTCTCCCCACCGTCTCCGGCACGCCGCGATCCTCCTCGTGGATCAGGCGGAGGATTTCGAGCGTCGGCAGCCGGTCCAGCTCCTCGCTGGCCGGGTTCGGCTGCTCCGTGCCGAGCGCCTCGAGTTCCTCCACCGCCGCGCGGAGGGCGCGCAGTTCGCTGCCCGGCAGGTTCATCCCCACTCCCGCTGAGGTTCTCATGGCTCAAAAGTAGCAGGAGAAGCCCGGCGCGACAACCGCCGATTAACCGTGCCGAGGAAATCGCCCGGCGAAGGGGAGAGGAACCACTGCAACCAGGGGTGGTGACACGAAAGGGTAGAGAATCCGGTCGGGGCCTGTCCTACAGAGCCGCCCCTCCCGCCGTCACCGCGGGAACGCGGCAGACAGGACCATGCATTACGCCGCCGGGAAGCTCAGACGGACAACAACCGGACATCGCAGAGCAGGCGGCCGGACGAGTCACGGCCGTGCACGGTCAGGGAGACGGAAGTGCCGAACAGCAAACGCCCGCTCCCCCAGCGTCCCCCGGGTCCGGCCGATGCCTGCACCATTCCGGATCCAGGCGGAATATGAATCCGCTCGCAACGGCCGTAGGTATCCCGGTTCGTCTGCCCCTGGCTGACCACGGTGACATCGAATGTCTCGTCATCCACCACGCGGGTGACAAGCCCGAGAAGACAGTCCATCAGGACACCTCCTCAACAGCTTTTCCCTCCTCCCCGGGAAGAGGGTGAACCGGTCACTGTCCATGATGGTCCACGGGGTGGAGGCCGCCTCCGTTCGGGCCACCATGCCACAAAGGTTTCGCCTGTATGCATACCCTTGCGAGCAAACACCGTGACAGAAAATATAGGCACAAATAACGATACTATAATAGCAATTTTAGTTTTTATTCACCTTCCGGGCTCGCCGCTCCTGCCGTCCTTGCAGAGCTCTGCCATTCTGACGGTGGGGGTCGAAACCATCCCGCGGGGAATTCGGCAGGGGGGAT
>CAYOKT010000092.1:9973-11414 GCA_964404605.1 uncultured bacterium
AAACGGGCGCCGGTTATTCAGGCAGCGGGGACCAGTCGGGCATCAACCCTTCCGCGAGCAGCGGCCGCCGGTCGGTGCCGTCGGCGTTCATCACCCAGATCCTGCCCCGGTAGCCGTAGGAGATCTTCATCCCGTCCGGGGACCAGCTCGGCTCGAGGTGATCGCCGGGCTCATCGGTCAGCGGGATGTCATAGTCGCCGATGGGGTTCATGATGCGGACCTGGAACCCCTTCGCCTCCAGCCGGACATAGGCGATCCGGTCCCCGGCGGGCGACCAGGCCGGGTCGGCGTTGTAGGTGCCGTCATAGGTGAGCCGCAGCAGGTTCGCACCCTCCTCGTCCATGCGGTAGATCTGCGGGGAACCGCTGCGGTCGGACATGAAGACGATATCGCGTCCGGTGGGCGACCAGGAGGGCGAGGTCTCGATGGAGGGGCTGTTGGTCAGGTTCCGCAGCCCGGACCCGTCGGGATGAACGAGGTAGAGGTCCGTGCGCGCGCCGCGCGACCCGGCGAAGACGATCCACCGGCCATCGGGCGACCAGGCCGGGGCGGCGTCCGTCCCCTCGCGGGTCAGCAGCTTCCGGATCCTGCGCGCCTCCAGGTCGGCGATGTACAGGTCCGCATCCCCGCCCCCCCGGAAGGAGGAGAAGACGATCTTGTGCCCGTCGGGCGCCCACGAGGGCGAGAGGGCGATGGAGCCGTCCCGGGTGAGCGGCCAGCGGCGGTCGCCGTCATAGGCGACCAGCACCAGCTCCTTCACATTCCCGGGCTGCTTCTGCACGCAGACGATCCGGCTGCGGAAGGGCGGGGTCATCCCGGTGAGCCGGCGGAGGACCTCCTCGGCGGAGCCGTCGGCGCTTCGCACCGCGCTCTCCGCATCGAAGAGCAACGTGCCGGACCAGAAGGGCTCCTCCCCCGGCTCGGCGAGGTGCAGCACCGCCCGGACCTTCCCCTGCTCGAGCAGGTAGGCGAGCCGCAGCTCCGTCGCCGGGCCGCCGGAGCCCCCGATCTCGCGCGGGCCGACGAAGAGGCTGTCGCCGGGGAGGACGAGCCGCACATAGCCGGACCAGCCGAGTGCGAAGCGCAGGCGGTCGTCGAAACTCTTCAGCGCCGCGGGCAGCGGCCGGGGCAGCGAATCCGGCGGCGGGTAGAGGTAGCGCAGGGTCGGGCGGTAGAACCCCTCGGCCTTCGCCTCGATGGTCACCTCCGGCGGCGGCGTCCCGGCGGTCTGCGCACGCGCCGCCGGCGGGGCCAAAAGGAGCGCCGCCAGGAGAAACGGCAGTGCAAGAGCTTCGGTACGCCGGCTTGGAGTTCGACGATTCATCCGGTTCCTCACTTCCCTGCTCCTCAGCTGCCCGACAGAGGTCCATGAAACCCGGGGCAAGCCCCGGGCCACCCGCCGATGAATCATCCGTCTCCTCACTTTCCTGCTCCCCGCTGC
>CAYOKT010000093.1:0-11306 GCA_964404605.1 uncultured bacterium
CCATCGAACCCGCCACGGCGGGCAGGGCTGGCAGGGCCACCCGATGTGAGAGGCGTCCGTCTCCATCCCGCCCGACCATCCCACACTGCGGGAGGCAACCGCGTTTCACCGGGCGGAGCCTCTCGATCCGTGTGAGATGGAGCATCGGGTATGCAAGAATTGCATTCGCTGTTGGAGGCGGCCTACTTTCCCGGTGGGAATCATCAGGTCGGGGACCGGCTCTTTCGATGGGGGTTCGCGGAAATGTGGGCAAGCATACCCGGGCGATTCTCGCATGTCCGGCGGAACGGAACGCACCGGCTCCGCGGTCGGATCGCACCTCTTTTCGCGGCGCTGTTAACGGCGGCGGCGCTGACAGGCTGCACCTGGGAGCCTCCCCGCGACAACCCCGTTGATCCCGGCTCGCCCGGGTACCGCGGCACCGGGCTGCTCACGGTGCGGGTCGCGATCTCCACCTCCCCCCTGGTCCCCCTCGACAGCACGGTCGTGCAGCTCCTCGATGATTCGCTCTCCGCCTTCGGCGGGGTGGATGGGACCGCGACTCTCGAGGTTCCCCACGGCCTGGTCCGCTACGAAATCCGCCGGGAGGGGTTCAACCCGCACCGGGACAGCGCCCGCGTTGAGGTGGGCTCGCACGTGGTCCGTCCCTGGGTCACCCTCGATGGCCTCCCGTGGCTGGACAGCCTCTGCACCATGACCGGGATCGAGGAGACCGGGGACGGGCGCAAGCTGTACTACTACATGGTCGCCGCCCGCGCCGGGGACCGGGACGGCAACGGGAACCTGGAGGGGGTGGAGTACTACGAGTCCCCGGGCGGCCCGCGTTACTCCATGACCCTGAACCCCGAAACCGGCTGCTATGAGCGGGGTTTCAGCTTCAGCTTCACGGGGTGGGACAGCCTGCGCGCCCGCATCGGGCACGAGGTCTTCTTCGTCGCCCGGGATGTCACCGGCGACAGCGTCACCGCCTCGACCCTCGTCCGCCCGGCCTTCGAGTACGATGAACTCGCCGATGACATCCCGAACGACCAGCAGATCTCACCCGAGCAGCCGACCTTTCACTGGAACCCGTCGAACGTCCTCTTCTCCCCCCTGCGCTACCGCTTCGAGCTCTTCCTCGCCGGGAACAACACGCCGGAGTACAGCGCCCTCGTCGAAGGAGACCACGGGACCTCGTTCTCCGTCACCGTCGATGACACCTTGCTCCCGAGCGTGGTGTACGAGTGGCAGCTCACACTCTATGACCCGTTCGACAGTTGGGTTCGGACCCCCAAGATGGAGGTGTCCCCTGATTTCCGGAACCGGTGAAACCGGACGAAGCGGGACGCCGGGGAAAACCTCTCCCGGACCCCCGCCGCCGAGGGATCCCCCGCTGACCGAGGGGCTCAGCGAGGCGAGCCTGCAGGCGTTGCTCCGCATCGGGCAGGTGCTCACCTCCATCCTCGACGCCGATGAACTGCTGCACACCATCCTGCAGACCGCCATGGAGACGGTCAACGCCGAGCGCGGCTTCGCGGTCATCTTCGAGGGCGGCGGCGGGTGGGAGGTGCGCGCCCGGCACAACCTCGGCGAGTGGTCTCCCGAGGAGCTGAAGGAGCCCTCCGGGCGGGTGCTCCGCCGTGTCCTCGAGGAGCGGCGGCCGCTGCTGGTGCACGATGCGCGCACCGACCCCCGGTTCCACGGGAGCGAGAGTGTCATCGCCCAGCAGATCACCTCCGTGATCGCCGTGCCCCTGCTCCTGCACGACCGCGTCCTCGGCGCCATCTATGTCGACAGCCGGAAAAACCGGTCCGAGTTCACCGAGGAGAACCTCGCCTTTTTCCGCGCCTTCGCGGCGCAGGCCGCCCTCGCCTACGCCAACGCCGACCGCTTCGACCGCCTGCGCGTGGAGAAGAACCTGCTGCAAACGGAAATGCAGAAATTGCACGGTTTCCCGGAGATCATCGGCGTGCACCCCAGCATGCAGCAGGTGTTCACCCTCATCCGCAAGGTGCTCAATTCCGACATCTCGGTGCTCCTCCTCGGCGAGAGCGGCACCGGCAAGGAGATCGTCGCGCGCGCGCTCCACTACAATGGTCCCCGGCGGGAAAAACCGTTCATCGCCCAGTTTTGCGGGAACCTCTCGGAGAACCTGCTCGAAAGCGAACTGTTCGGGCACAAGCGGGGATCGTTCACCGGCGCACTGCATGACAAGCCGGGCCTGATGGAGATCGCCGACGGCGGCACCTTCTTCCTCGACGAGATCGCCGACATCAGCCCGACGATCCAGGCGCGGTTGCTCCGCGTGCTCCAGGACGGCGCCATCCGGCGCGTCGGCGGCACCGAAACGCGCCATGTGGACCTGCGCATCATCTCCGCCACCAACCGGGACCTGAAGCAGGATGTCGATGCCGGCCGCTTCCGGGAGGACCTCTACTACCGGCTGAACGTGATCACCATCTCCCTGCCCCCGTTGCGCGAGCGGGGCGATGACATCGTGCTCCTCGCGGAACATTTCCTCAAGCGGGCTTCCGAGAGACAGAAAATGCCTCCGAAACGGCTGCTGGAGGAGGCGATCCAGACCTTGAAGGCGTACCATTGGCCGGGGAATGTCCGGGAGCTGGAAAACTCCATCGAACGCGCAGTGGTTCTCTCCGGCGAACGGGACGAGATCCGCGCCGAGGACCTGGTGATCCCGGTGCAGACCCCCGGACCACGAAAAACGCTGCGCGACCATGAACGTGACATCGTGTTGCGGACCCTCGAGAAGATGGACGGAAACAAGACTCGCACCGCGGAAGCCCTCGGGGTCAGCCTCAGGTGGCTTCATTACCGGCTGAAAGAGTGGAACGACTTGAAAAGTTAGCCGGCTATCGCATCGGGCGGGAAATCTCCCGCTCCTCCATCGCGTCGGTCTACGAGGGCGAGCAACCCTCGCTGGGGCGGAAGGTGCTGATCAAGATCCTCCACCCCCAGCTCGCCTCCGACCCGGAAATCCGCGCCCGCTTCGAGCGCGAGGCGCAGGCCCTCGCCCGGATCAAGCACAAGAACATCGTCCATGTCTATGACTACCGCTCGGATGCCGAGGCGGTACTCCTCGTCAGCGAGTGGATCGCCCACGGCTCGCTCGAGGAATACCTGCGCGAGCACGGGCCGATCGACGAGCGGCACGCCGCCGCGCTGGCGCTGGACGTGCTCGAGGGGCTCGCCGCCGCCCACGAGGCGGGCATCATCCACCGTGACATCAAGCCCGCCAACCTGTTGATCGCCGCCGGCGGGTCGATCAAGATCACCGACTTCGGCCTCGCCCAGTTCGAGGACTCGCCCCACCTCACCCAGCAGGGCGTGGTCATGGGAACCCCGGCCTACGCCGCCCCGGAGGTGATCTCCGGCAGGCCCCCGGATGCACGCTGCGACCTGTACAGCCTCGGTGTCACCCTCTACGAGCTCCTCACCGGAACGAACCCCTTCCGCGCCGAGAACCTGTCCGAAACGCTGAACCGTGTCCTCTCCCTGAAGCCGGACCCCCTCGAGGGGGTCAGCCCCGAGATGGGGAAGTTCCTCGCCTCCCTCCTCGAGAAGCGTCCCGAGCGGCGCCCGGCCACGACACGCGACGCCCTCGAACAGGCGAGGGCGCTCGCCGAGATGCACGGGGTGCAGAGGGGGTGGGCTTCGGTGTTCCGCGAGGAGAGAAAAGCCGGCGAGTCGGGCGCCATCCACCCCACACCCCGTCCGCTCCCCCCGGGCGGGTGGGTGATCGCCGCCTGGGCGGCGATGGTCGCCGCCCTCCTCGTCGTCCTGTTCACCGCGCCGAGGCCGACCGGGCAGCCGGCCGCATCGGACCGTGCAGGATCCTCGCCCCCGTCCGACACCCTGCACCGGACAACTCCGCCGCGGCAGGCCGCCGTCGAACCGGCGGAAGGGACGGTTGGAATCCAGCCGACCGCCGGGGGGCCGGTGGGCGCTGCTCGCGAAAACGGCGCTCCCCCACGGGAGGGCGAGCCCCCGCAGCGGAGCGACAACGGGTCGCCGGTCTCCGCGGAGAGGCGGGACCGCGCCGGGCGCGAGCGCACACCCCCGCCGGCCGCCGGGCGAAAGATCACCGAACCCGCAACCGGCGGCGGCGAACCCGCCGCGCAGGAGGAAGAGCGACTCACAACCCGGCCCCCGAGCGCGCACGCCGAAGGGGAAACCGGGCCGTCCGCCGCGCCCGGCGGGGCGGCGGCCGCGATCGCCGCTTCGGGCTCGCAGGCGGGGGTGGAGAAGCGGGGTCACCTGCTGCTCACCGTGGACCCCTGGGCGAACGTCTTCCTCGGGGACCGCCTGCTCGCCCAGACCCCGTACAACCAGCCGGTCGAGGTGCCGGCGGGGCCGATCACCCTCACCCTGATCAACCCCGGCTTCCCGTTGATTCACCACACCTTGATCGTCCCCGCGGGCGACACCCTGCGCGCGCATGTCAACCTGCGCGAGAAGGTGGGGGTGATCGGGTTCATCGAGGCGACTCCCTGGGCCGAGGTGTACCTCGACGGATCCTTCCTCGGCAACACCCCCATCGGGCACGAACTGTTCCTCTCCGCCGGGCGGCACACGCTGCTCTTCCGCCACCCCACCCTCGGGGAACACCGAAGGGAGATCACCCTCCGTCCCGGCGAACCGCCGCTCTCGGTCCGGGTCGACCTCACCGCACCGGACAAGTAAAAGCCCGAACCGCGATGCGGTCCGGGCGCGATTCGGCGAACGCCGTCCGGCCTACTTCAACTCCTCGAGCATCTTCTCCGCCCGCTCCCTCGCGGGTACGTCCTGCTCGTCGCGCAGGGGCAGCGCGAGGGCCGCCTCGAGCATTTCGCGCGCACGGTCCTCCTCCTTGCGGTCGAGCAGGAACTCGGCGTACTCCACCCGGCACTGGATCATGTTCCCGTGCGACACCTCGAGCGCCTTGTCGAAGTAGATGCGCACCGAGTCCCGTTTCGCCCAGCCGATACCGAGGGGTTTGCGGATGATGGCCGGCTTCTCGACCAGCTTCTTGTGCGTCCGGCCGAGGACGTACCACGCCGCCGGAATCGAGTCGCCCAGCGCCGCCGCGAGGTGGGCCTCCCGGCGCACGCCCTTCACCAGCCCCAACGACTTGAACACGCCGCGGAACAGCGCCTCACGCCCCAGCGCGATGGCGAGGGAAAGGTGCGCATCCGGGCTGTTCGGGTCGAGCTGCACCGCCCTTTCCGCCTCCTTCCGCGCCTGCAGGTACAGCGGCAGGGCCTCATCATCCGGGAGGGTCTCCCCGAGATTGATATGGCTGCGGGCGAGCCGCCAGAGCGTCTCGGCATCCTCCGCGCCGCTCGCCTCGAGCACCTCGATCGCCTTCCGGTTCAGCCAGGCGTCGTTGTACAGGTCGGCGGCGACCAGCGGGTCGTCCGTCTGCGTCGCAAGACTCTCCGCCACCGCGGGGTCCAGCCGCCGCTCCGCCGCGGGCGAAGCCCCCGCCACCGCAAGAATGAACAGCGCCGCCAGCAGCGGGCGCGCCGTGTGACCCGGCATTTGCCTCATCATACCGTCCCCCCATTCACCCTGACCATCTCCGGGTTGTACAGGTAGCGCTTGATCTTGCGGGTCGAGGTTTTCTGGAACTCCTCCTCGACGATGCGGAAGAAGCGGATACGCTTGTAGTCGGCGAGGTTTTTCAGCGCCTCATTGATCTCCTGCTTGATCAGGACGCGGACATCTTCCTCGCTCGGTTTCTGCCCGAGTTCCTCGAAGTGAAGGTCCACCTGCTCGTAGTCGGGGTAGATCAGCGCGGCGACCTCGTCGCCCAGCCCTTTCTCCCGCGGCACGCCGAGAACCAGGGACTCCGCGATGAACGGGCTGCGGTTCAGGTAGTGCTCGATCTCCTCGGGATAGACGTTCTTCCCGCCGCCGGTGACCAGCATGTTCTTCTTCCGGCCGGTGATCTGGAGATAGTTGTCCGGGTGGATGATCCCGAGGTCGCCGGTGTGGAACCAGCCTTCGTCATCGAACACCTCCCGGGTCGCCTCGTCATTCTTGTAATATCCCTGGAAGACGTTCGGCCCCCGGATGCAGATCTCGCCGATGTTATACTCGTTGGGTTCGTCGATGCGGCACTCCACCTCGGGGAGGGGCGGTCCGACGGTCTCGTGCCGTACGCGCCACGGAAGGTTGATATGGGTCACCGGGCTGGTCTCGGTCAGACCGTAGCCCTGGAACAGCCGCAGGCCGAGGCGGTTGAAGAAGTAGGCCGTCGCGGGGTCCAGCGGGCCGCCGCCCGAGGCAAACAACCTCACCGTGGCCAACCCGGCCTTTTCGCGCAGACCCTTGAACAGCGTCTTGCCCAGGTTCAGCCCCAGTTTCTCCCCGGCGGCCACCACTCCCATCATCGTGCGGATGAGCTTGTCCTTCCCCTGCTGCTTCGCCTTGCGCATGATGCCCTGGTGCATCTTTTCGAAGAGCAGGGGCACGCCGACCATGAACGTGACACCGGTGTTCCGGATGTCCGCGACGATCTCCGCGCTGGCGAGGCTGCGGGCGTAGGTGATGCTGCACCCGCAGTAGATCGGCAGCAGGAAACCGGCCGTCGCCTCGAAACTGTGATGGATCGGCAGCACCGAGAGGAAGACGTCTTCCGGCCCGATGGAGAAGATTCGGCTGGCGGTGGCGAAGTTCGAGGCGATATTCCGCTGGCTCAGCAGCACCCCCTTGCTGTGCCCGGTGGTGCCGGAGGTGTAGAGGATTGCGGCCGGTTCATCCAGCGTCCGCTGCGGCAGCTTCGTCTCGCTCTCCGCCCCCGCCTCGATCACATTCGACAGCAGCAGGTAACCCTCCAGGTCCACCTTGTCCATGCAGATCTTGGATTCCAGGGTGGCGATGGGAGCGATCTCCTCGATCATCGGGGCGAACTTGCCGGACACGAAGAGAAAACGCGCCTCGGAATCGGCGATGATGTGGCGGATGCCCGGTCCGGGCATCAGGCTGTCCACCGGCACCACGACCCCGCCGGCCTCCTGCACCGCGAGGTAACAGGTGCCCCATTCGGGGCGGTTCTCCCCCAGCACGGCTACCCGGTCGCCGCGCTGGAGCCCCTGGTCCAGCAGCCAGCGGGCAATGGCGTGCGCCCGGTCGCGGAGTTCGGGGAAGCTGATCTCCTCGTAGCCCTCTCCGGTCCAGGAACGCATGACCGGCTTGTCGCCGTACCGCTCAGTCGTCCTGTCGAGCAGCTCACTGAGCGGGAATACGCCCCAGTGATCGCGCAGGCTGCGCATTTCCTTGCCCATGGAGCCCCCTCTCGCTGATTCTCCTTCTCGGCGTTGAACGCAAACATGCACTCCCGGGCGAAGCCGATGCAAGCGGTGGTGTGGTCGTTGGTCGTTTCGGCGGGGAGAAGGGAGAAACCGGGCGAGACCGGTCCGCCGCAACCGCGGGCCCTCCTTCCCAGGGGGGCGTGGCCGCCGGCCGGTGCGGTAACGTGGAGACCTTCTTCGTCCGATGGTGCCCGGCCCACCGCGGCGAGCCTGTGTATATTCCCGCGTTTCATGCCTGTGGACCGGTCCACCGGGAAAGGTCGGAAAGCCATGTCCGACGGTTCTCTCTACCGTTCGAGGCTGTTCGTCCTCGGATTCATCTACAATTTCATCATGGCGTTGAACTTCACCAACAACGCCATCTACCCGCTGTATGTCTCGCACGAGGGGGGCGGGCCGGGCAGCATCGGCGCGTTCATGGCGGCATTATCCCTCTCCGCCGTGCTCGGCCGGCCGTTCGTCGGAATCCTGATCGATCGCTGGGGGGTCAAGCTCGTGCTGCTCCTCGGCAGCGCCAGCCTCGCTCTGCCCTCATTGGGGTACTACGCTCTGCTCGGCCAGGGGCTGCTTGCGCCCGTGTGGGCGCTGCGCCTCGTGCAGGGGTTCGGCTTCGGCGCTCACTTCACGGCGTTCTTTACCCTCGCCGCGCAGAATGCCCCCGAGGGCCGCCGGAACGAGGCGGTGGCGATGTACGGCTTCTCCGGACTGCTCGCCAACCTCATCGGTCCCTTCCTCGGCGAACAGGTGGTGAAGTATTGGGGGCTGGGGAGTTTCTTCCTCTTGATGAGCGGGCTGGGAGTCGCGGCGTTCCTCCTCGCGCTGCTGCTGCCTATCGCCCGCTCCGAACGGTCGCCGTTGAGCGGCTTCGGTGGGTTCGCCGCCGCCCTGAAGGTCCGGGAACTCCGCCTTGTCTTCCTGCTGGCAGCGTTGCTCGCGGTCTCTTTCTCCGCTTCGCCCTCGTTTCTCGCGCCGGTCTCCGGCGCGCGGGGAATCGGCAACTTCGGCCTCTTTTTCACCGCGTTCGCCCTCGCCGGGATGACAATCCGCCTGACGGGGCGCCGTTGGGGCGACCGGTACGGCCTGCGGAGGATACTGATCCCCGCGTTCCTCGTCTACTCCGCCGGTCTGATCACCCTCGCCCTCAGTGCATCGCTGGCGGGAATCGTCGCCGGCGGGCTGCTGTGCGGCACCGCGCACGGCATCGCCTTCCCCGCGGTGACCTCCCTCGGCTACTGCCTCTCCCCGCGCGGCGCGGCCGGGAGCGGCATGGCGCTGCTCACCGGGATGATGGACGCCGGCTCCTTCCTCGCCTCGCTCGTCCTCGGGCAGTTCGCCGCGCTGCTGGGACTGGGGGTGATTTTTCCCTTCGCCTCCGTGGCCGGGCTCGCCGCCGCCGCCCTCCTCGCCGCCAACATCCTCCGCAAGCCGGAAGTGATCATCACGCCGCCGACCGCGGGCTGAAGGGGCTCTTCCGACCCACCCGCGAAGGGCGACAGTCCCCGCTCCGGCGTCCACTCCCGCTCCGCTCGGGAAAAAGCCCGTACCCGCCTGCTCCCGGCGCGGAAGGTGTCAAAGCGTACGGCCGATCGACGGAGGGAAAGGCCGAGGTTCACTCCAACAACACCGGAAGACAGGGGGACGGGCCCGTGATTGACAACGCCGGACCAGTGGATCGATCCAACTGAATCGAACCACTAGCCGGCTGTGTCATGCGAAATGTCGTCTCAGCGGCGGATCACCCGGCGCGGGTCATGGAACCTTCGCTCCGGCCGCGCCTTGTCCACCACCTCTTCCGAAGCCTCGGTCCAGGTGGGGATGAAAAACGTGTCGTAGCCGAGAGGGTCTTCATAGGTCGGGTCTTCGATGGGCGGCAGCGGAGTGTACTGTCTCGGCTTCTCGGCGTTGTACAACCTGTTCATCGGGTGGTTACGGGCCAGGGAAGGCAGAGCCGTCGCCGTCACCCATATAAGGACCAATACGCAGGGGAGCAGCTTGCGCATGATCACCTCCGCCAAGGGATTGGCCCGGCTCCTCGGTGAAGATTACTACTACACCAAGACGCAACGGTTGTGCCAAACTTCTCGACGGGGACGATGTTCGTTCATCTCCATGGATTAGAAGAGGTTGCCCCGCGAATGAACTCGCTCCGCGGGGGCGGAATCACCGGTTCACGGTTCGTTTCGCTGAAATGCGGGACATGGGTGTAGCGTAATACGACTCGGAAGGTGCTGTTTTCTCCGCCGACGGAGGGTGATGGGCCGTTCCCGCGCCGGGGGACGGACCGGCGAGCCCCGCACCCCGCCGCGTCGCCGGGATCACTCCGGGCGGCGCTGCCAGGGGAGGGAGTGGGGCGCCCGGCGGTAGTGCACGTGGGCGTGCTCGGGGATACGCCGCTGCTCGAAGTCCGCGTGGCGGTCGTCGCCGAACAGTTCGCCGAAGAGCCCGATCAACCGCTCGCGCTCCCGGTCCGTGAACTCCGGGCGATGCTCCTTCAGCACCGCCATCGGTTCACGGCAGATCAGGCAGTCGACGATGACGAAATCGCCGTCCTCGTAATGCTTCCGGGTTTTCACCTCGCCGTCGAACGCGAGACCGCACAGGTCGCAGGTAGGATCGTAGAGCCTGGGTTCCTCTCCGACAAGACGCTGCTTGATCACCGGCCCGTTCCGCTCTCTCCTCCGGTCGCGCTGGGTCTGCAGCCACCCCTTCCAGCGGTACCACTCCGCGGTCTGCCCCACCCCGGCGAGCAGCGGGAGGTGCCCCTCGAAACCGAGCCGCTCCCGCGCCTTCGCGCCGCTGATGGTCCAACGCTTCACCAGCATGTCCGGCACCTTGTCCGGCTGGAAGGGCGGGCGCGCGCGCAGGAGCCGGAGCAGGTGATACAGGGCGGGATAGACATATTTCAACAGCGCGTCCGGGATCCGCACCCGGCGCACGGAGGTTCCGACCACCCGGGCGATCGTCTCGCCGAACTCCGCGAATGTCACGGGATCGAAGGGCGCCGCGTGGAAAACCTCCCCCACCGCAGCCTCGTTTTCGAGCTGCACGTACACCTGCCGCGCGAGGTCCTGCACATGGGTCAGGCTGAACTCCCGGTACTCCCCGAACAGCGGCAGCAGGCCGCGCGCCGCAAACTTGAAGAGAGGAAGAAATGCCCGGTCCCGCGGGCCGTACAGCGCGGGAGGCCGGATGATGGTCACCGGCAGCCGGTCGGCGAAGCGCTGGACATGGATCTCCGCCAGCAGTTTGCTCTCGCCGTAGGCGGTGATCGGGCGGGGCGGGTCGGATTCGCGCCGCGGCTCCTGTCCCACCGTCGGACCGCCGGCAGCCTGGCTGGAGATGAGGACGAAGCGGGAGATGTCCGGCGCCGCATCGACCACCGCCTCGAGCAGGTTGCGCGTCCCCTCGGCGTTGTGGAAATGGTAGAGGTACCGGTGTCCGGCGGAGGTCACCCCCGCGTTGTGGATCACCGCATCCACGCCCTCGGCCGCCTGCCGCAGCGCGGACGGATCCTGCAGGCCGGCGTATACAAGCTCGACCGGCTTGTTGTCCAGCCAGCGCAGGTCGGAGGTGGTGCGGACCATCGCCCGCACGTTGTATCCCTCGCGGAGGAGGATATCGGTGATATGGCTGCCGACAAACCCGTTCGAGCCGGTGAGCAGCACCGTCTTCGCCATTATCCCTCGCCTGGTATTTCCTCGCCGGGCCCGGAACACGGCCCCCCGTGCACTTTCCCGGCGGGGGAAAGATACAAACCGCGCCGCCGCCGCGCGAGAGGAGCCGCCGCGAGGCCGGGGCGCGGCACACGGCGACACGCGCCCGCTTCCCGCCAAAGAAAAACGGCGCGCGGCCCCGGGGTTCTCCCGCCCCGGGCCCTGCGCCGCCCCACTTCCCGGTGATGTCCGCTTTCAGCGCCCTCTCTCAACCCGGGAGGCAGCCCGGGAGCGCCGGGTGTCCCGGGCGGGTGGCCCGGGATCTTCAGTCCCGGGTCTCACAAGTGCAAGCCGCCCACGG
>CAYOKT010000094.1:0-11161 GCA_964404605.1 uncultured bacterium
CACCCTGCCGACGTACTTGCACTCCATCTTGGAGGAGTACGTGAGAAATGCTCTGCTGATCCTACTGCTCCTGTATTGTGCCTTGCCGGTCCGGGCCGACTGGCCCCTCGAGCCGTACCAGGGAACCCTCTTTTTCTCCCTCGAGGACGAGCGACGAGACTATCCGGTTGCCGCTTTCTGCGATTCCGTGGGTGGGGTCTCGGTGGTTATCGCCAGTGAGGCAACGAACCTTCTCAGCCAACTCTTCATCCAGGGTGTCGACATCCACGGCAACCTGCGCTGGCAGGACAACCCGAACGGTCACCTGGTCACTCCCGATTTCACTCACAATGAGAGCTACCACGCCGTGCCCGGACCCGGCGGCATATCCTTTGTCGGTTGGAGAAACTACTATTCAAATTATCCGTTCGGAGATGATCTGTGCATGGAACTTCGTCTCCAGCGCGTTGGAGCGGATGGGCAGGCACAATGGAACGATGGATATGGGAATGTTCTGGCTGAATACCATTACCCCTACAATGGCGACAGCAAAGAGTTGATATCGATCAATCCCCTTCCTGACGGTTCAGTTTACGCATTTTGGTGGGATAATGACGTTCTGGACTTTGATTATGAGCAAATCTACGACGGAAACTACCACATCCAGCGTTTCGCCCCGGACGGCACGGAGATGTGGGAACCGGGCGGACTCGAGCCTTTTCCAGATTCGCTTGTTTCGCAGTGGGGTCCAGGTGCCTCCCGCAGTGCAGTACTGATGGATTCAGGTCACGTGGCCTTCATCATCGAGAATTCGCTCATCCGCATCCGGCCGGATGGGTCGTATGTGTGGGCGAGAGACGAAATGGTCCTCGATAGTTTGTCGACATGGAGCAGAACAAAGTTCATCTACAGAGATACGAACGATACACTCGTCGTCGTGGGAGCAAAAGGAACGGATGGATATGCTTGTTACAAAATAAGTCAGGATGGCAACATAATTACCTATAATGAGTTTGATTACCACACATTTGCTGGCCTTCCCTATTCATTTCAAACCGGTATCAAACGGGTCGGGGATAATCGGATTGCTATATTAGTATTAAATGAATATATATTACTGGATAACCATTTAGCACCCGTCTTCGATGGTGTGGGAATATATTTGACTATTAATTCCATTAATCATGCATCAATAAATCGATCTGGAATTGCTGTAACCGGAAGAGACGGTTCACACAGACGTGAGGTTTATCGATTTGACACAAATGGCAATGAACTATGGATGAATTATGTCTACGATGATACGTCGGGTGTCGGGCGTGTGATGCATGCCCTGGATGATGAGGGAAACCTGTTTGTCTTCTGGCTGAAAGATGTGGGCGGAGATCGGTGGCTCGATTGCTATGCCAATGTCTTCAGCCCTGAAGGCGTGTGGGGGATGCCTGATTCGGTGCCGGAAGACGATCGCTGGACTCCCGTCCTGCCTTCGGAATTCACGGTGCAAGCCTACCCCAACCCCTTCAACTCCATCCTGAACCTCTCCATCCGCTCGGGTACTCCCGGTCCACATAGCATTCAGGTCTACGACATCCTCGGGCGGCTTGTTCACCGTATGGGTGCACCGAACAGGCTCACTTCATCCGGCCGATATATCTGGCAGGCCGAATCCCTGCCCTCCGGAACGTACTTCATCCAGGTACAGGACAGCCACGGAAACCGCCTGAGCAGGAGGGTGATCCTGCTGAAGTAATGGGCTTTACTCTTCTTTGACAAATCACAAGGGGGAGTACCCCTAAAAGCGGCTGTGTGGCTCGAGAGCAAGCAGCATGTCATAGAAACACTTTTGAAACCCGGGACTGCCCGCCTGCGCCTGCAGCTGTCCGCCTTCGCCTTTGGCTTCCCGGCTACGCCAAAGGCTACGCCAAGGCGTGGCAAGAGTCCCGGGTCACCCTGCCGACCGGCCGCGAAAAACGCATTGATCGGGGTGCCTCCCCGCCATTTCTCTCTCCAGCACTCGCAAGACCGATCGTCGGAATACCCGGCGCGCCGTCGAGTTGATCCCCGCGGCCACCCTTCCCCCACCGTCACTTTCCGATGTACCTTATCCGACCGCAGGCGGGCAACATAGAAAGGGAACAACCAAGGAGGATTCCATGCGCCGTACCATCGCCACGGACCGCGCCCCCGGCGCCATCGGGCCGTACAGCCAGGGGGTGACAGCGGCGGGAACTCTGCTCTTCACCGCGGGCCAGATCGCGATCGACCCCGGGAGTGGGGAACTTGTCGACGGGGATATCCGTGTCCAAACCCGGCAGGTGCTTCGTAACCTGTCGGCGGTTGTCGAGGCGGCCGGCGGAAGTCTCGCCGGTGTGGTGAAAACCACCGTGTTTCTCAAGGACATGAACGATTTCGCCGCGATGAACGAGGTCTACGCCGAGTTCTTCGGGGAGGATCCTCCGGCTCGAAGCGCGGTGGAAGTCGCCCGGCTGCCGAAGGATGTGCTGATCGAGGTGGAATGCATCGCGCTGGTCGATTGAACCGCCGCCTCGCCGCCACGCTTGCGGCGTGGATCCTCCTGGCCCTCTCTCAGCCGGCCCTCGCGGGGGACGAGGCGGCCGGGAGAGAAGCGGCGCAGACCGGTTCCGAATCCACCGAGGCGGGCGGGCTGCGGCGCAGCAAGAATCCCACCGGCGCTTTCCTGCGCAGCCTGGTGATCCCCGGCTGGGGGCAGGCGTACACGGGGCACTGGTTCAAGGCCGCCGCCTTCTTCGGCACGGAGGCCGGGATGCTGTACGGCATCTCGGTGCAGAACAGGCGGTACCTGGACAACCTCGACCTCGCGGAGAAGCAGAAGACGGATACCTTGCGGCGGACCTATGAAGAGTACGCCGACTTCTACCGCGATGACAGGAACAAGCTGATCTGGTGGACGGCGGGAGTGACGCTCCTCGCGGCGTTCGACGCCTTCGTCGAGGCGCATCTCTACGGCTTCCACATCGACCCGTCGCTCGGGACCACCCCCCAAGGGGACGGCCCCGCCGCGGGGATCACCATCCGGTTCTAAAGAAGAAGGGTGCGCGGAAACCATGGATGAGAAGCTGATGAGCCGGGAAGAGGCGCTGGAGCTTCTTCACGACAAGTTGAAGAACCGCAACCTTCGCCGCCATGTCTACGCGGTGGAGGCGGTTATGCGGGCTCTCGCCCGGCGGTTGGGCGGCGATGAGGAGATCTGGGGCCTCGCCGGGCTGCTGCACGATCTCGACTACGAGCTGACCCTCGAAGATCCGGAACGGCATACGAAAATCACCTGCGAATGGCTGAAAGAACGCGGAGGGGTCAGCGAGGAGATCCTCCGCGCGATCCAGGCGCACGTCGGCAATGTGCCGCGAAACGAGCCGATCGAAAAGGCGATCTACTGCGCGGACCCGGCCACGGGCTTCCTGGTCGCCTGCGCGTTGATGCATCCCGACAAGAAGCTGGCCTCTCTCGATCTCAGTTTCATCCAGCGGAGGTTCAAGGAGAAACGGTTCGCCGCCGGGGCGAACCGGGAGCAGATGGCCGCCTGCGGAGAGGTCGGCCTCGACCTGGATGAGTTTCTCCTTCTCGCGAAGGACGCGATGGCCGGAATCGCGGGGGAGCTCGGGTTGTGAAACGGCCCGGCCGCGCGGAACGGGACGGTCCCGGGGGTCGCCTGTACGAAGCCCCGGGCGCGCTCCACGTGCACACCCTCTACTCCGACGGCACCGGCACGGTCGAGGAGATCGCGCGCTACGCCGGGCAACGCGGCTTGCAGTGGCTCATCATCACCGACCACGAACATTTCATCGCCCGCGAGAAGGGCGAGGAAGGCCGGCACGGTTCGGTCTGGGTCCTCATCGGCAGCGAGCTGGGTGAAGAAGAACTCCCGAACCATTATCTCGCCTTCGACCTGCAAGCCATCCCGCCCCAGGACGACCCCGTAGCGATAGTGCGCGCCGTGCATGAACAGGGCGGCTTCGGGGCGATCGCGCATCCGCACGAAAAGAGGGACGTGTTCCCCGACATGCCGCCCTATCCCTGGACAGCCTGGGACGCGGAGGTCGACGGGATCGAGATCTGGAACCAGCTCTCCCAGTGGGTGGAAGGGCTCACCCGGGGAAACCGGCTGAACCGATTTCTCCACCCGCTGAAGAGCCTGACCCGGCCGGACCCGGAGACGTTGGCGGTCTGGGACCGGCTGAACTTGCAGCGCCCCGTGGTCGGTTATGTCGGTGTGGACGCCCACGCGCTGAAGTACCCCCTTTTCGGCGGCCTTCTCCATGTCAAGGTGTTCCATTACAAGGTGCAGTTCCGCAGCCTGCGCACCCACCTGTTGCTGGACCGGCCGCTTGAGCGGAAGGAGTTCGGGCCGGCGAGGGAACAGATCCTCACCGCCCTGCGGCGGGGCCGTCACTTCGGCGTGAACCTGCGCGTCGGCAGGGCGACGGGTTTCCGCTTCTACGCGCTGGCCGGGGGCGAACGGGTGCTGCCCGCCGACCGGATCGACCCCGGCGGGACGGTGGAATTCGTCGCGCACAGCCCCCTGGATGCCGACCTCGTCCTGTTGCGCAACGGCCGGGAAATCGTCAAGGTGCGCGGCAGGTACCTGCACCATCGAACGCGGGACGACGGGGTCTGGCGTCTTGAAGCCCACCGCAAGGGACGCGGCTGGGTGTTCACCAATCCGATTCGCATTCTCCCCCATTGACGGTACGGTGCTCCCCATGTTTTCTTCGATGTTTTGCATGACCAGGCACCGTCGTCGACCGCGTTTCCATCATCCGACGCCTGTTTGCGTATATTCCAACTGTCGCCCGACGGCGGTAAGGCACGAGTTTTGCTAAGTTTCACGGTGTATCCTGAAGCGGCGATCCGTTCAAGAGGTTGGTATGGGACAGGATCTGGAACAGATCAGCGAGTACTTCCAACATCCCCAAGCCGGAACCTGGAACATCGTCGGGGTTATTTTCTTCTTCCTGCTGATTTTGTTGAGCTTATGGCTCACCCTGCGCAACGCACGCTGGAAACGCCGGGCCCGTGTCCTCGTTCGGGGAAAGAGCTCCGCGAACAAGCGGAAGACACCGCGCCTGCCCATCCGTATCCCGGTACAATTGTACACCGCGACCGGCAAAAAGCCCCATAACTCGGAGGTCCTCGACATCTCACCGGGCGGTGTCAAGCTCCTGTTGTTCCAGGACGAGGGGGATTTCCCGCCTCACAGCCTTGCCCGCATCTCCGCCGAACAGGCGCCCTGGAAAAACTTCGGCGTGCTGAACCTTGAAGTTCTGCGGGTGCGGGCGGGACCTGTGCGAGGCACGGTCGTGCTGCAGGGACGCTGGAAAGATGTGAGCAAGGAGAAGCGCAAACAGCTTCAACGGGCGATCCTCCACCGCCTGCGCTGAGTCGAACCGGAAACCGGACAGTCAACATCGGAATCCTGCAACATGGCCACCCTCCTCACTTCGGAGCTGATCGCTCGCAAGCAGGCTGGCAAGCCCCATAACGACAAAGAGTTGCATAGCCTGATCGACGGATACATGAGCGGCGAAATCCCCGATTACCAGATGGCCGCCTGGCTGATGGCGGTCTATTTCAAGGGGATGAATGAAGACGAGACGGTCGCGCTCACCGAAGCGATGATCCGCACCGGGATACGCGTCGAACACGCCGACGGCCGGCGGCCGCTCGGGGACAAGCATTCCACGGGGGGCGTCGGGGACAAGATCACCCTCCTGCTCGCCCCCCTCGTCGCGGCCGCGGGAGTGGGGGTGCCGACCATCACCGGTCGGGGACTCGGCTTCACCGGGGGCACCCTGGACAAGCTCGAGACCATTCCCGGCTTCTCCACCGCCCTCGGCGCCGAAAAACTCGCCCGGCAGGTGGAAAGAATCGGGCTCGCTTTCGGGGCGCAGACCGGTGAAATCGTCCCGGCGGACAAGCGGATTTACGCCCTCAGGGATGTGACCAGCACGGTGCGCTCGCTTCCCCTGATCACCTCCTCCATCATCTCGAAGAAAGTGGCTGAAGGGACGAAGGCGCTGGTCTTCGATGTGAAATGCGGTGACGGCGCCTTCATGGAGACGGAGGAGGACGCGGTCGAACTCGCCCGCTGGCTCGTCCGGGTGGGCGCGCGGTTCAAGCTGCGGACGGCGGCGTTGATCACTTCCATGAGCCAGCCCATCGGCGGCGCGGTCGGCAACTGGGTCGAGGTCGCGGAATCGCTGCGCAGCCTGCGGAACGAAGCGGTGCCGGAAGATGTCCGCCGGCTGACACTCGATCTCGGCGGAACCCTGCTCTACCTGGCTTCCGTCGTCGAGACGCCCGATGAGGGCGTGAATAAGCTCAAACGGTTGTGGGAGGAGGGGGCCGGTTTCTCACGATTCCTCGAGGCCGTGGAGGCGCAGGGCGGTGATCCCGCGCCCCTCCGTGATGGCACGGAGCTGCACCCTCCGGCCTGTCGTCTCCCCGTGCCGGCGCCGCGCAGCGGCTATCTGCGCTCCCTGCGGGCGCGCGACATCGGCTATGCCTCCATCCTCCTCGGCGCCGGCCGGCCGCGGGCGGAGGACGGCATCGATCCCGCCGCGGGAATCCTCATTCATGCCAAGGTCGGAGAGGCGGTCGAGGAGGGCCAGCCCATCCTCGAGCTGCTCGCGAAGGATGAGAAGACCTGCCGGGGAGCCCTGGGCCGGGTACAACAGGCGATCGAGATCGGGGACGCCCCGCCCCCACCCGAACCCCTGATCCGAAAGGTCATCACAACCGCCGGTGAGCACCGGTGGGAGGATTATTCGCGCGAGGGTGAGGGGGGCTGAGAACCGGGCGCGGGAGGCTTCCTACGCCCACAGGTCAACGTGGCGGCCGACACCGGCCGCCTTCGCTCGTTCCAGGTCACGGGGAGTCGGCTCGCCCGAGCCGCCGGTCAGGGTATCCGGCATGCCCTGCACGCGCCTGTACAACTCCACGCCGGATGCCGTCGCCCACCCCGAAACGGATGGCGCTGCATCGGGACCGGACACCGTAGGTGTTTCATGGCCGTTCTCCTCCCTCTCCCCCACTGGCAGCCGCGGAGAGCGGCTGCGCTCCGACGGCTGGACGGGGGACGGCAAGGTACGCGAGAGTGTCACCCGCGAATTCATCCCATCTCCGGTTCCATAGTCCCTCTGATCTCCTCATCGGCTGCGAATCTCCCCGACTTGAGACCTTTCCGGTAAACAATTCTTGCTCGCTCACTCGAATGATTTGGGATTCTTCGCGCACCCGTCCCTCCCCGGACCCTGGCGAACCCGCCACCGACTCCATGAATTTCCCCCTGTTGTCACTGCAAGGTGACAGAGTCAACTATTTGATATTCTTTGAAATAAGGGGATGCAAGGCGGAAGTGGAACGAAAAGGTGCCAGGAAAAGCGGGCGAGGAACGATTCGATGACCGGTGTGCGACGTCGGAAGGGAAGCTGGATTGCTCTCTTAGCTCTTGGTATTACAGGACTAACATCCAGCCGTCATGATCGAGGCGCCCGGTTGGCACACTGCTTGCCCTTATGACGGCCGGCGAAGCGAACCCATCCATATCCATTATCGGCGCCTCGACGGGGAACTTGAGTCTCCCCGAGGCGCCGGACGACGGGAGAGGAGACGATGCGAGTCGACTGGTACCCCTGCCACCGCGACGGCGACATGCGGACGATCTACACCTGTGGAGCCCTCGATTTCGACCTGCAGGGGGGACTCGAGGCGCGTCTGGACCGGGAGATCCGGGCCGGGGCGCGCCGCATCGTGATCTCGCTGAAAGGGTCCAGGTTCCTCCATGCCGGCCTCCTGGCGACCCTGTTGAGCGTGCAGCACCGGCTGCAGGCGCTCGGCGGGGTGCTGATGCTGGCGGAAGCACCCTGGTTCATGCGCGAGATGATCCGTCACATGGGCCTGGAGGATCGGTTCCTGTGGACGAAGGACATCCCCACCGCGGAGAATGTCCTCAGGCTCACGGGGGACCGGCTCCCCTCCCTCGCCGGTCGTTCACGACTCGAGTCATTCATCGGCTAACCGAACCATGGAAAGGAGACGACCATGCAGATCGGATCGATCTCGACACAAGGCATCGGCCTGTTGAGCACCCAGGCGGGTGGAAAGGCAAGCGCCCTTGGGTTTGTCAAGGGAGGTGCGGGCATGCCCGGCAACAACCCCGAGCTTCCCGGTGTGAAGAAGGCGGAGATGTTCAGCTCCAACCCACTCCGCTACGTCTCCTTCGCCGAGAAGATGGCCCAGCGGATGAGCGGCAGCGAGAACTTCCTGCGCGTCGCCTGAAGCCACTTCCGCAGAGCGAAGACCTTCTCGACTCGCCTCCTTGTGTGACCGTGACGGACCGGCGTGGCAGCGCCGGTCCGTTCTCTCGTTTTTCCGCGTCGCCGGCAAGACGCTCCGGGTCGGTAAAACCCGCTGGCAAGGGTGATGGGCACTCCTTATCTTTGCCTATTCATTTCTCGAAGGAACGCCACCATGACCACGACTCGAAAGACCCGGCTCACGTTCGACGAGATCCGGGCGATCCCGAAACCCGACCTCCACTGCCATCTCGACGGGTCACTGCGCATCGGCACCCTGTTGGAGCTGGCGCGCAAGCAGAAGATCCAATTGCCCGCCGACAGCGAAGAGGGAATGCAGAAGGTCATCCACAAGGCGACGAGCAGCAGGAACCTGACCGAGTACCTGCGAACCTTCGATTTCACCCTCGCCGTGATGCAGGACGAGGAGAACATCGCCCGCATCGCCACGGAACTCTGCGAAGATGCCTGGGAGGACGGCGTCTGGTACATGGAGGTGCGTTTCTCCCCGATCCTGCACCAGCAGAAGGGTCTCACCCTGACCCACGTGATGGAAGCCGTGCTCAAGGGGCTGCGCGAAGGCGAACGGAAGACGGGGATCCGGACGGGGGTGATCATCTGCGGGATACGGCAGATCGAACCCTCCGTCTCCCTCCGACTGGCCGAGCTGACCGTGGCCTACAAGGGGCGCGGCGTGGTCGGGTTCGACCTCGCCGGAATCGAGGACCATTACCCGGCGAAGGACCATGCCGATGCGTTCTACCTCATCCGTACGAACAACGTCCCCTGCACGGTCCACGCCGGCGAGGCGTGGGGTCCGGCGTCCATCAAGCAGGCGTTGCACGACCTGAACGCGCACCGAATCGGGCACGGCACGCGCCTCGTCGAGGACGGCGACCTGCTCAACTACGTGAACAACCATCGCATCCCGCTCGAATGTTGCGTCTCCTCGAATGTGCACGTGGGTGCGGCGGCCTCCGTGGAAACGCACCCGATACGGTTTTATTATGATTATGGCCTCCGGGTGACCGTAAATACGGACAACCGCCTGATGAGCCAGACCAGCATCAGCAAGGAATATGACATTCTTCAGAAGCGACTCGGATTCACCCGCGTGGAGCTTGAGGACATCCTCATCATGGGGTTCAAGTCCGCGTTTCTCCCGTACGCGGAGCGGAAAGAACTGCTCGCGAGGGTGCTGGATGCGATCCACCGGCCGCACCTGCCGTTCTGAAACGGGGAGGCTGCTGTTTCTCTCCCTCGCCCTGCTGTTCCTCGCCGGGTGCAGCGGCAATTCGGCGGCCCCGGTTTCGCCCATCGACGACCCGTACGCCGACCGGGAATACTACCCGATGATTCCCGGCAGCGAGTGGGTCTATCTGCTGAGCGATTCCACCCGTTACACCTATACCCTGCTCGACACCAGCCCCGCCGCGGGGGGGCCCATCGGACGCCTCAATGTCAACGGCTCGGGGCAGGACCGTATTCACCTCGTCTGGTGGAACGGCACGCGCCTCAATTTCGCCAATTCGGACACGAACGAAGTTTTCGAGACCTCCCTGGAGATCCCGGTCGAGTTGGGGAGGAGATGGCAGGCGTTCGATTTCAGCAGCGGGGACCTGACCCTCTACGCCAACGCCGAGATCATCGCCATGGACACGACCATCGAGGTGCCGGCGGGAAGCTTCCCGGCGATCCTCGTGCGCCAGGCATCGTTCCATCAATACCGCAACGAGGAGCCTCTCCTCGACACCCTCTACACCGCCTTCGCGCGGAACGTGGGGGTCATCCTGTGGGATTTCCGGGGGCTGGATCTCCGGTATATGCTGGAGAGCTGGACCATCGGGCCCGCCGGGGGAGTGTAACCGGGGCGGAACAATACGGAACGGGAGACGGATGAAACCGGTTGTTTCTCCTGCGTTCATCCTGCGGAACAGGGGCGGTCGGCGGCGGCGTGACGAATTCCCCGCCCGGCATTTGCCGCTGTGGGTTCTTGCGGCCGGCCTGATCCTGCTGATGCTGCCGCCGGAAGCGGCGCAGGCGGGGGAATTCTCCATTACCCGGGTGAAATACCACGGCGGCGGCGACTGGTACTGCGACCCGACCTCGCTGGTCAACCTGCAGCGGTTCCTCCGCGAAGAGCTGGGCATTCCGACAGCGGAGAAGGAGCAGGTCGCCGGCCTGCTCGACGAGGACCTGTTCAGCCACCCCTACCTCTACCTCTCCGGGCATGGCAACCTGCGGTTCTCGGACGAGGAGGCGCAGCGGCTGCGCGAGTACCTCCTCGGGGGCGGTTTCCTGCACGTCGATGACAACTACGGGCTCGACAAGTCCTTCCGCCGCGAGCTGAAGAAGGTGTTCCCCCGCCGTGAACTGGTGGAGCTGCCCTTCTCGCACCCGATCTACCACATGGCGTACGACTTCCCCCACGGACCGCCGAAGATCCACGTCCACGACGGCCTGCCCGCGCAGGGGCTCGCCATCGTCGTCGATGGGCGGGTGGTGGTCTATTACACCTACCAGAGCGACCTCGGCGACGGCTGGGAAGATCCCGAGGTGCACCACGATCCGCCCGAGAAACGGCTGGCCGCGCTGCGGATGGGGGCGAACATCGTGCTCTACGCCCTCTCCGGCCAGCCGCGCGCGCTGCCCTGAGGGGGCGCTATGGGGTTTTCCGCTCCGGCAGGGCACAGTGATATCACACGCCGATATCTCCGGCTATTGTCATCCTGCACGCCAGTGAAGGATCTCGAAACATACTGTATCGCATCCATACGAAGTAACATGTTATGAAACGCTGTTCCTCTATCTCCTATGAAACCCGGGACTGAAGTCCCGGGCCACCC
>CAYOKT010000095.1:0-11016 GCA_964404605.1 uncultured bacterium
GGCCACCCCCCTGCCTTGCCCGGCCGCCCGCCTGCCTTGCCTGGCCACCCCCCTGCCTTGCCGGTTCACCCGCCGGGGACCGGGCCACCCGCCGGGTGCACGCTGGAGTGGCGGGAAGACGTCCGTCCGCCGGATAATTCACCGGGGAGAGAATACCGGCATTTTTCAGCAGGGTTGCGGGTTTCGGGTCCTGGTCGGCGGCTCGTCCGGCGGGCGAAACGACCGCGAATCGCGGCAACGCTTGATTTCGTGAAAAAGGGAGAGTACTTTCAGCAGTGATGAACAGGACTGGACTCAAGATCGCCCTGCTGGCGGTGTTTCTCCTCGCCGCCACATCGGTGTACGCCCAGGTGCGCTTCTCCGATTTCGAGGTGACCCCCCGGGACGGCCAGGTCATCGTGTCCTGGAAAACCTCCCAGGAGGCGGGCGCCCTCGATTTCGTCATCGAGCGCTCGGTGGACGGCGTCCAGTTTTTCGACATCGCCACGTTCCCCCCGCAAGGGGCGAACAAAACCTATCGGTACATCGACACGGACCTCTTCAAACAGTCCTCGAAGACCTTCCACTATCGCGTTCGTTGTGATGATGTAAGCGGCGGAGTGCACCGGACAATGGTGCGCACGGTCACCGTGTCGATCTCGAACATCCAACAGACCTGGGGCAGCCTGAAGGCGATGTTCCGCTGAGGCTCTCCCCGCGGTTTCCCGCATCACGTCCAAACGGGAGTTACCTTCGTTCGTAGTGGGATCTTGTGTCGTGGGATACAGACCGTTCCATGTCCTCCATGGAGCGGTTCTTCGTGAGGTGCAGCGCCCGGCGGCGGGGTGGTGCGGGGGAGAGGGAGGTTCAGTCGTTTCGGGTTTTCGTTTATTTCCTTTTTTTCGTACACTGTACCGTCAGGGTTTGCATGGTCCACGGCTCCGGACCAGGAAAGGGTGACTTGGTCTCCGGGATATCGCGTCGAAAAAGCGAACACCTCAACATCGTCTCAGAGCGGGAAGTCGAGCATCGAGGGGGGACTCTGCTCGAGGATGTCCATCTGCTCCACGAGGCTCTCCCCGAGCTGGACGTCGAGGATGTCGATACGACGACGGAGTTCTTCGGCCGCCGGCTCAGCGCCCCGTTGATGATCACCAGCATGACGGGTGGCGCCGAGTTCGCCGAGCGCCTCAACCACGGCCTGGCGGGGGTGGCGGCGGAGAAGGGTATCGCCTTCGCGGTCGGTTCGCAGAGGGTGATGCTCCGCCACCCCGAAGTGATTTCCCATTTCGATGTACGCAGGAATATTCCCGATGGTGTGCTCCTCGGCAACATCGGGGCGGTGCAACTGTTGGAACATTCCACTGAAGCGGTCGCCGGACTCGTCGAAGCGATCGAGGCGGACGGTCTCTGCGTGCACCTGAACACCGCGCAGGAACTCGTGCAGGCGGAGGGAAACCGGCGCTTCCGCGGGCTTCTCGACGGCATCGCGCGCCTGCTGGATCGGCTGGACGGCCGCGTCCTCGTCAAGGAGACCGGGGCCGGTCTGTCGCCCGGAACGCTCGAGCGGCTCGCCGCCATCGGGGTGCGGTATGTCGACGTGTCCGGTTCCGGCGGGACCTCCTGGACGAGGGTGGAGAGCTACCGGGCGTCCAACGGCCCGTTGAAAAACGTGGGGGAGACCCTCGGTGACTGGGGCATCCCCACGGCGGTCAGCACCCTCGCGGCTCGCTCGATACTGGGCGAGGAGGGTTGTATCGTCGCCTCCGGGGGGATCCGCCACGGGTTGGACATCGCGCGCGCCCTGGCGCTGGGAGCGGACCTGGCGGGAGTCGCCCGCCCGGCCCTGCTCGCGTTTCTCAAGGGTGGAAGACAGGCCGCGATGGAGTATATTACCATGTTGATCACGGAATTGCGTACCGTGATGGTTCTGACGGAATCGGGGGTGGCGGCCGACCTGCGCAACGCCCCCCGTGTGATCACAGGCCGGTTGCGGCAGTGGTGTTCCGCCCTCGGCCTGAGTGTGGAGTAGGTGGTGACCAACAAGCCCATCGCGACGATTACCCGCGGTATTGTCGAGCGGGCGGAGCGAAAGACCTCTCGTATCCCCGGCTTCTACCGCCTGCCGGTGGAGCAGCGTCTCGCCTTTCTCGCCCGCAATTTCGACCTGACGGAAGAGCAACTCTCCTCGCTGCGGAACGGCAGCGCCCTGCGGATCGAACATGCGGTGAACATGGTCGAGAACGCCATCGGCGTGCTCGGCATGCCCCTCGGGCTCGGGCTCAATTTCCTCGTCGACGACCGGGAATACCTGGTGCCGATGGCCATCGAGGAGGCGTCGATCATCGCGGCGGTCTCGAAGGCCGCGATGCTCATCCGCAAGGGGGGCGGTTTCTCGACGGATGTCGATGATCCCGTGATGATCGGGCAGGTCCAGGTTCTCGACCTTCCCGATCCCGCCGATGCGGCCGAGCGCCTCCTCGCGCGGAAGGCGGAGGTGATCGAACAGGCGAATCTCGCCCAGCCGCGGATGGTGAAGCGCGGCGGCGGCGTGTTCGACCTCGAGACCCGCGTTCTCCCCGGAGGCGGGGGGATCGGAGAGATGCTGGTCGTGCACCTGCTGATGGACGTGCGCGAAGCGATGGGCGCAAACGCGGTCAATTACGCCTGCGAGGCGGCCGGGCCGGTCATCGAAGAGATCACCGGCGGGCGGGTCAACCTCCGCATCCTCTCCAATCTCGCCGACCGCCGGTTGGCGCGCGCGGGTTTCCGGCTGCCGCTGGAGGTTCTCGCCCGCGAGGGGATGAGCGGCGGGGAGGTCGGCGAGCGCCTGCTCGAGGCGGATCACCTGGCGCAGGTGGACCCCTACCGGGCGACCACGCACAACAAGGGCATCTTCAACGGCATCGGCGCCGCCGCGATGGCCCTGGGGCAGGACTGGCGCGCCATCGAGGCGGGCGGGCATGCCTACGCCGCCCGGGAGGGGCGCTATCGCAGCCTCACCCGCTACCGTGTCGAGAACGGCTGCCTGCACGGGTCGATCGAGCTCCCGATGCAGGTCGGCTGGGTCGGCGGGGCGGTCAGCTCCCACCCGGGAGTCCGCCTGCTGCGGGAGATCAGCGGCGTCGGTTCGGCCGTCGAGCTGTCGGGTCTGCTCGCGGCGGTGGGACTGGCGCAGAACTTCGCCGCCTGCCTCGCGCTGAGCACCGTCGGCATCCAGAGTGGGCACATGGCCCTGCACGCCCGCAGCGTGGCGATCAGCGTCGGTGTGCCGCCGGAACATGTCGAAGAGGTGGCGCAGCGGATGATCCGCCGGGGACAGGTGAAGGTGGCGGTCGCAGAGGAGATCTACCGGACCATGCGCAAGGAGCCCGTGTCCGCGGCCGAACCGGACGGCCTGCCGATCGAGAGCCATGCCCCCGGCAAGGTGGTCCTCTTCGGCGAACATGCCACGGTGTACAATTATCCCGGGATCACGGCGTCGATCGATGTCGGCCTCACCATCCGCCTGAGCCCGGATGCGGACGGACCGCGCTTCCTCAACCCGCGTTTCAAGCAGGTTTTCCCCGCGCCGCGTTCCGACCAGGACCTCCGCCTCTTCTCGAAGGCCGTGGACGAAGCGCTGGAGATGTACGACCTGCGGAGCGCGCCGATCGCCATCCAGATCGAATCGGAACTGGTGCCGGGGATGGGTCTCGGATCCTCCGCGGCGTTCTCCGCGGCGCTCTGCTCCGCCCTGCGGCGGTACCAGGGCGACCGGACCGCCGTTCGGTTGGGGAACGGCCTGTTCGAGGATGTCCAGCGTCTCGAATCCATCTTCCACGGCCACCCGAGCGGCATGGACGCCGCTACGGTCCTCTCCGACGGCGTCCTCTGGTTCCGCAAGGGACCGCCGAGGGAGATCCTGCCGATCCGCCTCTCCCGCCCGATGGCCGGACTGGTCTGCCTCGTCGAGCCGGGCGCACGGACGATCGAGATGGTCCGTCATGTGCGGCGCAGCCGTGACCTGAACCCGAAACGCGTGGATCGTCTGCTCGAGGAGATCGGGAACCTGACCACGGACGCCGGAATCGCCCTCGGGGTCGGCGATGCGGAGGATGTCGGGCGCCTGATGTTCCGCAACCACGAGCTGCTCGCCCGCCTCGGCGTGTCCACGCCCGAGCTGGACAAGGCGGTGGCGACTCTCCTCGATCACGGCGTGCTCGGGGCCAAGTTGACCGGCAGCGGCGGGGGTGGGGCGGTGATCGCCCTGGTGGAGCCGGAGGCACAGGGACAGCTTCTCGAGGAGCTGTCGGGCGAGTTCGCCCAGGTGATTCCGTTCATCCTGAAGGCGTCCGCGTGACCGATCGCGCACGGGCCCGGGCTCATGCGAATATCGCACTGGTGAAGTATTGGGGGAAGATACCCGGGACCGAAAACGCCCCCGCAACGCCCTCCATCTCGCTCGCCCTCGATGCCTTGACGACTGTCACCGAGGTGCGCCGCCTCCCGTCCGGGCCGGATCGTGTCGAGTTGAACGGCCGGCCGGCTGAGGGGGAGACCCGGCGAAGAGTGACCGCCTTCCTCGACCTTTGGCGCGGCCGCGGCCTGCTGAGCGGCCCGGTCGCCGTTTCCACTGAGAACCGTTTTCCCACCGCCTCCGGGCTCGCCTCCAGCGCGTCGGGCTACGCCGCGCTCACCCTCGCGCTCGCCGGGCTCTCCCCCCGGCGGTTGGACCGGAGAGCCCTTTCACGGCTTGCACGCCGCGGCAGCGGGTCCGCGGCGCGCTCGGTTCCCGGGGGGTTGGCCGCGCTCCCGCTCGGGGAGGACCCCGCCGCCCGTACGCTGCTGAGGGCGGAGGAGGTACCCTGGGGGATGGTGATCGCCCTCGTCGAAGGGGGCATGAAAGCGGTCGGCAGCCGCGAGGGGATGGAGCGGAGCCGGGAGACCTCGCCTTATTATACCGCCTGGGTGCGGCAGTCGCGGAGGGACTACCGGCGGATGCTGGCCGCCGTGCGCCGCCGTGACCTGGGCGAGGTCGGGGAGATTGCCGAGGCGAACGCGCTCGCGATGCACGCCTGCATGCTCTCCACCCGCCCGGCCCTGGTCTACTGGTTCGGGGGAACCCTCGCCCTGCTCAACGAGGTGCGGCGCTGGCGGGCGGACGGGCTGGAGACCTATGCGACCATCGATGCGGGAGCGCATGTCATGCTGCTGGCGAGACGGGAGGATCTGCCTGAAGTCGCCCGGCGCGCGAGGGGAGTGGAGGGGGTTCGCTCTGTCCTGACCGGTTATCCGGGCGGGGCGGCGGAGGTGATTCGATGATCTTCCAGAAAAGCGTCCGTATCCCCGGAAAGGTAATGCTCACCGGCGAGTACGCCGTGCTCCTCGGCGGAACCGCGGTGCTCGGGCCGGTGCCGCGGTATGTCGAGGTCATCGAGATCAAGGTCAAGCCGGTGGTGCCCAACCCGCCCGCCGTGGTCGCGGCCCTCAGCGTCTCGATGCGGGAGATCATGGATTTCGAGGAGGGGTACGGCCTGCCGCACCTGATGGTGGACCGCACCGGGATGATGCACCGGGACGAGAGCGGCCGGCCCCGGAAGCTCGGCTTGGGTTCTTCGGCGGCGGAGGCGGTCGGGGTGATCGCCCTGCGGCTCGAGCGGGCCGACATGCCCTGGCGGGACCGGCGGGAGGATGTGATCAGGTACGCCCTCGAGGCTCATCGCAGTGTCCAGGGCGGGCTCGGCAGCGGGGCCGATGTGGTCGCCTGCGCGATGGAGCGCCCCGTGCTGGTCAAGAGGGTGGAGGGAAAGGTCCATTACGAGCGGTTGACCGAATCCACGGAGGAGGGCCGCCTCCCGATGGCGCTCGTCTGGACGGGCCGGACGGCGAATACGCGGGATTTCATCCACCGTTTCAACGCCTGGCGCGAAAAGGCCACCGAAGAGGACCGGAAGGTGCTGGGCGAGCTTCTCGTTCTCAGCCGCCAACTCGGGGAGACCTGGTTTCGCGGCCTGCGCGAGGAGATCTTCCTCCTCATGGACCGGTACACCTTCCTGATGGACCGGATCGCCGATGCGGCCGACATCCCGTACCGGCTGCCGATCCACCGCAAGCTGGAGCGTTGGGCGCGGAAGTACGGCGGCCACTCCAAGCCCACCGGGGCCGGCGGGGGCGACATGGCCCTGCTCGTCGGGGAGCTGCCCCTCGAACGGCTGAAGCTGCCGGTGATCCCGCTCGATGTCGAGGCCTGGTTCGCTCCCGAGAAGGTGAACCGGGTGGACGTCGGCGACGGCGAACCGCAGGCGGAAGCTGCGGTCGGGAAGTGACTCCACGGACCACCGGTTTGCCCGGCGCCCGCCGGAACCCTACCTTTGGCGACGCGTCTTGCTTCGAGCCGCGTGGCGCGCTCGGAGACCGCGATTCATGTGAGACGGAGCACGGGATGAACTTTCTGGGAGAGATGTGATGAGAAACCTCGTGGTTGTCCTCGCCGCCGGGCTGCTTCTTGCCGGCTGTGGACGGAAACCCCGACAGACGGAACAGGCCGCCGGGAACACCGAAACCCCGGTGGAAACCCAAACGAAAAGGCAGGCGTACCCGATGCCCGATCTAAGCTCGCTCGACCTGACAACGACCCCCTCCGGGCTGCAATATGCCGACCTGGTCGTCGGAGAGGGAACACAGCCGAAGACCGGCCAGACCGCGGAAGTGCACTACACCTTGTGGCTCGAGGACGGCAAGCTGATCCAGCGCTCGCGGGATCATGGCCAGCCCTTCTCCTTCCAGTTGAACACCGGCCAGGTGATCAAGGGGTGGGATGAAGGCGTCTCAGGCATGCACGCCGGCGGGAAGCGCGTACTCGTCATCCCGCCGGATCTCGCCTACGGCGAGCGGGGCGCCGGGGGCATGATTCCGCCCAATGCGACCATCGTCTTCGAGGTGGAGCTGCTGGAGGTGAAGTAGCAGCCCTGCGCGGACACCGCCCCGCGGATGTCGAACGAAAAAACGCCCGCTCGAGTGAGCGGGCGTTCATTTTGACCGCATCCGGGCGTGCCGGCTTGTCAGTGGTTTTCGGACTTGTAGGCCTGCTGGATGCTGTTGACCAGGTCCTTGAGGTTGAACGGCTTGTTGATGAACCCGTCCGGGGGGAAGCGGGAGTGGGCCATCAACTGGCGGAAGTGGGCGTACCCGGTGATGAGAATAACCACCGTATCGTAGTTGTTCTCCTTGATCTGGTCGAGCAGCACCACCCCGTTCTTGCGGGGCATGTAAATGTCGGAGATGACAAGCCGGGGCTTGTGCCGCTGGAACGCATCCCACCCTTCATCACCGTCACGTGCGAGGATCGTCTCGAAACCGAGGCTCTGCATCGCGGTGTCGAGGACATCCAGCATGTCGGGATCGTCATCCACCAGCAGAACTTTCGGGTTCTCTTCCGCCATGCAGACCGCCGAGTCTCTGAACGTGCTGTCGGACACGCCGTCCCGGTGAAACAGGGGGCGTTTCCAAGCGGGCAAGGTAACGATCCTCACCCTGGTGCACAAAGATAACGGTGTAGTTCCGATCATGCAATTTCTTCGCGTGCTTGCGGCGACGCCTTTCCCCGGTCTACTTTTTCCTCCACCGATTGGGAGAACCTGTGTGCGGCCTTGCCGGTCTTGTCTCTCTGCGCTCCGATAGATCCATCGATCCCGCTCTTCTGGATCGCATGACCGACAGCCTGGCGCATCGCGGGCCGGACGGTCGCGGCACCTGGCTGGGGGAGGGCGCCGGACTGGGACACCGCCGCCTGGCGATCCTCGATCCCGAAGGAGGGGCGCAGCCCTGGGTGCATGGCGGTGGCGCAGCGGTCCTCGTGTACAACGGCGAATTGTACAACCACGAGCCGTTGCGCGCGGAGCTGGAAGGGAAGGGCGTGCGCTTCCGTTCCCGCTGCGACACCGAGGTGGTGCTGCATGCGCTGCTCGCCTGGGGCGCGGAGGAGGCGCTGGACCGGTTTCGCGGGATGTACGCCTTCGCCCTCTGGGAGAGCGCTCCCCGCCGCCTGACCCTCGCCCGTGACCCCCTCGGAGTCAAGCCGCTGTACTGGGCTCTGCGCGACGGCTTGCTGCGCTTCGGCAGCGAGGTCAAGGCGATCCTCGCCGATCCCGCCTTCCCCCGGTCGCCGGATCTCGCCGTCCTCGCGAACTACCTCGCCCACTACCGCCTGACCTTCCGCGGCCGGACGCTGTTCCGCGGCATCCACGAGGTGCCGCCCGGTTGTCTCGTCCGCTGGGAGGGGAAGCGGCGGGAGGAGAAACGGTTGTGGAGCCTGCCCCGCGTCCCGGAGTCGGAGAAGGAGGACCCGGGCGAGGAGTCCGCCGCGGAACAGTTCCGCGGCCACCTGGCCCGCGCGGTGCGGCGGCGGCTGATGGCCGATGTGCCGGTCGGCGCCTACCTCTCCGGCGGCCTCGACAGCTCGGCGATCGTCCTCCTGATGAAGCAGCTCGGGCACCCGGACCTGAAGACCTTCTCCATCGGCTTCCCCGAGGAGGGGTACAACGAGTTCTCCTATTCGGAAATGGTCTTTCGCGCCCTCGATGTGCCCCACCTGCAGGTGATGTTCACCGAGGCCGGGTACTTCAAGGAACTCGAGCCGCTGATCCGCACCAAGGACGCCCCGCTCTCGGTTCCCAACGAGGTGCCTCTGCGCTTCCTCTCCCGCGTGCTCAAGAAACGGATCACCGTGGTGCTCTCCGGCGAGGGGGCGGATGAACTGATCGGCGGGTACACCCAGCTCGTCCGCAGCCCGCACGACTTTCTCCTCGCGAAGGCGCTGGAGGAGGGAGGCGCGGCGGGGGATGCCGCCTCGCGCGGGCGGCTGGAGGGCGCCCTCGACAGCCTCTACGGGCGGCACAGGTTCGCCGACCAGCGGGAGCAGTTTCTCCACCTCTACCAGTGGGTGCCCCCGGATGACCGGAGGGCGCTGCTCGGTCCGGCCTTCCGCGAAGCGGGGGTCGAAAGCGAGATCGATTCGTTCTGGCGGGAGGTCTGGGACGGGTTGGACGGGGCCGGTCTCGACCCGTACGAAAAGGTGCTGGCCATCCTCGAGGAGCACCACCTTTCCGCCCTGCTGCTGCGGCTCGACGCCACCACCATGGCCGAGGGGGTCGAGGGAAGGGTGCCCTACACGGACCGTGACCTGGTCGAGTTCGTCGCCCGTCTCCCCGTCCACTACAAGGTGCGCTGGAAGGGCGGTGCGGAGGAGCGGGAGGCGGCGGGCCTGACCGCGCTGGAGGCGGCGGGACGGCTCGACATGACCAAGTACCTGCTCCGGCTCGCCTTCGCCGGGGAGCTGCCCGATGAGATCGTGATGCGGCCGAAAACCGCTTTCCCGGTGCCCCTCGACACCTGGTTCTACGGCGCGTGGCACGAGTGGGCGAAGCAGCGCATCCTCACGCCGGCGATGGGGGAACTGTTCGACCTCGCCGAGGTGGAAAAGCTGATGAGTTCGGCCCGCCGAAAAGACGAGGGAATGAAACTCTGGATGCTGGCCAACGTCGGAATCTGGCTGCAAACCTATTTCGGATAAATCCGGGCGGCGGTCCCGCTTGATGCCGGCCGGTACGGATCGTGAATGCACGGCGGCCGGGGCGAGCGGGGACTGGGCGTCCGGTGCCGTGTTCGGTCGGCGTGGCCATAGCCTTGACTGCTTTTCAAGCCGGTCCTACCTTCCTCCTTCGGGGGAGCGTTGACAAACAGGTATAACGACCAGAGGAGATGATGATCCGGGAACAATGTCCCGTGTGTGGTGCAAGTGACCTGATGGAATTAATCGCATTGGAGGAGTACCCGCTGGCCGGAAACGGCGCGGTCAAGCGAGAGAAGGCGGACGAGGTGCCCACCGGGACGCTGAGCGTCGGGTTCTGCCGGGTATGCGGGGCGTTGTTCCAGAACGATCCGGTGAGTGTCGAAGCGCTCGATGGGATGCTGCTGCGCCAGCCCGGACCGTTGCCGATGGATGTCACCGGGATGGAGACCGCCGAAACCGACCGGTTCCTCGAGGGCTTGAGACGGTATGGTCCATCCGGCGGCAGGGTGCTCGATATCGGATGCGGAACGGGCTGTCTGCTCCGGCGCCTGTCCGAACGCGGCTTCGGGGTCGCCGGGGTGGATGCCCACCCGGAGGCGGCGGCGCAGGCGCGCGAGGCGGGCTTCGAGGTGGTCGAGGGGCGTTTCGAGGAGGGGATGTTCCCCGAGGAATCCTTCGACCTCGTCATCGCCCGCTCGGTGCTCGAACATGTTCCCGAACCGACGATGCTCCTCTCCGCGATGGCGGACCTGCTGAAGCCCGGCGGGGTGGTCGCCCTCGAGGTGCCGAACACCGGCCGCGTATTCCGCCGCAGCGCCTACGGCGGGTTCGCCTTCCACCATGTCAACTACTGGACCACCCCGACCCTGCGCTACCTGGTGACCCTCGAGGGGCTGGATGTGGTCGGCGGGTTCGAGGAGTCCTACATCGCCCTCTTCGCCCGCAAGGCGGAGCGCGGGCAGGCGGGGGTGGACCCCGTGCCGCCCGGGGATGAAACCGTGGAGGGGCTCCTCGAGGAAGCCGAGGCGTTTCTCGAGCGCAAGGAGGCTCTCGCCGAGGAACTGCCCCGGGTGGTGCATGACAGCTTTCCCGGGGGCATCGTCGTCCTCGGCGCGGGGGCCCCCACGGTGGACATGCTGTACTACACCGGGCTGGACTCCGAGATCGTGCATGTCGTCTCCTCGGACAGGACGCGGTTCGGCGCCGTGCTCGCCGGCACGAAACACGAAATCCACCCGATGGAGGTCCTCGAGGAGGCGAATTTCGATGGAATTCTCATCTCCTCCGAACGGCGCCAGGACGAGCTCCTCGACCGCCTCTCCGCCTACCGGCACGGCGGCGGACGGGTGATCCGTTTCCACCCGGGCATCGAGATGATCTAAACGCGGCACAGCAGCCTTATGGTTATCATCCTAAGCATGTTCATTGCCGTCCTGAACAATAGTGAAGGATCTCGAACGGAATGCTTCGCATGCAGTGGCAGT
>CAYOKT010000096.1:0-10983 GCA_964404605.1 uncultured bacterium
ACCGCCTTCGCGGTCGCCTCGCCGGACGGGCCGGCGACACGCACCCAGTAGACGCCGCTGGGCAGGCCCTGGGGGGTCCAGCTCAGGCGCCGGATTCCCGCCGTGAGGTCGCGGTACTCCCTCCGGTCCACCTGTCGGCCGATCACATTGAACCAGGTGGCGATGATATCGCCCGGTTGCGGCAGGGCCACACGGACATCAACGGTGGAGTTGAACGGGTTCGGGTACAGCCCGACAATCTCGAACGTCTCCGGGAGCGAGCTCTCCGCGCCCTCGCCGACGCCCGACCGGTCGACGGTCACCGTCCCCTCCGAGTACACCTGCTGCAAGGGGTAGCTGTAATCGAAGAGAAGGGCGTAGAGGTAGTATTCGCCCTCCGGCAGGTTCGAGGTGTCCCAGAGGAAGCTTTCCTGTTCGTTGGTGACCGGCAGACTCTGCGCGTAGCTGATCGCGGGACCATCGAACCCTACATTGTCGGGATCGAAGAAGAAGCTGACGATAGCCCCCTCGCCGAGCGGGAAATTCTCCGCGAGATACACCACCCGCACCGAGTCGTTCACCGTGATCCCATCCGGTCCCGGGACGATGAACTCGATCGTCGGCGGAGTGTTCGGCTCCCCGACCCGCATCGTGATCTCATACTCGTTGTTCGCTTCGGAGGCCTCGGGTTGTTCCTGGAGGGCGTCGAGCGTCATGTGGAAGGTCACATTCCCCGTGTCCAGAAACGTGACCACGGTTTCGAACGCGGGTTCATGAAAGTAGCCGAACTCGTCCGCTTCCCACATCCCCTCGAGCGTATCGATGGGCACGCCGTCGATTGTCAGCGTATGGCTGGCCTGCAGGCTGCCTCCGGGGCCATGGAGGACGAAATTGGTGCGCACGCGGTACGGCGTGTTGGTCGCCAGTTCCTCCGTCCGCGTACTGTCATCCGCCGTTTCGAAGACGAGGGGGAACGCCTCGAAATCATACTGGCCGTCATCGTATCCGATGACGATATCATCGACGAATACGCCGCGGCCACGCAGGTCATCACTATCCGACTGGAAGACGAGAGCGAGGTAGATGCCGCTGCGCCCGAGGTAGCTCAGCGTGTCCCCGGCGGAATCCAGTTCCGCGAGGTTGAAGGGGGTATAGACCCATCGCGCCTGGGTGTCGCCATCGATCTCCTCGTGGCCGATGCACCACAGGTTGATATTGCCGGGGAGTGGATTCAGGTTGGTGAAGGCGAGGTAGAAGTCATCCCCGGCCCCGGTGAAATTCGCCTCGAAATCCGCCCAGAGATAGATATATCCCCTCGCGGTGACGGCGTCGGAGAGATCGAACGGCCCCCAGACCGCCCAACTATCCTGGTTGGGACGATACTCATCCGTGCCGGGAACGAGGTCATTGGGAATACCCGACGCCCAGAGAGAGCGATAATCCAGCGGGCCGGTGTAGTGGAAAACCGTGGAGTCCTCGACTCCCCAGGTGCGGTTGGGGGGACCGATCAGCCATTGGCGGCTGTTCCGCATCCAGGGCCAGGTGTCGCTGTCGCGCTCGAAGTCTTCATGAAGGATGGATTGCCAGACACCCGCGGCGGGCGCAGCAAGAATCAACGCAAGGAGCGCCACAAACACGGCTCTCGCCGCGCTCCCTGCCAGTAAATCGTGCTTCCCCTTCATCAGAGTACTCCATGCTGGGACCGGGAAAAGCCACCCGGACATGTTGGCAGCGGGGATGTACCCCAAACCTACGGTAATAAGGTCACTTGAGCAAGGTCACGCGCCTCGCTGCGAGAATCTTCTCGTTTCCCAGTTGCGCTTCAAGATGCAGGAGGTAAACACCGCTCGCGGCACCAGTTGCATTCCACTGGACCCTGTGCCGTCCGGCGCGGAGCGGTGCATCCAGGAGACGGGCCACCCTCCGGCCGAGCAGGTCGTACACGGTCAGCCGCACGCGGGCGGGCGCGGCGAGCAGCACGGTCACGCTGGTCGTCCCGTTGAAGGGATTGGGCACAGCGGACCGCAGGACGACCGGCGAGGTGGGAAGGGAAGGAACCGCCGCCCCCTCCACCGCCGTGCCGCTGAACAGGTAGGCCAGGCCCCTCTCGAGGACCAATGCGCGCAGGGAGTCGCCCGCGACCGCGGCGAGAGGGAAGCCGAAGAGCAGGCTTCTCGTTCCCCCGTCCTCCCGGCGAACCGCCGCCGGCTGGAAACCATCATAGCGCAGCGAGGTCACCCCGCCGCCGTCCGGCGCGAACGTGGTCGGGAGACCGGGCAGCGGGCTTCCTTCGCCGGACTCGAGCTGAAAGAGCAGCCCCGCACCCACCGTGTCGCCCTCCACCCCCTCCACCCATTCCGGCACCGGCAGCACCGCCGGCAGAGTCGCCCCCAGCCGGGCGAGGAGTTCCGTGCCCGCCAGCTCCAGGGCCGCGTGCGCCCCGGCGACCCACAGCCGGCCGCCGCGGGTCGCATAGTCCAACAGGGCGGCCTGCTGCCCGGGGCCAAGGGCTCCGGCCCGGTCCACCGTCCAGAGAACCGCGGGGATCGCCAGCTCATCGGCGCGCTGAAGGTCGAGGCCGTACTCCCCCAGGTTCCAGAGTCCCCAGGAGAGGGAGAGTGTCGCGCCCGCGCTCGCCAGGGCCGTCCGGTAACGGTCGAGCATGGTCCCAACCGTGTCGCCGGCGAACACGAGAACCTCCGGCGCGGTCAGGACGAACAGGGAGAGGCTGTCCACCCTCTCCCCTCCCTGTTGCGAGGTCAACTGGAGCAGCAGCCGGCCCTCGGCGCCCCGCGCATCGCCGGGTATGACCTCAATTTCGGCAATCGTCTCCCCGCCGGGCTGAAGGCTGAACAGGACCGTGTCTCCCTGCCGCACCCCCCCGGGCACATCGACCTCGCTCGCCCAGCCGCCCGGAAAGTCCTCCTGCCACGCGAGTGTGTATTGATCCGGGAAATACCCCGTGTTCCGCACTCGCAGCGAGCAGAGCGCCGGCGAGCCCGGTTGGACAAGCGAGGCGGGACTGCCGGATTCCACGGCCCGGCCATAAGCCGGTGTGACACCCGATGATGCGGCCTGGAGCACTTCGAGAGTTCCCTCCCGCTGGACGAACGCCATGGCCCGCAACCCCGCGACCGGCTCCCCCTCCGGTGCCGGAAGATGGTAGCTGAAGGCCAGGCTGTCATCCGGCGGCATCGTGACCGCATCCCCGGCGGCGCCGGGGAGCATCGCGAGGAGATCATCGACCCACACCTCCTGGCCCGAGGGGGCATCGTAGACGCTTCGCGCGGCGACGAGCGCGGTGCGCAGCCTCGTGTCCCCGGTGATCGCCTCCCACCCCGAGTGCAGGTGGAGATCGAGGAACAGGGAATCACCCTCCTGGTGGGCTTCGATGTCGATGGAGAGCGGGCTCTCCTCTTGGATTCGAGCCCGGAACGCCGCCTCCAACGCTGCGCCGTCGCCCGGGTCGTCCACGGCGGTTCCATCGACGAACACGGCGGGCAGGGAATCGATCGCATACGCCTGCCCGCGCTGGGTGTTGACAACGGGGTTGAGCAGGTACCAGGGGTCGCTGTCGCCCGGCCAGCCGAGATGATAGGCGACCACCGCGACCTGCGACCGGTGCTCCTCGACGAAGGAACGGAACACCGGGGCGGAGACCGAGCAGGAGGTGCAACTCGTGTTGGTGAAGAGCTCCACGAGAACCCGGCGGGGAAAGGCTTCCAGTGATGAGGTCCAGAGGGTGAGTGCAAGGAGTACGCAGACGGGGAGAAGACCTCTTCTTCCCCGGACCCCGGCTCTCGTTTGCACTGAGAAGGACGATCGCATCGTACAGCGAAAGTACCCCGGAGCCTCCCGCCCGGACAACTCATCCGGCCCCTCTTCATCCCTGTCCTCGGACGGGATCATGGCGAGAGACCCGTTTCCCGGCCGGCGAAGCATGCGCATCCGCCCGCCCGGAAAACGAATCCCGAACGGAATGGTCCTGCTGGGGGGCGGGAACGATTCAGACGATCACCGAGGTCTCGTGCGCCACGGTGAGGAGGAACATCCACCAGGAGCGCCAGGGGATGAAGGGTTCCGCGAGGCGTTCGACGGTGGTCACATCCGGAATGTCGGGCAGCTTGTAGAACCGCTTGACCGCGAGGAACAGACGGTCGTCCTCGAAGAGGACATCCTGGAAGCCGTAAGCGCGCAGCAGCAGGTGCTCCGCGACCCTCCGCCCGATGCCGGGCAGGGTTTCAAGGATTCTCCGCGCCTTCATGGGATCGGCGAAGGTCTGGAGATGATCCAGCAGGTCCGGCTCGCCGACGAGGGCCGAGCAGAGCCGCTTGATGCGGGCGACCTTGCGCTCCGGGACCCCCGCCACCTCGAGCAGGCGGTCGGAGACGGCGAGCAGGGTCCACTTCCCCGGGAACGCCGGCTCGGCATGGGGCCGGTCGGCCGGGACGATGCCGCAGACCTCGCGCACATTGGCCGCGAGCTGCGCCGCCTCCTCGCCGGGCAGGCGAAGCGCGAGCAGCGTCCGCACAGCACCCTCGAACGGAGTGGGGTACAACACCGGGCGGAGATCGGGATACAAGGCGAGGATCAGGCGAAGGTGAGGGTCCTCCTCCGCCTTCTCGAAGAAACCGGTCGGGTTCAGCCCGAGGGAGAACATCCGGATCAGGCGGCCGACGACCAGGTCCGCGACCGTGTCATCGACGAGCTTCCCGAGGAGGCGGACATCGAGCGGGCCGCCGGGTTCCTCCTGGCGGACGATCACCTCGACAGCGCCGCCGGGCACCTCGAAACTGGCCGTGTAGCGCACGGTACGGGCGGGATTCCGCTTCGGCGCCTCGTACCGTTGCAGCACGTTCAGCGCCGTGCCCAGCCGGAAGGGCCCCTGCACCGGAATGACGTGCCGTATCTCCACCTCGACCCCGCTCTGCTTTGTGAAAAGGTACTCCCATCGCTCCCGCGAGCGCCAGCGCCCCCCGCCTCCCTCTGACACTTCCGCTCCGATGGCCTCCTCCGCGCAGATCGCTGAAGCGAATCGGGCGGGGGCCTTGCAGCCCCCGCCCTCTCGAACCAACGGCGGTTTATAAAACACCGCGAAATCGATACCACCGATCAAGCGGTGCAGTGATGCATCCTGCTACAGGTCGTGCATCAGCAGTGCCAGTACCTCGAATGGAGAATGGCTCTTACCGCCAACCCGTACGATCGATATAACCAACCCTCTCACCGCCGATGTAGAAGTCGATCGAAGGACCTTCACCATGTCCCTCGGAGTTGTACACGAAGCCGCTCCCCACGGAAAGATCACTTGATCCGTCGAGAACGACCTGTTCCTTGTCCACCACGACCTTTCCACTCGCGCGGAGAGCGATAACACCCGCGGTCTCGATACCGGTGGAGAGTTCACCTGCCGATACATTTTTCACCTTGACAGCGTAATCTTCCGCATCGGCTTCAACTTTAAGCTGGTCTTCGCACCGAACGGCGCCATTGATATAAAGATTGTCCTCGACATTCAATTCACCCTGAACCCTTGTCGGACGCTCGGGGACCGAGATCTTTGTCTCATCGTTCTGAACGCCGATAATCAGGTTCTCGTTCATGTCCTTGATGGTACCGGGGGTGTTAATGCCGAAGTTCGAAGCGTTGATCCGGCCGGAAAACGTCGCATGACCGGACACTTTAAAATCATTAATAATCCGGGCCTGATAGTCCATATCCGCAATCTGAACCTCGCCGTCATGATATCTGATAATGTTATGATCATCGGGTTTTAGAATCCAGTCTGTTATGATAATTCCGACTCCTATCGTCGGCGTTCCGGCTGACGATCAGCTTCTGGCCGTTCGAATCCATCGTCTGCTCGTACTGCTGTTCTCCTTGATTTCCCCATGAAGCCATGATGTCCTCCTTCAATCAGGCGGCGCATAGGCATGGGGTCCCCCATAGACCCCGATGTCGCTGCGCGTTCCATCCGTATCGAGAATGTCGGGATGCCCCGCATCGATGCAGGGAGAGTTTGTTGACAAGATGTATGTTCCAGTGATGAATATCGGATTCTCAAACAAATCTGTGGTTGATTGCAATGGAGGCTCGTTAAAATCATTGTAGTTGTTATAATAAAGGTTATAGCCAAGTTCTAGTGGATTTGGATAAACTGCAATATTCCAAATACCATATGAAATTGCATTCACAGATATATTATTATAATATCTACCCCAAGAATATGCAATTGCATAATTTGTATAGTTGTTATCGGATACACAGTTTATTATATTGGGGTTGGTATCAAGGCATATTATACCATAGATATTGTTATTCTTAAAAATGCAGTTATATATTGATGCTGCTCCTGATTCAATGAATATGCCATTTCTAACTGCATTTTCAATTGTAAAACCTCGCATGACAAGCGTCGTATCTTCTCCGCTGTTGACTAAGATCCCATAGGTCCACCCGGTGGCATCGATGGTGGTCAGTTCGGGACCGTCAGTGCTCTCGAACCACAGGTTCTTGCCGAAGAAGTTCAACCCTTCGTTGTAGACGCCCGGTGCCACACGAACCGTGTCGCCTGTTCGGGCGGCGTTAATCCCCGCCTGCAGGGTGGCATAGTCTTCGGGGACGAGGATGACGCTGGGCAGAGCCTGGTTCACCACTTCGGCGAGGAGAACCGGGCTGCGGCCCTCGTTGCCCGCTGAATCCACGGCGAAGACCTCGAAGGTGTAGTAGCCGTCGGGCACGGAAGCGCTGTTCCAATGGAACATGTAATTGCCCTCCGGACCGCCGGGCAGGGTGTCGCCGGGGGCGCTGGTCCCGCTTCGATACAGGCGGAGGGAACGGATCCCACCGGATTCGTCCACATGGAAGGGCAATCCGACGATCCCCTGCAGCCGCCCCCCTGTCTCGGGGTAGGTCCAGCGGACCACCGGAGGGGTGCGGTCTAGATTGCGCACCTCGAGGGGAAGGGGGTAGGCGGAGCCGGTCCGCCCTGCGAGGTCCTCGGCTTCCAGGTAGAGGAGATGGAAACCATCGGGGGTCATGCGGGAATCCCACGGGAGTTCGAGGGTGTCACCAGTCTGGGGAGCGGTCAGGGAGTCGACGGGGTCCGGGTCGGCGTCGAGGCGGAGGCGGAGCACGCGGAGGGCGGTATCCGCCTCGACACGGCAGCGCATGACGAGTACATCCTTCACCGGGCCGGCGGGTGGATCGACCCAGGTGACCGACGGCGGGCGGCCTTCCGTGCTTTCCGTTTCCAAGGTCACCGGCAGGGGGGCGCTGTAGGTTCGCTGCCCGGCAAGAGTGAGCATCTCGGCGAAGAGAAGGTGCACCCCGGGAGGTGCCGCCCCGGTGTCCCAGGTCCAGTGGAGCGTATCACCGGTCTCAGGGGTGGTGAGGGAATCAAGCGGTGTGCCGGGAGTGTCGAGGAAGAAGCGGACGACGGCCACGGGGGACGGAGAGTCGAGGCGGAAAGCAAGGGTGATCGATCCCTGCCAGGGCGGCGGCGGCGGGTCGATCCAGATGAGGGTAGGTGGTTCATCAGGCTGATTGTCAACCCAGACGGTGCGGGCGGGACTGATCCCCATGCGCCCCCCGGCATCCCACAGGCGCGCCTCGAGGGCATGGGGACCATCGGCCGCCGTGCGACTGTCCCAGTCCAGCGTGACGGTGTCCATCGGAAGACCCAGGAGTTGCCAGTCGGCCTCGAGCAACTCCCATTGGGGACGGCCGTCCAGGTAACCGACCAGCCGTTGCCAGGGTGACTCGCCGGAAAGTGCGAGTCGGAAAGCGACCTCACCCTGCACCAGGAACAGGGTATCCGCCCAGGTGATCTCCGGCGGCGGCGTGGGAGTGCTTTCCTCCGGGGCGGTCGTCTCTTTGCTGCAGGAGAGAATCAGCAGTGCGGCGAGAGTGGAAAGGGTGAAGATCCCCCGCCGCGGACCATAGATACCGTGCATCGTTTCCTCCTCCCGGCAATGCCGGGCGCGGCTTCGCGGATGGTGGCGGGGAGTAGACGCCACGTGCGAACGCGGGGATGCAGTTCGGGAAGAAAACTGTATTCAGTTGTAAAATACTTCTCCTAAATAGGGTAGAGCAACAAGACGAGATGAGCAAAATCACTGGTGCGGGAGGTGAGTGATGAGCGGATGACGGGATGACGGGATGACTCGACAATGATATGGCTGCATTACATCATGAAGGCGGGGGCCTTGTTGTGCGCGCCCTCCCACACCACCGTTCGTACGTTTCAGTACACAGCGGTTCAGAGAGTGCGCTCTGCCGGTCGCACCAAACGAAACGGGCGCCCGGAAAGGGGCGCCCGTTGGATTTGCTGCGTGAAAGGAGGATCAGTACATGCCTCCGCCCATGCCGCCGGCCGGCATCGGGGGAGTCTTCTCCTCCTCCTTCGCCTCGTGGATAACAGCTTCGGTCATCACCATCACGCTGGAGACCGAGGCTGCGTTTTCGAGGGCGGTCCGGGCGACCTTCGTCGGGTCGATAATCCCGGACTTCAGCAGGTTCTCGAACTCGCCGGTGAGGGCGTTGAACCCGTAGTCGTCCTTGCCTTCCTTGACCTTCTGGACGATGACGGACCCCTCGACGCCGGAGTTGTTCGCGATCTGGCGGAGAGGCTCCTCGAGGGCGCGGAGAATGATCTGCCGCCCGATGTCCTCATCCCCGTCGTAGCGGACCTTCGCCAGCGTCGGGATGACGCGGACGAACGCGACCCCGCCGCCGGGAACGATGCCTTCCTCGACCGCCGCGCGGGTGGCGTGCAGGGCGTCCTCGACCCGGGCCTTCTTCTCCTTCATCTCGACCTCGGTCGCCGCGCCGATGTGCAGCACCGCCACGCCGCCGGCCAGCTTCGCCAGCCGCTCCTGCAGCTTCTCGCGGTCGTAGTCGCTGGTCGTGGTCTCGATCTGCTTCTTGATCTGCTCGATGCGGCCCTTGATGGCATCGCTGGAACCGGCGCCCTCGACGATGGTGGTGTCATCCTTGTCGATCACCACCCGCTTCGCGGTGCCGAGGTCGCTGATCTGGGTGTTCTCCAGCTTGAACCCGGCCTCTTCGCTGATTACGCGCCCGCCGGTGAGCACGGCGATGTCCTCGAGCATCGCCTTGCGGCGGTCACCGAAGCCGGGGGCCTTCACCGCGGCGATCTTCAGGGTGCCGCGCAGCTTGTTCACCACCAGGGTCGCCAGGGCCTCGCCCTCGACATCCTCGGCGATGACCAGCAGGCTCTTGCCCATCTGCGCCACCTTCTCGAGCACCGGGAGCAGGTCCTTCATCACGCTGATCTTCTTGTCGTGGATGAGGATCATCGGGTCCTCGAGCACCGCTTCCATGCTGTCGGGATCGGTGACGAAGTAGGGGCTGATGTAACCGCGGTCGAACTGCATGCCCTCGACCACGTCCAGCGTGGTCTCGATGGACTTGGCCTCCTCGACGGTGATCACGCCGTCGTTGCCGACCTTCTCCATCGCATCGGCGATCAGCTCGCCGATCTCATGGTCGTTGTTCGCCGAGATCGCGCCGACCTGCGCGATGCGCTCCTTGCTGCCGCCGACCTCCTGCGACACCCTCTTCAGCTCTTCGATGACAACGGCGACCGCCTTGTCGATGCCGCGCTTGATCAACATCGGGTTGGCACCGGCGACCACGTTCCGCATCCCCTCGTCGAGGATCACCTGCGCGAGCACGGTGGCGGTAGTGGTGCCGTCCCCGGCCACATCCGAGGTCTTGCTGGCCACTTCGCGCACCATCTGGGCGCCCATGTTCTCGATCGGGTCCTCGAGCTCGATCTCCTTGGCCACGGTGACACCGTCCTTGGTCACCGTCGGAGCGCCGAACTTCTTGTCGATGACCACGTTCCGGCCGCGCGGGCCGAGGGTCACCTTCACCGTCCTCGAGAGAATGTCGACACCGCGCTTGAGGCCGTTACGGGCATCGACATCGAACGAAATAACCTTGTGCGCCATCGTTACAGTTCCCCTGTTGCGTTATCGTTCAAGTTCAACCTTGTTCCCCAGCAGACGCTCCCGGGATGCAGTCCCGCCTTCGCCTGCGGTTACGGCGCGGCAGGCGCTCCCGGGCACCGTCAGTCTTCCACGACTCCGAGGATGTCACTGCGGTTCACCAGCAGGTACTCCTCGCCTTCCACCGTGACTTCCGTGCCGCCGTACTTGGCGAACAACACCTTGTCGCCCACCTTGACGATCTCGGACAACGGTTTCCGCTTCACATCCGCGTTGACGACATCGTCGCCGAGGGCGATCACCTCACCAATCTGCGGGCGCTCCTTCGCCGTATCCGGAATGATGATTCCACCGACCTTCTTCTCTTCCGGCTCCACAACCTGCAGCAGGACACGCTCGTCAATCGGACGAACCTTCATGCCCTCGTCCCTCCTGTTTGTTGTCCCGAAGACGGCCCCCGCGCGCAAGCACCTCGCGGCGGGGAAACCGCGGGACGGGTTCAACCTGACAGACGACTGATTCCCAATCGTTGTTAGCACTCACCACAGATGAGTGCTAACCGGCGGAAACGTATTCATCTCCACCGCCTTTGTCAAGATTTTTCCCGCCCCACTGACTCCCCGTACTCCCCTCGGCCTTCAACGATTTCAACAGGTTGTGAGTCCGGGTCGTCGATCCGGTCTCAGGTCCGGGAAACGCCGGAGAACGACCCGGAACCGCCCGCCGGCCGGTTCGACGGCGGACAGGGACACACGTTCGAAAGGTGGGATGCCGATGGTGCGGTTCGGTTGCCGCGGGCGGGCGTGCCCCGGGAGACAGCGGCCGCGCAGCCGGAGGCAGCCCGGGGTCGCCTGCCGCGGCGTACCCTGAAGCGTCGGGGGAAGCCAGGGCTGACCCCGGGAGCCTCGGTTTCCCGGCGACACCTCGCCGGGCTGCTTCGACTATTTCCTGCCTGCTTGAATAACCCATCAGACCCTGTCATCGAAGCTGACAGGGCCACCCTCCATCCTGCCGCAGCGTCTAATAGTGT
>CAYOKT010000097.1:0-6952 GCA_964404605.1 uncultured bacterium
GCGGCGAGCGCCGTTCCCCTGCAAAGATTGTCGTCCTGAACGCAAGTGAAGGATCTTGAAATGAACTGGTTCGTATCCTGCGGAAGCGCAGCGTTTCGAGACCCTTCCCTCGTCCCGGAGAATCGGGACGGGTCAGGGTGACATTTTCTCGCGTGGTGAGCAGGAGGTTGCGAGGGCAGGGCACGCCGTGCCCCTACAATGATGGACAGCAGGGAGGTGAAGGGTGGCACGACGACGGGTGGCCCTGCCAGCTTTGATGGCGGGGTTTGAAGGTTCAGGCCTCGATGCCGAGCGCCGGGCTCAGGTCCGCGATGGAAGGCACGATCTCGTCGGGCGCGATGCCGGACCGCTTGACGAAATCGTAGTCGAACTTGCCGGTCTTCACCAGCACGGTATGCATTCCCATCCGCTTCGCGCCGAGGATGTCCGATTCGATGTCGTCGCCGACCATCAGGGTTTTCCCCGGGTGGACGGCGTAACGGGTGAGCAGTCCGCGGAAGAACCCGGGCGAGGGCTTGCCCACCACCTCGGCCTTCTTCCCGGTGGCGTATTCGATCGCCGCGACATAGGGACCGAGATCGAGCTTCAAGCCCTCGGAGTCCCGCCAGAAGCGGTTCTTCTGCAGGGCGATCAGGTCGCTCCCGGTGAAGGTCAGGCGGAAGATCTCGTCGAGCACCTCGGGCGAGAACTGGCTCCCCAGGTCGCCCATGATCACGGTGCCGGGGCGCCGGTTGGTGATGTGCAGCCCCTCGAAATCCTCGAGGACGGCCTCGTTGACGAAGAGCGCGGCGGTGCGGCGTTTCATCTGGAGTATGCGCTCGCGGGCGATGATCGCCGGGCAGATGATGTCGTCGATGTCCACCTGGAAGCCGATCTTGATCAGCTCCTCGTGGATCACCCGCCGCGGTTTGCGCGTGGTGTTCGTCACGAAGGCGACCTTGATCCCCAGCGAGGTCAGCTTGTTCACTGTCGCCGTTCCCCCGGGAATCGGGAGGTCGCCGAGAATCAACACACCGTCGATGTCGAGAAATACCTGGTCAATACCGCGAATGGCAGCCATAGGCTCGGGGTGGTTTGTAAAGGGTTGGTTCACTTGAAGCAGCAAGCTTGGGAATATAGGGAATGAAACCGAGAGCTCAAAAAGTCCTTCCGCTCCCGGAGGAGACCGCCCGCCCCTCCCTCCCCGCGTGATGCGGGGCTCTTCATCAGGGCGGGAGGGCTCGCTTGCGGCCCTGCCGCCCCCTGCCTACCTTATCCCGGTTTCCGTTTCAGGTGACTCGCATTCTGAGACCGCGATCCATGGGAGGCGGAACACGGATTTCCACGGGACCGGGCGGGCCGCGCCCTTCCCGTTCGCCATCGACCCGCGAGACCGTCACATGCCCAAGCGCCTTTTCCTGGTTGATGCCATGGCCCAGATCTACCGGGCCTTTTTCGCCATGAGCAAGCGTCCCCTCTACACCTCGAAAGGGGAAAACGTCTCCGCCGTGTTCGGTTTCGCGAACATGATGCTCGCCCTCCTGACGCGGGAGAAGCCGGACCGGCTGGCGATCATCTATGACTCCCGCGAGCCCACCTTCCGCCACCACATCTACAAGGAATACAAGGCGACACGGGACAAGATGCCCGAGGAACTGGTCGAGCAGCTCCCCCGCCTCGATGAGATCCTCGAGGTGCTGAACCTGCCGAAGCTGATCCTCCCCGGCTACGAGGCGGACGACCTCGCGGGCACGGTTTCGAAACGGGGCGCGCAGCGCGGTTACGAGGTCTATCTCGTCACCGGCGACAAGGATTTCTTCCAGCTCGTCGGGGACCATGTGTTCGTCTACAACCCGAAGCAGGGGCTGGATGATGTTCTCCTCTTCGACCGGAAGGGGGTCGAGGAGACCTTCGGCGTGCCGCCGGAGAAGGTCGTCGATGTTCTCGCGCTGGCGGGCGACACCTCGGACAACATCCCCGGCGTGCCGAAGATCGGGATAAAAACCGCCCTCCGGCTGGTGAAGCAGTACGGCAGCGTCGAGGAGGTGCTGAACCGCTGGGAGGAGATCGGGGGGAAGATCGGGGAGAACCTGCGCGATTACCGCGAGCAGGCGCTGCTGTCGAAGAACCTGGTCACCATCCGCACCGAGGCCCCGATCGAGGTGGACCCGGACGCCCTCGAGTACGGGCCGTGGAACACGGAACGGGCGCGCGACCTGTTCGCCGAGCTGGAGTTCAAGAGCCTCTTCCGTTACCTGGAGGTGGAGCCGCAGCGGGTGGAGGAGCAGGCCGGAGGGGTCGAGTACAGGGCGGTGACGGACGAAAAGGGGTTGGCGGCGCTGCTGCGCGAGCTTAAATCCGCCGAGCGCTTCGCCCTCGACACGGAGACCACCTCGACGGACCCGGTGCGCGCCACACTCGTCGGACTCAGCGTCTCGGCGCGCCACGGCGCGGCCTGCTACGTCCCGGTGAACTATTTCCGCTTCAAGGATGACAGTGACCCCGGCGCCTTCGGCTACCCCATCGCGGAGTGCGGAGAGAGGGCCAGGCGCCTCCTCGACCGGCTGCGGCCGGTGCTCGAGGGCGGCCCGGGAAAAGTGGGGCAGAACGCCAAGTACGATTTCCTCGTCCTCCGCCGGCATGGAATCGAGGCCGGGCCGCTGGTCTTCGACACGATGCTCGCCGATTACCTGCTGAACCCCGCCTCCCGCAGCCACAACCTCGACGCCCTCGCGCTGAATTACCTCCAGGTCCGGAAGGTTCCCACCCGCGACCTGATCGGCAGCGGGCGGAAGCAGGTCACGATGGACACCGTCCCGCTGGAGCAGATCACGCACTACGCCTGCGAGGATGCGGATGTCACCCTTCGCCTGCTCGAGGTGCTGGAGCCGAAGATTAACGCCGCCGGGCTGGGCGACCTGCTGCGCGAGGTGGAGCTGCCCCTGAGCCACGTGCTCGAGGTGATGGAGGGGCACGGCATCCGTCTCGATGTGGACTTCCTGCGGACGATGAGCGAAGAGATGCGGAAGCGGATGGCCGCCCTCGAGGCCGAGTGCCACCTGCTCGCCGGCGTCGAGTTCAACCTCAACAGCCCGAAACAGCTCGCCCACATCCTCTTCGAGAAGTTGAACCTGCCGACGAGGGCCAGCCGGAAGACGAAGACCGGCTACTCCACCGACCAGGATGTCCTCGAGAAGCTCGCGCCGCTGGACCCCCTGCCGAAGAAGATTCTCGAATACCGGCAGATGCAGAAGCTGGTCGGCACCTACATCGACGCCCTCCCGGAGCTGGTGAACCCGGAGACCGGCCGGTTGCACACGAGCTACAACCAGGCCGTGGCGGCCACCGGGCGGCTCTCCTCGACCGATCCGAACCTGCAGAACATCCCCATTCGCACCGAGCAGGGGGCCGAGATCCGCAAGGCCTTCATCGCCGCGGAGGGGTGCAAGCTCCTCAGCGCCGATTACAGCCAGATCGAGCTGCGGATGATGGCCCACCTCTCCGGAGACGAGGGGCTGATCGAGGCCTTCGAGCACGGCGAGGACATCCACCTCTCGACGGCGTCCAAGATCTTCGGCGTGCCCCTCGGGGAGGTGACCCGGGAGCAGCGCAGCGCCTCGAAGGCGGTGAACTTCGGCGTCCTCTTCGGGATGAGTGAATTCGGACTCGCAAGCCGTCTCGGGATCAGCCGCAACAAGGCCCGCGAGTTCATCGAGGGGTATTTCGGCGCCTATCCGCGGGCGAAACGATTCATCGAGGAGTTGATCGAGCAGGCCCGCGCGGAGGGATACGTGCAGACGATGCTCGGGCGGCGGCGGCCGGTGCCGGAGCTGAACGCCTCCAACCGCAACGTGCGCCAGGCGGCGGAGAGGGTGACCATCGCCACCGCCGTCCAGGGTTCCGCCGCGGACCTGATCAAGGTGGCGATGATCCGCCTGCAACGGGAGATCGAACGCGAAAAGCTGCCGTACAAGATGCTGCTCCAGGTCCATGACGAGCTCGTCTTCGAGGTGCCGGAGGAGAGGGTCGAGGAGGCGGCGGGCTGGGCGAAGGCGAGCATGGAGAGCGCGATGACGCTGCGCGTTCCCGTGGTCGCGGACACCGGCTGGGGCGACAACTGGCTCGAGGCCCACTGAGGGGCGGGCCGCCGTCCACCGCCCGGAGTGCCGGCCGTGAGGGGCGATGAACCTGCAGAAAAGCGACTGGACTCCCATCGAGGAGGTCGAGCACAACGCCACCGGCGAGATCGTTCATGCGGTGGTGCTGATCGCCGATCTCCGCGGGTTCTCACGCTGGTCCCTCGAGTCGCCGCTGAAGCACATCCTGCAGGTCGTACGCTTCACCTACGACCGGGCGATCGAACTCAGCCGCGACTTCTATGCCGATTACTACAAGTGCATGGGGGACGGTTTCCTCTGCGTGTGGGAGAAAACCTCCTACCGCGGCGTGTCCAACGGTCTCGGGCTGGCGCTCGGCGCGGCGTTCGCCCTGCACGAGGGGTACTACCGCGCCCGGAAATCCTTCCACGGGCTGGCGCCGGAAGGCTTCGGAGTGGGCATCTCCTGCGGGCGGGTGATCAAGGTGCAGCCGAGCACCTGGATCCGCGAGTTGAACGAAGTGGATTATGTCGGTTACCCGATGAACTGCGCCGCACGGCTGCAGGGGCTCGCCGGACCCCGCGAAGTCCTCATGGATCAACATGCCCGGCGCATCGCCCGGAGGTATCCGCGGGTCGTACTCCTCGCGGAGGACCGCCGCCGCGCCCTCGAGCTGGCGGACCCGGATCCGGAGTTGCTGAAGCGGGCCCGGCCGTTGAAGGGGCTGCGCCCGGAGGACCGGAAGGGCTTCGCCCGCGTCCTCTGGCCGCACGGCGAGAAAGCCCTCTGGGGGGCGGGGCGGCGATGAACGGCGGCGCGGGAAGTGCGGTGTCACGGTCCGGGAGGCACGCCGCGGGCGGGCGGCGGATGAGGTTGTTCCCTGCGGCGCCGGAGTGCCCGCCCGGTTCATCACCCCGCCGGTTCGCGGCGGGTGCGGGCGGCTTGCGAGGAGGGGCGGTCGGATGAAGCGCATGGTCTTCGTCGCCGTGGTCGGCATCGGGTTTGTCTTCTCGAGCCCCTTCGCGCGGGGTGGGGAAGGCGGCGCAGATGCACCCCGCCGCTGGTGGGTCGAGTTCACCGACCGGGGCCGGTGGGAGGCGCTCTCCCCACAGGAGATCCGCGAGGAGGCCATGCGGCAAGGGTTGAGCGAAGCGGCGCTGGAACGGCGCCGCATCGAGGGAATCCCGGAGGAGGAGCTGGTCACACTCCGGGACCTGCCGCCGGACCCGGAGTACCTCGCGGCCCTCGAGGAGACCGGGGCGGAAGTGCGGCGGGTGTCGCGCTGGTTCAACCGCGCCAGCGTGATCGCCGGCCCTGCTGCGCTGGAGCTCATCGCCGGGCTGCCCTTCGTGGCGGAGGTCTCGCCGGTGGGCCGGGGGATCATGGCCGGCTTCCAGGTCACCTACGGCCCGGACTGGGACGGCAACCCGCCGCCCGGCCCCGGCGTGGACCTGCCGGGGCAGTATGGCCCCTCCTACCTGCAGGCGCTGCAGGTCGATGCGGTCGAGGCGCACCGCCTCGGATACACCGGGCGCGGCGTTCCGCTGGTCATCCTCGACAGCGGTTTCGAGCTCTCCCACGAGGCCTTCTCGCACCTCGATGTGATCGCGGAATACGATTTCATCGACGATGATCCGGTCACCGGCATGGAGCCGGGCGACCCCCCCAATCAACCGAACCACGGCTCGGCCTGCCTTTCGATCATCGCGGGGTATTCGCCGGGCAACCTCGTCGGGATCGCGCCTGGGGTGAGCGTCATCCTCTGCAAGACCGAGTATGTGCCCGACGAGACGGTGCAGGAGGAGGACGACTGGCTGGCGGGGGTCGAGTGGGCCGAACGCCTCGGCGCGCGGGTGCTCAGCTCCTCCCTCTCCTACACCGACTGGTACGTGCAGACGGACTATGACGGCGTCACGGCGATCACCAGCCGGGCGGCGAATCGCGCCCGCAGGCTCGGGGTTCTCCTCTTCACCGCCCTCGGCAACGAAGGGCCGCAACCGCGCACCCTCGGCGCGCCGGCCGAGGCGCCGAGTGTCCTCGCCGCCGGGGCGGTGGACTCCCTCGGACGGATCGCGAAGTTCTCCAGCCGGGGCCCCACCGCCGACGGGCGCATCAAGCCCGACCTCTGCGCGATGGGGGTGAGGACGGTGGTGATCAAGCCGCAGAGCAACCACCGGTATGTGCGCGGCGGCGGGACCAGCTTCGCCACCCCGATCCTCGCCGGGCTCGGGGCCCTGCTGCGGGGGGCGCACCCGGACTGGAGCGCCGAGCGCTGCGCGCGCGCGATGAAGGCGACCGCCGACCGCGCCGACCGGCCGGACAATGTGTACGGCTGGGGCATTCCGGACATCGTCGCCGCCATCCGCTGGCCCGAACTGCGGCTGCGGGCCAGGGACGGGGAAGGCCGCCCGGTCGCCGGGGCGAAGGTCCGCGTGGAGCCCGTGGTGTCGGGGACCGGCGCGGGTGAATCAGAAGCTCGGCAGGATGCGGCCGGCGGGGAGCGCCTCCCCCGGGAGGCTGTCACCGGTCCCGACGGCCTCGCCGCGTTCCCGAACCTCCCCGAGGGGGTGTGGCGCTGGCGGGTGCTGCCCCCGGGGGGATGGACGGGGGCGGACGGTCCGCTCGAGGGGAGTTTCACCTGCCCGGACGGCGCGCGCCGCACGGTGGTTCTCGCGGCCCGGGAAGAGGGATGAACGGCCGGGTTCGCCCGGCCCGAAGGCGCTTCGCCCGGGCGGGCGTGTAAAACAAGAAGGAAGGAGGACCTCCCGGGCCGCCTCAATCGCCGGCCCGCTCGCGGGGAACACCCATGGACCATCAGGAAGAGATCAGGCTCGAGCCCATCGGGCGTGTTATCAGTCGGCACGTGCGGCAGAAGG
>CAYOKT010000097.1:7052-10920 GCA_964404605.1 uncultured bacterium
GAGATCAGGCTCGAGCCCATCGGGCGTGTTATCAGTCGGCACGTGCGGCAGAAGGGCACACCCATCCAGCCGCATACGGGGCAGCCGGACCCGGCGGAGATCCATATCGACCCGCCCTGGCGGGAGGGGCTCTCGGACCTGGAGGGGTTCGACCGCATCTGGCTGCTGGTGTGGCTCGACCGCGCGAAGCCGTGCAGGTTGAAGGTCGTCCCTTACCGCGACAACGTGCCGCGCGGCGTCTTCTCCACCCGGGCGCCCTCCCGCCCGAACCCCATCGGTCTCTCCTGTGTCCGCCTGCTGGCGGTGGAGGCGGAAGAGGGTGTTCTCCGGGTGGAGGCGGTGGATCTCCTCGATGGAACGCCGGTGCTTGATATCAAGCCTTATGTGCCCGAATTTGACGCCTTCCCCGGGGCCGCCGCGGGGTGGCACTCGCGCGGCCTTCGCCGCGACCGGGCGGATGATCGCTTCGCCCCGGGAGGTGAAGAATAGACCCGCCGCGGCACCTTGTTTTCGCCGTGGCACCATGATGGCGCGGGCCGTGTCCCGCGCCGTTCAACGGAACGGAAGAGAATGAGGATTCATCGTCGCGATCTGCTTCATCCTGTTGTCCTCTCCACGCTGCTGCTGGCCGGCTGCGCGGCGCCCGTACACAAAGAAACGGCGCCCCCGGCGGGGGAGGCGCCCGCTGTGACGCTCACTCTCGCCGTCGAGCGGGAGAACGTCCGCGACGCGCCCGGCGGGAAGGTCATCGGCAGCGCCCGGCGCGGGGAGACGTTCACCCTCCTCCAGCGCCGGGGCGACTGGTGCCGGGTCGACCGCCCGGACACGCTCGAAGGTTGGATCTGGGCGCCCTCCCTCGGGCTCGCCCGCGCCAACCCGATGTGGCCGCTCCTGTGGCTCGGCGGCGAGGGGGAAAACCGTTCCGTGGAGGAGATAACGAGCCTTTTCGGCCCGCCGACCGCGGTGCAGCCCTACGGCGCGGAGATCTACATCTACCGGTATGTCAACCTCTCCGGCACGGGGGGCGCGTCGCTCTTCGGCACGCGGGGGTTCCGGGAGCTGCGCCTGTGGGTGGACCGTCCCGGGCGGACGGCCATCCGCCTCGAGATGGACCTGCCGCCCCTGCGCGGCAAGGCGGAGGAGATCCTCGGCAAGCTCGGCTTTTCCGCCGTGCGCTCGACGGGGTCGGATTTCGAGCGGGCGCGATACGAGGGAAAGCTCCCGGGCATCGCGCAACTGGACCTGTTGCGGCACAAGGGAAATTTCACCCTTTTCAGCCGGGTGGTCGCCGAGAAGTATCCGCCCAGGCGCTGGGTGAGGTGGGTGAAAATCAGGAAGCGCCGCGCGGTGGTCGATGGCAAGTCGCTGGAGGTGGTCCTGACCCTCACCGGCGGCGACCCGGACATGACCTGGGCCGCGCCGAGGGCCGAGATCGGCCTCTTCGAGGGCAGCCGCCGTCTCGGAGAATGGGAGCTCGGACCGGCGGACCTGCGGCTGGAGCCGGGGAGGGAGGGCGATGCCGTCTTCCCGGTGCCGCTGGATGCCTCCGCGGTGGACCCGGCGAAACTGTCCGTGACCGCGAAGCTGATCGGTATGCTGCCGGTGCCGCGGTCCGCGCCGGCGGCGGGGGAGGCGCTGCCGTGAAGATTGGGATCTGCGCCGACAGCCACGACCACCTGCCGAACCTCCGGCGGGCGATGCTCGAGTTCCGCCGCCGCGGCGCCGAGGCGGTGGTCCATGCCGGTGACTTCATCGCCCCGTTCACCATCGATGCGATGAAGCTGGCCGGGTGCCCGATCCATGCGGTGTACGGCAACAACGACGGCGAGACCGCCGGCCTCGCCGCCCGCTTCACCGAGATCGGCGAGCTGTGGCGGGAGCCGCACCTGTACGATCTCGGCGGCGTGCGCATCGTCGTCATGCACCATCCCGAGTGGGTCGGTGCCTTTGCCCGGCCGGGGCTGGTGGACATCATCGTCTTCGGGCACACCCACGAGGTGGAGATCGAGAACCGCCCGCCGTGGATCATCAACCCCGGCGAGGTGTTCGGCGGGCTCTCCCGCCGCCCGACGGCGGTGTGGTACGACAGCGAGGTCGGCCGCCCGGAGCTGATCGAGCTGACAGGGTTGCCGGACCAACCCGGAACGGTACAGGGGGAAGCTTGACGAATCCGTCCGCGACTGCGCGGGAAGAGGGCGCGCCGGCCGAAGTGCTCTGCATCTTCGACATCGACGGCACCCTGCTGCTCAATGGCCGGGTGGCGGCGGACGCCTTCCGCGCGGCGTTCCTCGAGACCACGGGCGCGGAAGCGCTCGGGGACGGGATCCAGTTCGCCGGGATGACGGACCGTGGGATCTTCCGGGCGTTGCTCGTCCGGGCGGGGCTGGACGAGGTGGAAGGGGATCGCCTGTTCGCCGGGTTCGAACGCCGCTTCACCGAGCGGCTCGGGGAGGTCTATCCCACCGCCGAAGGGCCGCACCTTCTCCCGGGCGTACGCGGGCTGGTGCGGGCGCTCGCCGCGCGGCGGGATGTCGCCCTCGCCCTCGGCACCGGGAACTGCCGCCCCACCGCGTACATCAAGCTGGCCCGTTTCGGGCTGGACGGGTACTTCCCCCTCGGCGGTTTCGGTGACAGGCACGAGGACCGCGTGGAGGTGATCCGCGCCGCGATCTCCGCCGCCGTCGAGCAGGGCCGCTGGCGCCCTGACGGCGGCCGGGTGTGGGTCATCGGGGACACGGTGCGGGATGTGGTGGCGGGGCACGCCGCCGGGGCGAAGGTGCTCGTCGTCGGCACCGGACCGGGTGACCCGGAGGAGAAACGCGCGGCGGGAGCGGAGGCCTTTCTGCCCGACCTCTCCCGGTGCGACCTGGTTTTCACAGCGTTGGGTCTCCAGCCATGAACATCACCGTACTGATCAATCCTCGCGCCGGCGGCGGCCGCCCGCCCAAGCTGCTCCCCCTCGTCCGGCGCTGGCTGCCCCAACTCAGTCACCGTTTCAACTTCGAGATGACCACCTCCTGCGAGGATCTTGTCAGCCGGGCCGGGGAGGCGATCCGGCGCAAGGTGGATGCCATCCTCGCCCTCGGCGGGGATGGCACGCTGCATCACATCGCCCGGCTCGCGGGCGAGGACGGCCCGGCGATCGGGGTGCTCCCCGGCGGGCGCGGCAACGACTTCGCGCGCAACCACGGGTACCCGGGCACCCTGCGAGCCATCTGCGAGGGATTCGCGAAGCCGGTGGTCAAGCTGGTGGACCTGCCCACGGTCAACGGGGTGCCGTTCCTCTCCATCGCGGGCACGGGGTTCGACAGCCTCGTCTCCCGGCTGACCCGCGACAGCCGTTGCCGCCTCGGCGGAACGACCTGTTATATCTGGAACCTGCTGCGGGCGCTGCTCCTCTTCCGCCCGGTCAAGTTGCGCATCGACATCGCGGACCGCCGGATCGAGGGGCGCTTCATGATGGCGGCGGTGGCGAACGCCCCGTGCTACGGCGGCGGAATGCGCCTCGCCCCGGAGGCGACGCCGGACGATAGCCTGCTGCATGTCGTCCTCATCCACGAAATGTCGAAATGGGGACTCCTCCGCCGCTTCCCGAAGGTGTATGCCGGCAGGCATGTGCACGAAAAAGGCGTGGAAATCGTGAAAACCCGGATGGTGACCCTCTCGCAGGGTGGGGAGGAGACCGGCGGTGTGGTCAGGGGGAAGGGGAGAGAACCCGCCGGGATCGGGGAGCTGTACGCGGACGGAGAATTCGTCACCCGCCTGCCCGCCACGCTGGAGATCGGTTCCCGCCGGATGCGGGTGCTTGTGCCCGGGACGGGGCGGGCCTGATTCTCCCGAGGCGCCGATGGGTGGCCCGGGACTCCCG
>CAYOKT010000098.1:0-2909 GCA_964404605.1 uncultured bacterium
CCCCCGGCGCCCGCGAGCGTACCTTCCGCACATGGCGATTCCCGAGGATCTGATCCGGCGCATCCGCGAGAGCGTGGACATCGTGGAGGTGGTCAGCGAATACGTCTCGCTGCGCAAGCGCGGCGGGGCGAACTACTTCGGCCTCTGCCCGTTCCACCAGGAGAAGACCCCCTCCTTTTCGGTGAACGCCCAGCGGCAGACCTACCACTGTTTCGGCTGCGGACGCGGGGGAAACGTGTTCACCTTCCTGATGGAGATCGAGCGGGTCAACTTTCCCGACGCCGTGCGCCGCATCGCGGAGCGGGTGGGGATCGACCTGCCCGGCTCCACGCGGGAAGTGGGACAGAACGAGGCGCTGTACCGCGCCAACGAACTCGCCTTCCGCTACTTCCGCCACCGGCTGGCGGAGACCGACACCGAGGACGCCCGGTTCGCCCGGGCCTACCTGCGCGACCGGGGGATCGACGAAGCCCTCGAGGCACGCTTCGAACTCGGTCTTTCCCCGCCGGGCTGGGACAGCTTGCTGACCCTCGCCGGGAAGCGGGACATCGGGCCGGAGGTGCTCGAGCGGTCCGGCCTCGCCGTCCGCAAGGAGAAGGGCGGGTGGTACGACCGCTTCCGCGGGCGGCTGATGTTCCCCATCCGCAACCCGGGAGGGCGGGTGGTCGCCTTCGGCGGGCGGATCCTGCACGAGGACCCCGAGCACCCCGCCCCGAAGTACCTCAACAGCCCGGAGACGGCGATCTACCAGAAGGGGAGGCTGCTCTACGGCCTCCCGCAGGCGCGCGATGCGATGCGCGCGGAGGGCGAGGCGGTGCTGGTCGAGGGCTACACGGACCTGATCGCCCTGCACATGGTGGGGATCACCCGGTCCGTCGCCTCCCTCGGCACCGCGCTGACCGGCGAGCAGGCGCAGCTCATCGGGCGCTTCGCGCGCCGTGTCGTGGTGCTCTACGATGCGGACACCGCCGGCGGCGAGGCGGCTTTCCGGGGGGCGGATGTGCTGGTCGGGGCGGGCCTGGAAGTGCGGGTCGCTCTCCTCCCGCCCGGGGAGGACCCCGATTCTCTCGCCCGCTCCGGGGGGGCGGAATCCATCGAAGCGGTCCTGGCGGAGGCGAAGCCGCTGATCGATTTCAAGCTGGACTACTTCCGCCGGCGCGGGCTCCTGGACACCGCCCGCGGGCGGGGCGAGGCGGCCCGTGCCATGCTCGACACCATCCGCCGCATCAGCGACCCCATCGTCCGGCCGCTCGTCCTGCACGAGGCGGCGGAGAAGATGGGCATGGACGAGCGGGTTCTCGCCCGGGAGCTGGACCGTGTCCGCCGCCCCTCGGGGCGCGGGGGAACGTCACGGCAGGCGAACGATGCCCCCTCCAGCCTGCGTGAATCCCTGCTACGGGACCTGCTCTGGGTGCTGGTGCGTCACCCGGAGCACCGCGCGCAGGTGTTCGGCCACCTGCACGCCGCGGACCTGGGAGACCATCCCCTGCGGCCGGTCTTCGCGCTGATCGAGGCCTCGGAGGTCGAGGGAAAGGAACTGGGCGAGGCGGACCTCTACGACGCCATCGGCAGCGGCGAGACCGCCGCCGGCAGCCTCGGGGAGATCCTCGCCCGGCCCGAACCGGAAGACCCCCGCTTCGCCGAGGAGGTCGTCACCGAGGCGCCCCGTGCGCTCCACCGGTTGCGGATCAAGGAGGAGCTGGCCGGGCTGAAGGAGGAGCTGAAGCGCGGAGGAGGGGAGAAGGCGATGGCGCGTTACCAGGCGTTGCAGAACGAACTGCGCGAGCTGGGCGCCGGGACGAAGGACAGGTCGGGGTGAGCGGAGAGCCCCCCGCGCCCGGTGGCCCCCCGGACAGCCCGGACCGGGAGCGCCCGCGGCCGAGGCAGGAGGGGGAGGGAAAGGGACCGCCAAGGCCCCCCGCCCCACGGCCCGGGAGCCGTGAATCCCGGCGCGGTGGACCGGGAGCGCCCGGTTCCGGCGGGGGGAACGCTCACCCTTCCGGGTCCGGGGAGCCCCTCGACCCCGCCGCCGCGCGCCGGGAGCGTGTCGCGCGGGCGAGACGGGAACGGCAGGCGGAGTGGCGCCTCGCGCAACGACAGCAGCGCAAAATTGTCGACGAGCCGCCCGCGGGCGAGCCGCTCCTCGGCTGGCCGGCGAAGCTGCGCCCCCTGCCGGAGAGGGAGCGGTCGGCCGTGCAGCGCGCCCTGGCGGACGCCGCCGGGATTCCGGAGACCCTGGACGAGGGGGAAGCCACCGTGCGGCTGCTCGCCATCCGCGAGCGTCTGAAGCGTGATCTGCTCGGGGTGGAGGCGGCCCTCCGCCGCGCGCGGACCGTGCAGCGAAGAGGGATGGTCCTGTCGCTGGTGCTGGCGGCCTGCGTGATCCTCTGGGGTGCGTGGCGGGCGCTGACGCTGGGAAGTGCGCCGGGGTCCGGCGAGCCGCTGCGCGACCTGTTCGTCTTCCTGGCGCTGTTCCTGCTTTCCCTTCTGCCCGCGCTGCAGGGTTGGCTGCGCGCCCGCGCCCTGTGGCTCGACCTGAGGAAACGCCCCCTGCCGGACACCGCCCCGGCGCTGCTCCATTACGATGTCACCGTGATCCGACGCTTGATAGAGCGGGGTTCGGAGGGCGGTGGCGCGGAGGGGTGACCGGTTGGGTGGCCCTGTCAGCTCCGGTGACAGGGTATGACAGGTTTCTATGATATTCTATGACAGAACAAGGGATGTAACGCAAGATAAAGCACGATAATCATGAAACCCTGCCGTCAAAGCCGGCAGGGCCACACGATGTTGCTTGTTATCGACGGGATGGCCTGGGTTTCATCCCATTGGTTGTGAATCGGCACGTTTCGAGATTCTTCACTTCGTTCAGAATGACAATCTTGCGTTATCAAATGTAGACCGGGGTCGCC
>CAYOKT010000098.1:3009-9157 GCA_964404605.1 uncultured bacterium
GCCTGCCACGTAGCCTGCCACGTCGCCTGCCACGCCGCTTGCCACGCCATAGCCAAAGGCGAAGGCGGGTTGCTGAAGGCGAAGGCGGGGCTGACCCCCGGGAACCTCTTTTCCCGGCGACACGTCGGCGGACTACTTTTTCCGGCGTCACAGGGGCACGATGCTCGCCTCGGCGCAGCCTTTAGCGCAGCCGGGCGCCGCGCCCCTGCTACGTCAGAGGTAGCCGAGACCCTCGAGGCGTTTGCGCAGGATCTCCTCCTCTTCCGGGGTGTAGGACCCGGTGACGGTGGGAGAGCGGAGCGGTGAGCCGCTCTGCTCGAGGGCCGAGAGGATACGCCCGGCCGCGAGGTCGGCGGGCTCGTCCGCGGGGATGGTGATGTCCGCCGCGCCGCCCACCCCGCCGCAGTCCACGGTGAGACGCGGGTTCGATGTGTGGTCCGCCGGCTTCGTCGAGGTTTCCCCCTCCCGGACGCCGGGGACGGACGGGGAGTCGCCGCCCGGCTCTCCGGCGCGGATGAGCAGGATCGTCTCCCCGCCGGGACGCCGCGCGATGATCCCTCTCTCGCGCAGGGCTCCCTCGAGCGCCTGGAGCAGGGCGAGCCGCCTCGCTTCCGTGCCGCCCCGCAGGTGAACCACGATGCCCGGCTCGTCCATCACCGTCCTCATTATCCTTCCGCCGGGGGAGTCATCCCCGCCCGCCGTGTGCGGCGGAGCCGGCCCGGCAATAAAAAGTGCGGGAGGCCCCGGTAAAGGCGCTCCCGCGGATTCCGGCCCGATGTGTCTATTGGTTCGCCGACTGCCGGCGGCCCTGTTCGTCGTAAGTGAAGAACCCCTTGCCGGCCTTCACCCCGAGGTGGCCGGCGCGGACCAGCTTCCGCAGCAGCGGGCAGGGCCGATACTTCATCTCGCCCGTCTCGCGGAACATGGTCTCGAGCCACTTCATCACCTCGTCGAGCCCCATCTGGTCCGAGAGGGCGAGCGGCCCCTGGGCGAGGTCGTACCCGAGCCGGATCGCGGTGTCGATGCCCTCCGCGCTCGCCACGCCTTCCATCAGGGCGTACATCGCCTCGTTGAGCATCGGGAGGACGACCCGGGTGGTGACATAGCCCGGGGATTCGTACACCTCCACCACCGTCTTGCCGATGCTCTCACCGAACGCCTTCACCATGTTGAAGGTCTCGTCCGAGGTTTTCAGGCCGCGGACGATTTCGATGAGTGCGCGTTTCGGGACGGGGTAGAGAAAGTGCATCCCGATCACCTGCTCCGGCCTGGCCGTGGACTCCGCCAGCTCGGTGACACTGAGGGTCGAGGTGTTCGTTCCGAAGACGGCATCCGGCTCGACGAGCGCATCGAGGCGGTGGAACAGGTCACGCTTGATTGAGAGATCCTCGGAGACCGCTTCGAGGATCAACTTGACCTCCTCCAGGTCGGCGAGGTTCGTGGAGCCGTGAATGCGGCTGAGGATCGCCCGTTTGTCCGATTCGGTCAACCCCCAGCGTGCGATCTCGCGGTCGAGGTTGTTCGAGAGCTGTTCGAGGCTGGCGGCGAGGCTCTCCTCGTTCCGTTCGACCAGGATCACATCGAGGCCCTTGGCGGAGACCGCCTGGGCGATCCCGAGCCCCATCTGTCCGCCGCCGATCACCGCGATGCGGTCGAGGACCTCATCCTCTTCGGGGAACGCGTTTCCTTCGAGGAGAATGTCCCGAAGCGACTCTTCAGACATGATTGCCTCCCGGACCGCGCGAAGCGGTCAACGCTGCTCGATCAGCTCGCGCTCGGAGAAGAACACGGCGACCTCGCGCATGCCGTTCTCCGGCGAATCGCTGCCGTGCACGGTGTTTCTCCCCTTGTCCACCCCGTACAGGGCGCGGAGGGTGCCCTCCTCCGCTTCCGCGGGGTCGGTCGCCCCGATCACCGAACGCCAGTGTTCCACGGCGTTCTCACGCTCGAGGGCGATCAGCACCACACGGTCGCCGGACATCATGTCGCAGAGGTCCTCGAAGAAGGGGCGGCCGCGGTGAACCTCGTAGAAGTGTTCCGCCGTCGCACGATCGAGGCGGGCTGATTTCATCCCCAGAATGGTAAACCCTTCCCGCTCGATGCGGGTGATGATCTCACCGATGTGTCCGTTCCCGACGCCGTCGGGCTTGATGATGCACAGTGTCCGTTCCGTCATGCCTTCGCCTGGGTTGCCGGCCGGAATGTGCCCGGCCGTCCGGTTGGAAGCGGCGGGCGGTGCGGGGGGGATGGCCTGCCGGTTCATGCCCCTCCGCTCCTGCCCACCGCCCGCGGTTTCGCTGCGCAAAGTAACGCGTGCGGCCGGGGGGACGCCAGAGCGCCGGTCCCGGCCGCGAGACCCCGACTCGTGGATCGATTCAGCTGAACCGGTCCACTGGTGGGAAGAAAACGATCTTGGTGGGCGGAGAAGCGTACGATTGACGCCGGGTTCAGCCGGACAGCCGCTTTCGGATTTTCTTCACGGTGGCTTCGGCGGCGAACCGGACGGCGTTTTCGAGGTCGAAGGTCGTCGCCTGGGAGGTGCCGTCCGTGGAACTCGCGCTCCCCTCGGCCCACACCGCGCCGTCGCTGCGGCGGCGTAGCGTGTAACGGATCTGGGCAACGTAGTCCAACCCGGTCCCGCCACTCCCGGCCGTGCGGGTGGAGAACTCGAGATCATCACTCCCGGGCGAAACGCCCCGCGCCGCGCTTTGGAAGGAGACCTCCACATCGATGAAGACAGTGTTTTCCGGTGGTACCGGTGTCGATTCCAGTTCGTCCGTCGAGAGGTACGGCACGCCCTGCTCGTGCAGCGCTCTCTCCATGTACTGGAGGACCAACCGGTTGAGGTCGTCGGGCTTCACGGTGCTCTGCCCGTAGGTATAGACGAACGCCTCGCCGCAGGCGAAGTGAGTGGGAGTGTATCCTTCTTCTGTACGTAGCTTGCCGCCGCCCGCGCAACCCGCGGCGATAAACGCCGCTGCGAGGACGATCGCGGCAAGCGCGCCGAGCCCCCCGCTGGTTCTCTTCGGCATCTGTCCCTCCCTTGCTGCACTCCACCGTGCCGGCAGGCAATTTTGCCCGCCGGAGCGTTGCCGGGTAATACCGCCGCTTCGAGGCCGGGTGGCCCCGTCCTTCAGCCGGCCGAGAACAGGGTCGCCGCGACCCCGGCGGCTGCACCGCGGCGCGCGGCTTGCGCCCCTCGCCGCTTTTACGTTAGTGAGACAACCCGCGCGGGGAAAATGTTTCACCTCGCCGCGAGCCGTTCGAGCACCCGGTCCAGCAGGTGCGGCGGGAAGACCGCCCCCGCCTCGAACACGGCCCTCTGTTCGGCGAGGAAGCCGCTCACCTCGGAGAAGCTGCGCGGCACCGGCTGTATGCCTTTCCCCTTTTTCCCGGCCGTCTCCGCGGCGGTTTTCGCCAGCAGCTCGTCGAGGTCGTCCATCTCCTTGCCGGCGACGAGACCCTGCGCGATCCCGGCGAGCAGCAGGTGCGGGTGCGCGGAGCCGTCCGGCAGGCGGAACTCGATCGTCGGCGGGCTGACCGCGCGTCCTTCCTCGTCGGTGGCGACCACGGGCAGGCGGATGAGCGCGCTGCGGTCGTAGCGCCCCCAGGTGACCGCGCGCGGCGCCTCCTTGCCCTGGGTCAGGCGGATGAAACTGCTGCTTTCACGGTTGCCGAAGGCCATCAGCGCGCCGCCGAGACGCGTCAGGCCGCCGATCAGCCAGCGCGCCGGGGGTGTCAGGCCGCCCTCCTCGTCCGGCCCGCCGAGGTGTTTGCCGTCCACCACCGGCGAGAGGTGGAAGTGCATCCCGCTGCCGGCGTGCGCCTCGCGGATGATCGGCGCGAAGCTGCACTTCATCCCGGCCTGGTGCGCGAGGTTGCGCAGCACCCACTGGGTGAGGACCACCGCCTCGGCCGCCGGCGGCAGGGGGCGCAGGGCCAGTTCGATCTCGTGCTGCTCCCAGGTGTAGGGGTCGCGCTCGTCGGCCTCGATGTATCCCACCTCGCTGTGGGCGTACTTGATCGGCACCCCCATCTCGGCGAGCAGCACCATCGCCTTGCGGCGGAGCCCCTGTCCGAAGACGAAGGGGCTGGGCGCGTGGTACCCCCGGTCATCGGCCCCGTAGATGTCGCCCTCCCCGGGCCGTTTGCCGAGGAAGTACTCCACCTCGCCCAGCGCGTGCAGTTCCACGCCCGCCTCACTGCGCGCGCGCTCAAAGGCGAAGCGGAGGATGGTGTCCGGCGATTCCGCCAGCGGGGTGCCGTCACGCCCCATGTGCCCGCAGAGAAGCGCGAGGGTGGGCTGGGGCGAAAACGGGTCGAGGAAGGCGCTCTCGATGCGCGGGCGGAGGATGATGTCCGAGGCGCCTGTCGGAATGCCCATCCCGCGGAACAGGCTGGAGCCGTCCGCACGCTCCCCGGCGACGAGAACATCGCGCAGGTGCGAGAAATCGCGCGGGACGAAGTCGAGGGTCTTCAGCCAGCCGTCGCCCCCGATGTGCATCAGGCTGATCAGGCGGATGCGACGGTCGCGCACCAGTTCGATCAGGTCATCCACCGTCCAGGCGGAAGCGGGCTTTTCGAGCATGTGCTCCAGCCGGGCGGCGGGGAGAATCGGCTCGCCCGGGTTGGACGCCGAAGGGTCGCCCGGAGGCGCCGTCTGCGGATGGTTCATGGAGGATCTCCTTGACAGTGCCGTGGCGCCCCGGAAGAGACGCGGGAATCAGGCAGCGCGGGAAAAGGTAGCGTTTTCCCCCGAGTGTAGGCAATCGGCGCGCCTCTCGCGCGGGGTCGTGCGTCCGCCCAACCCAGGTTGGCTTTTCCTGCCGCCCCCTCGTTCTGCGTCCAACGCATCCCCGGGGCTCCTTCGCCGCTCCCCGTTGGGTGGCCCCGCCAGCTCTGATGACGGGGTTTGTCTGTCTTTTTCCCCCTGTTGAACCGCCTCCGGCCATCGCATGGTGGTGCATGGTTGCCGTTTCGCCGCGCCCGGGCTGTCATCCGGCCGACTCCCGGCCGCCCCGTTTCGCCTCCCTCCGCTGCGCTGAAACGGTTGCATGGCACATCTCCAGCCCCCTTATTGAGACCCGTCCGCCCGGGAGAGGGGGGGGTGGTCTTGTCCACCGGCGGGAAATGTCTTGCAGGGGCATGGCGTGCCATGCCCTTGCGGTGACGGTGCACAGGATGGCTTGATGTGGCGGGGCGTGCCGTGCCCGGCCTTGGTGCAGGGTGACACGTCGGTCCTGCTGATTAACTTGGCCCGTTCCCGGTCGGTCGGCCCGGCCTCTTTCCACGCCGTATCCCGATCCTGAAATGTCGGGAAGAAGGCGGGTGCCCCGGGTTTCATCAGGTTTCTGCGATGAACGCCTGAAATTGTCATCCTGAACGCAAGTGAAGGATCTCGAAACGAACTGTTTCGTATCCAACGGCAGTATTATGTATTGAATACGTGAGTCGACAGGGCGGCCCGGGGCTTTCCCCATCTCAGCCGCAACGTGAAACGCTCTCTGCAAGAAACGGTATAATCACGGAAAAAGGAACGATGCGCGAACCACGGAACACCACCGGCCGGGATTCAGACCCGTACGCCGCCCTGGGCGGGGCGATGCTCCTCGCCGCGCGCGCCACGGAACTCGTCCGCGGCATGGGGCAGGAAGAGGACAAGTGGTCGAAGACGGATGACACCCCGGTCACCGTGGCGGACCTCGCCAGCCAGGCGATTCTCCTCGGGGAACTGGCCCGCCTCGCCCCGGAGGAGAGCGTGTACGCCGAGGAGGAGACCATCTCCCTGCTCGACCCCTCCCGGGCCGCGCGGGTGCGGGAGGTGGTCGAGGAGGTCCTCGGCGCGAGCCTGTCGCAGGGCGAGCTGCGCGAGCGCATCGGGCACCGTGGTCCGCCGGAGGGGGAGGTGCGCTGGTTCGTGGACCCGCTGGACGGCACCAAGGGGTTCGTCCGCGGGCTGATCTACGCCGTGGCGGTGGCGAGAGTCGTCGGCAATACGCTGGATCGTTCGTGGCTCGCGGTGCCGGGTCGTGAGGATGCCCTCCCCGGCGTCGCCGGGCGGCTCTACCGCGCCGAGCGCGGGCGCGGCGCCTGGGTGCGCCTGCTGGCGGGGGATGAGGCGCTTCCCGCGGCGGGGGGCGGAGAGCAC
>CAYOKT010000098.1:9257-10426 GCA_964404605.1 uncultured bacterium
CGCCTGGGCCCGGCCGCGCCCCCGGAGGGCGGACTGACCATCATCGGCTCGCGCGCCCATGACACCTCGAAGCTCCCGCCGGGGCTGGAGGCGCCCGGCGTGCCGGTGCGCCATGTGGGCATCGACAGCCAGGCGAAGTACGCCGCCCTCGCCGTCGGCGCGGCTCATGTCTATCCCCGCCGACCGAGCCGCAGCTTCGGCCCCGGTTTCTGCTGGGATCATGCGCCCGGGGCGTTGCTCGTCGAGGAGTGCGGCGGGCTTGTCACCGACCTCGACGGCGCGCCGCTGGACTGGACCCGCGGCGAGCGCCTGTCCGCGAACCGCGGCATCTTCGCCGCCGCCCGCCGCGACCTCCACGACCGCCTGCTCCCCTTCTTCCGCCTGCCGGAGTGAACCGCCTTGACCGGTCGCCGGAGAGAGTCCCGATCCACCTGTGCAAACCGCGAAAACAGAAGCCCCGGCCGCCGAAGCGGCCGGGGCTTGCCTCACGATGGGCTGATTGGCAAGAGTTCATTCGATGTTGTGCGATCGACGGGCGGCGTGGAGCCCGCGCCGATCGCGGCGGCGTCTCAGCGCAGGAGGATCACCTTTCGAATCTCGTTGAACCGGGAGGGTGTGGAAGCGTGGATGAAGTACAACCCGCTGGACAGCCTGCCCGCATCGAAGATGAACTTGTGATAGCCGGGCTTGAAGGAGCCGTTCGCGAGCACGGCGACCCTGCGCCCGAGGATGTTGAACACCTCGACCCGCAGGTTCGATGGGCCCGGCAGGCCGACGATCGTGGTCAACGTCGGGTTGAAGGGGTTCGGGAAAACCGCGGCGATGGAGTATTCACTGGGAATCCCGCTGAATCCGATGTCCGTGACGGAGTTGCTGGCGGTGGTGAACGAAAACTCTGCCGACCAGCCGCTTTCACCGCCGGCGTTGCAGGCCTTCACCCGCCAGTAGTGCTCGGTATTCGCTGCGAGAGTATCGGAAAGACTGTACGTGGTGTCACTCAGCGCATCGATGACCCGGACGGAATCATGGAAGGTTTCATCCGTGGAGACCTGGAGGGTGTAGGTTTCAGCCCGGTCGGCGCTGGTCCAGGTGAAGGCTGTCGGATAGACAATCACATCCGTCTCGCCGTTCGAAGGTGAAAGCAGTACCGGGGTCTCGGGCGCGGCGAT
>CAYOKT010000099.1:0-10302 GCA_964404605.1 uncultured bacterium
CGGGCGTAGTACCCGTAGAGACGGTCGCCGACGCTGCGGATGTCATGGTGCTTCACCACCCACTCGCGCCCCTCCTCGCCCTTCGCCCGGCGGTAAGACTCGTCCTCGATCAGCCGCTCGAGCTCCGTCTCCAGCGTCTCCGCCGTCACATTCACGAAGGGATGGTCCGGGAGAAAGCGCACCATCTCCTCGCGCATCCGGGTACAGGTGGGAATGGCGAGGCTGAGGCTCTCGACACTGGACATGCCGTAGCCCCACCCCCCGGTGTCGGCGATCTGGTCGATAAAGATGTCGGCATCCGCCTTGATCGCCATCGCTTCTTCATGGGGCACGTTTTCCAGCAGCACGAACTCCACCGGGTGCCGCCGGGCGAGGCGGTTCACCACCCTCATGATGACATCCGTGCCCTTGAAGGCGCGCACCCGGGCGGCGTGCACCAGCTTCAGCCGCTGGCGCGGCGGCCTCGGCTTCGGGGTCCAGCGGGAGGTGTCGAAGGGCAGGAACAGGTACTCGAGGCGCGGGTCCAGCTCGAGCAGGTCCACCTCCGAGGTCAGGCGCAGCCCGACGAGGTCGTCCACGTTGCGGAAAATCCCCCGGTTCCGCATGTCGCTGCCGTGATAGAAGGCGACCAGCCGTTTCCCCTCCGCGTGCCAGCGGCGCACGAGGCGGGCATCGCGGAAAAAACCGGCTCCCTGGTCGAGGTGGATGATGTCGAAACCGTCCAGGTGGTGCTCGCGGACGACCCGCAGGACGAGGGGGGCGATCCAGGCGTCCCGCAGCCGGAAGAAGAGCCTCTCCAGCAGCGAGCCGGGCCTCCAATAGGGGGGCCGTTCCTCGATGGGGGTATCATCGCCGAGGGGACCGCGGGTGCGGCGGTACAGAGCCCGCCGCGCCTTCAGGATCCATGCCTTGTCCGGGTGCAGCGGCAGGCGCAGGCAGATGTCCTCCGGGTAACCGTAGGCGCTGGGGAAAAGGGTGACATAGCGGCACTCGTTGCCGCGCCGGCGGTGCTCCTCCGCCCAGAGGGCCAGCGTGCCGGAGACATGCTGCGGTGAGAGGTAGAGAATCTTCATCGCACCGCGCCTGTGCCGGGTGCCGCGCCGCCGCCCTCAACACCGCGGAGGGCATCGAAAATCGCACCCGGCAGCGGGGCGATGCCGCGCACCCTCTTCTCCACCACAGCCCGGTCCAGCGCCCCCTCCTCGCAGCGGATCACCATCCCGTCATGCAGGGTTCCCGCCGCGAACAGCGGCTGGCGGTAGCGGACACCGGGCGGCAGGTTTCCGGCCCGGCCGCCCCCCTGCCTCGCGGCGAGGGGCAGCCGGAGCGCGGTGCCCGGCGGCAGAAACTTGTGCGTGGTCGTCCAGAGCTCCACGGGAATCCCCCGTTCCGCCGCGAGGGCGGCCAGCGCGGCGGAGCCGCTCTTGTTCACGAAGTGATGGTCATCCAGCGCATCGCAGCCGAGGATGACCCGGTCGACCTCCCCGCGCGCGAGGTGATCGAACAGCACGGCGTCGGGCATCAGGGTGCAGCGCCGGCCGTGCGCCGCGAGGGCCCGGACCGTCTCGATCCCTTCTCCGCCCGGGCGCGACTCGCCGACCCAAACCTCACCCCGCGGCCCGGCCTCCTCCAGCGCCTCGAAGCCCCGGTTCACCACCGAGGAGAGGGAGAGCAGCGCCCATACGCCCGGCGGCGGCGGGTCAGCGAGGAGCTCCTCGACAAACCGCTGTTCCGCCGCCATCAGCGCCTCCCGCCAACCGGCCGCAACCCTTTCCACCGCCGGCGGTCCCTCCTCCTCGAGGGCCCGCCAGGCTTCCCCGGCCAGCCGCAGGACCGGGGCCATCACCGGCTGGCCCGCGGCGAGTTCCCGCAGCGCCCGGCGCAACTCCTCCGGCGCCACCCCGGCACGGCAGGCCTCCACGAGCGCTCCCGCCGCCGCCGCCGCGATGTACGAAGCGCCGTGAACACGGTCGGCGGCCGCTTCGGAGATGCCGCGCTGCCAGGAAGTCACCATCTCATGTCTTGAAAATGCTCGTCATGTCGAACTCGTAGTAGTCCGGCATGCAGAAGCGACACCCGCGGTACTCCTTGTTCATCGGGTCGGCGAGAAAATGCTGCATCCCGATTTCGGTGAAGATTTTCTTCCGGCGATCCTTGGGGATCTTGGGGATGTGGCACTCATACTGCGTGCGGGTGAGGTCGTGCACGACCTTGTTGTCCAGATCCACGATCCACATGGCGAGCCTCCAGTTACGGGATCTGTTTCGTCCTTTTCAAAAGGTAGAGTCACGCCGCCTGCGCGACAAGTTCCCCGTGGCGCGTCCCGGGAAACCGGCACCCCGGGCGCGGCGGACCCGGCGCCTGTGCTTCACACTTTCTTCCGGCCGACCAGCACCCCGGAAACGCCCTCGACCCAGCGCGGGCCGTCCACCTCCAGCCCCGCGGCTTCGAGCCACCCGCGGATCTCGGAGGCGCGGTACGACCGGCCATCCCGGGTGTTGACCAACATGTTGAGCGAGAACAGGGCCGCCCCCGGGGGGCCGTCCCCCTCCTCGTCGAGCAGGATCTCCTGCACCGCCAGCCGCCCGCCCGGGGCCAGGGACTCCGCGCAGCGGCGCAGCAGGTTCCGGTTCTCCCGCTCGCCGTAGATGTGCACGATGTTGCTGGCGAGGATCAAGTCGTACCCGGAGCCGAAGGCCCCCTCGAACAGGTCGCCGGGGAGGTAGTCCACCCGGTCCTCGAGCCCGGCCTTCTCGATGCGCTCCCGCGCGATGCGCAGCACTTCGGGCATGTCGAGCAGCGCGCCGCGCGCCTCCGGCAGGCGGCGCAGCAACGCGATGAGGTACCCGCCCGGCCCGCCGCCGAGGTCTAGGATGCGCCGCACCCCGTCGAGGTCCGGCTCCAGTGCGCGGAGCAGCGGCCCGGCGCGCAGACGCGTGTTCGCCTCCATCGCCAGGATGTACGCCTGCAAGTCCTCCTCGCTCCTCCGACCGGGCCGGCCCGGAGCCTCCACCGGGCGGCCGTTCCGCACCGAACGCTCCAACTGCGACCAGCGCTTGAGAAGACGGTGCTGGTGCCGGAGCCAGAAGGTCTCGTCGTCCGGCGAACCCTCGCGAAACAGCGCCTCGACACCCTCCGGCAGGCGGTAGGTGTCCCCCTCACGCCGGAGGATCTCGAGGCTGACCAGGGCGGCGAGGAGGGCCTCGATGCCGCGGCGCGAGACCCGCAGGAGCTTGCGGATCTCCTCCCCGCCGGCCGGCCCATCGGCGAGCAGGCGGAACAGCCCCAGCTCGTTGGCGGTGAGGATGGTCGCGGCGGCGCGGAAGCCGGAAGAGAACGATCGCAGCCGCGTGCGAGCCGCCTCTGTTGAGGAAAGTGTGTCCGCCGGTGTCATCGCCGCCTCCTTTCGTCGCCCGGAAGTCGAATCTCCACCGGGAAGATACGCTCCCGCCGGCCCCGTCGCCCGCGAACGGCTTCCCCGCAGACCGTTCGGGAAAGGGCGCGAGGCGCTTGTAGCCTCCAGCCACTGCCGGGCGCTCGTCGCCCCCCGGCGACGACTGGATGCCTGTCGCTTTTCACGGCATCGGCCGGGTGCTTGTCGTACTCTCCGGCGCAGTGTACTTTCCCTGCCATGATGGACCTGGAGCTGTGGACCGGGCTGCCCGGGTCGGGCAGGGGCGAGGCGGCGTGCGGCGAGGCCGGCGCGACCGCCGCCGGGGGCGGACGCGCCTGGTGGGTGGTGGACAGCCTCCGGCGGGCGGAACGGGTCGAGGATGCCCTCCTCGCCGGGCGGGGAGCGTTCGCGGGGATCGAGGTTCTCCCCGCGGGCGCCCTGGCGGGCCGTATCCTCGCCTCCACCGGCCTCGCCCCCTCCACCATCCCACCCGACCTGCGCACCCTGTTGATGCGCGATCTTCTCGCCTCCGAAACACCGCCGGAAACCGGGCGGGCCGTGGACTCCCCCGGCTGGGCGGGGGAACTCTCCCGCCTGCGGGAGCGGATCGCCGGGCAGCCGGACCTGGCGGAGCGGATCGGGAGCCGCCACCATTGGATGCTCGAGCTGCTCGACCGCTACGACCGCCTCCTCGCGGAGGCCGGGCGGATCGACGAAGCCGACCTGCCGCGAGTTGCGCTGCGCGCCCTCGAGACGAGCGGGTTCCGCCCCCCGGACCTGCTTGTCATCGACCGGCTCGGGCCGCTGCGCCCGGACCTGGCCGGCCTGCTCCACCGTCTCGCGGCGCGGTCCGGGCGCACCGTGGTGCTGGTCGACGACGTCGAAAACGCCGGTCCCGCGCTCGTCCTCGCCGGGTTGGATGTTGAACGATGGCGCGGGAACGGTGCGAAGGTCCGGCCGTTCGATCCCCGGGGTCGGTCCGCGGCGCTCGCCCGCCGCCTCTTCACCATGGAACCGGTCTCCCCCGGTGACTCCTTTTCCGTGCATGTCGCCTATCACCGGGACAATTCCACCGAAGTGCGCCACCTCGCCGCGGAGCTGGCCCGCCTGGTGCGCGTGGAGGGGCTCGCGCCCGAACAGGCCGCGGTCGCCGTGACCCGGCTGGAAGAATACGCCCCCCTCATCCGGGAGATCTTTCCCCGGTACGGCCTGCGGCCCGACCTCCGGCTCGGCGACCCCCTGGGTTCGACTCCCATCGCGCGGCTGGCGCTCAACCTCTTCGAACTCCGCTGGAACAACTTCCCGCGGGAGGTCGTCACCGAAACCCTGCTCACCCCCCACGCCGCCTGGGGCAGGCGGCTCGCGAGCGAAGAGGGCGTGCTCGAGTTCGACAGCGAGGCGCGCGCGGCGGGGATCGCCGGCGGGTCCAACGAGGAGGTCGAAACGGCATGGCTGACGCCGCTCCGCGGGCGGGCGGCGTGGCTGCGCGAGGAGGCCGGCCGCATCGCCGCGGGCGAGGACGAAGAGGGCGACGATGAAGATCTCATCAGGGTGAAATCGGCTCGCTTCCGGGAGAAAGCGGACCGGCTTGAGGCGATGCTCGAAGAATTCGCCTCCTTCACCGCGCTGATTCACGAGCTCCCCGACCCCTGCGGCGCCCGCGAAGCGCGGGAGTGGCTCTTCGGAACGCTGGAAAAGCTCGGGGTGAACACACACGTGCACGCCTTCGCGCGCGGGCGCCCGGGCGAGGGGCTGCGGGACCTCCTCGCCCTCGGGCACCTGCGGCTCGCCTTCAACCAGGTGGAAAAGGCCCTCGAGATCAGCGGGCGGGAATCACAGTCCGTGGAGGGGATCGCCAGGCTGTTCCGCCAGGCCGTCGATTCGGTGCGCATCCGCCCGGCGCAGCGGATGCGCGGCGGTGTGCCGGTGTTCGGCGCGCTCGACCTGCGGGGCCTGCGGACGCAGGTCCTGTTCTTCGCCGGGCTCTCCGCGGAAACCTGGCCGCGCACCCCGCCCACCGACCTGCTCGACCCCTTCTCCGGCCGCTGGCGGGACGATGTCGACCGCCTCGCGGAGAGCCGCGCCCTCACCTTAGAGGCGCTCGCCTCGGCGGAACGGGTCTACCTCTCCGCGCCCTGCCCGGAAAAGGGCGAGGGCCGGGAGGCGCCCTCCCCCCTGTTGCAGGACCTCGCCATCGCCGGCCTGCGCATCGACCCCTGGCCGGGGGAGAGCGACCCGGACCGGAATGGCGGGCGCGGGCTGTTCCTCTCCCCGCTGGACCTGCTCCCCGCCGCCGGGGCGGACCTCTCCGCCTCGCCGGAGTCGGAGCAGCGCGGCCGCCGGCGCCTCGCCGCGGCCGGTGAACAGAACAGCGCCGGGGAGTACCGGAACGCCTGGCCCGGCGCGCTCCGCGCCGCCCGCATCGAAGCCCTGCGCCGCGACCCCGCCTCCCTGACCCGGTTCGAAGGCGACCTGCGCGGCGAGCCGGTCGCGGCCTGGATCGGCGAAAAACTCACGGGCCGGCCCCTGTCGGCCACACGGCTCGACACCTACGCCCAGTGCCCCCTGCGCTTTTTCTTCCATTACGTCCTGAGGCTCGAGGAACTGAAGGAGGTGGAAGAGGAGGTGGACGCCGCCACGGTCGGGAGAATCGTGCACGCGATCCTCGCCGACGCCGCCAGGGCGCTCCGCGGGGAGGACGGGTGGTCCATCGCCTTCGCCGAGGACCGCGAGCGGGCGCGGCGGGCCCTGCTGGAAGCCGCGCAACGACACCTCGCCCGCGACCCCTACGACAACCTCTTCTGGGACCAGAGGAAACAGGACCTCCTGCATGGCCTCGCGGAGGACGAGAAGAGACATGGCCACCTGCGCCGGGTGCTGGACTACGAATGCGGAGAACTCGAGGGGGAGCGCATCCGCCATGTCGAGGCGGCCTTCGGGATGCCGGCCGGCGAGGAGGGAGAAACCCTGCAGGAGGAGCCGCTGGTCATCGAGGGGGATGGCCGCCGCGTGGAGCTGAGCGGCCGCATCGACCGCATCAGCCGCCACCCGGAAGAAGGGTGGCGGATATGGGACTACAAGACCTCGAAGAACCTGCCGGCCAGGAGGCACTTCATCAAGGGAGTCCGCTTCCAGCTGCCCCTCTACCTGATGGCCTTCTCCCCTCACCTCGGCCCCGGGGAAGAGATCGACCTCGCCGCCTGCTACCAACTGAAGGAAGACAAGATCTCCAAGGCGGGGAAATGGACCTGGGAGGAGCACAAGCAATACGAGGCGGAGATCCGCGGGCGCATCCTCGTCATCGCCCGGGCGATGGAGTCGGGCCGTTTCCACCACCCGCTCAGCCAGGATGGTGACCTCTGCCCGAAGGGGGAGTACAACTACTGCCCCTTCGTGGAGGTCTGCCGCAGGGACCACAGCCTCTTCGCCGCCCGGGAGAAGTACCTGTCACCCGAAGCGCGCAACGGCGCGTATATCCTTCCGTTCCAGCGGTTCCCGGCGGGAGGGGATGAAGGATGACGCCGATCAAGCTGACCAAGGCCCAGCGCAGGGCGCTGGACCTCGAGCATGGCAAACTGGTGCTCGCCGGCGCGGGATCGGGCAAGACCCTCGTCCTCGCCGAGCGATATGTCAGCCTACTCGGGCTCCCCGGGCTCGAGACCCGGCACCTCGTCGCCGTCACCTTCACCCGCAAGGCGGCCGCCAACCTGCGCTTCAGGATCGACGAGGTCCTTCTCGCCCGGGAACGGAACGATGCAGCCGGCGCCGCCGCCTGGCGCCGGCACCGCGAGGCGATGCCCTGGGCGCGCATCGGTACCATCCACCACCTGTGCACCTCGCTGCTGCGAGCCTACCCCCTCGAAGCCGGGGTCGACCCCGCCTTCTCCATTAGCCTGGAGAACGAGGACCTCGCCGAGCGGGTGCACGACCATGTCGGGCGGGCCGCAAAGCGCCGCGATCCCGACCTCGCACGACTGATCGACCTGCTCCGGCGGCGCGACCGGGTGGAGAAGCTGGTCCTCCGCGTGCTCACCCATCTCGACCTCGCCCGGGCGCTTGACCTGCTGTCCGCCAACCCGGAGGGCGCCCGCCGGTACCTCGATGAGCAGTGGGAGGTGCTCGCCCCCCGGTTCGATGGGAATCTCGCCGGCCAGCCCCCGGATCACGGGACCTACCTGGACCGCCTGCAAGTGCTCCATCGCTTCGCCCGGCCGTTGCTGGAGGGGCTGCGGGGACCGAGAACCCGTCTCAGCTACGATGACCTGGAGCAGTTCACCCTCCGGCTCCTGGAGGACCACCCCGGGGCCGCCCGCCGGATCCGGGCCGGGATCCGCTTCCTCCTCGTCGATGAGTTCCAGGACACCTCGCGCCTGCAGTGGGAGATCCTCCGCCGCCTCGCGCTCGACGACGACGGCCGGTTCCAGCCGGATCGCCTGTTCCTCGTGGGGGATGTGAAGCAGTCCATCTACGGCTTCCGTTCGGCCGATGTGACCGTCCTCGGCCGGGCGCGCGAGGCGATGGGCATCCCCCCGGGGAGCGAAGAGGGACCCCGCCAAGTCTCCCTCGACGACAACTTCCGCTCCCTGCCGGGCGTTCTCCATCCCCTGAACGCGGTCTTCGCCCGCCTTCTCGCCCCGGAGGAGGAGAAGGAAACCTATCCCTTCGAGGCGGAGCACCAGGAGCTGGTCCCCCAACGCAGCGAGCCGCCCGGCGGAACCGCCCCGCGCGTCGAGGTGGAACTCGTCGACACGAAAACCGTCGAGGAGATGTTCGCGCACCTCGCCGCGCGGTTGAAAGCCCTGCTGGACCCGCCCCCCTCGAACGGTCCGCACGGCCCCTCCCCCGGTGGTGAACCAGCGGGCGGGGAGAACCGGCGGTGGCAGCCCGAGGAGATCGCCATCCTGCTTCGCCGCCGCACGAACCTGGACGAACTGGAGGCGGCCCTGCGCGATGCCGGGGTGCCGTACACCATCTTCAGCGGGCGCGGCTTCTACCGGCGCCAGGAGATCCTCGACCTCCGCAACCTGGTCGCCGCCCTCGCCGACCGGCGCGACCGGCTCGCCCTCGCCGGCGTCCTCCGAAGCCCGCTCTTCCAGCTTTCCGACGCCGCCCTCGCCGCCCTCTTCCTCCCCGGCGGAGAACCGGAATCCGCGTGGGAGAGGCTGGCGGCCGGGCGGCCGGCCGGCCGCCCGGCGGAAAACCTCCTCCTCCCGGAGGACCGGGAGACCCTCGCCGCAGGGTACATGGTCTGGCGGGAGTTGCGCCGCCGGGTGGGCCTGGTTCCCCCGTCCGACCTGCTGCTCTACGCCCTCGAGGCGAACGGCGGCTGGGCGGGCTATGGTTCCGGCCCCCTCGGCGGGCAGCGTGTCGCCAACCTCTACCAGTTCATCGCCCAGGTGCGTGAGCTGTGCGCCGCCGGGGCGGACACCTTCCGCCGCCTCTCGCGGCGCATAAGGGAAATCGCCGAGCTCGAGGAGGTCGCGGAGGCCGACACGGGCGCCGGCATCGAGAAGAGCGTCAAGGTGATGACCGTGCACGCCGCCAAGGGGCTCGAGTTCCCGATGGTGGTCCTCACCGACCTGGGCGCGAAGCCGCAAAAGCCGGGTTTCGACAGGATGAACCGCGGCGGGGTTCTCCTCGCCCCTTCCGATTTCACCCCTCTCGCCCAACCCGAACTCGTCCACCTCTCGCTCACGGACGACGAGGACCGGCGCTGCCTGCACAGGCTGATGCGGGAGCGGATCATCCCCACCGAGGAGCTCGCCGAGATCAAACGGCTTCTCTACGTGGCCGCCACGCGCGCCCGCGACCGGCTCCTCGTGGTCGACCGCCTCCCACGGAACAGGAAAAAACAGGTCGAACTGCCGGAAAAATCGCCCCTGACCCTGTGGGTCAACGCCTGCGGGGTGCAGCTCGACGAAAACGGGCGGATCGAGAAGGACACGGACATCGAGGGGCTCGCCGTCCGGGTCGTCGAGGTGGAGGAAACCCTCTCTCCGGAAGAGAGGCCGGTCATCCATGTTCCCTCCGGCGAACCGCTCGGCACGGCGGCCGGCCGCGACCCCGGCGTGCTGCTCGCGCCGCCGCCCCCGCCGGACCGGTGGGTGCTGTCGTTCACCGGCTTCGCCGAGTTGCTGGCGAACCCCACGGAGGAGGCGTACCTGGGGCTGCTCCTGGGCGGTGCCGCGGAGGCGGACGGCCGCGGCGAGCGCTGGTCCGCGCGCGAGGAGACCTGGCTCGCCGACCCCGGGGAAAAAACCTCCCCGCCGGCGGAAGTCATCCGCGAAGCCGCCCGGTGGGTCGGGGAGACGGTGCACCGGCTCTACGAACTCCACGGCCCCGGCTGCGGCCCGGAGGTCCTCGACGCGCCCGGGCCGTTTCCTGCGGAAGAGCCGCCCGCCCTGCACGGTGTGGATCCCGAGAAGCTGCGCGCGCGGGTGCGGGAGCTCCTCCGCCGGGGCATGGCCCTCGGCCTGGCCGGCCTGCCCCCCTCCGCCGGGCGCGAGCTGCCGGCCATATTGCGCCTCGGCGGCCTGACGCTGCGCGGGCGGATGGACCTCGCCTGGCGCGAGGGCGAGGGCGCTGTCGTCCTCGACTACAAGACGAACGCCGCACCCCCCGGCGGCGTGCAGGAACTCGTCCGCCAAGCGGGGTACGACCACCAGGCGAAGCTCTACGCCCTCGCCCTGAAGAGAGGTTGGGGCGTGCAGCGGGTCGAAGCGCGACTCGTCTTTCTCGCCGCGGGGGAAACCTGGAGTGTCACCTGGGAGCCGGAATGGGAAGAGGCGTACACCGCCCGGGCCCTGGAGACGGCCGCCCGGTTGCGGGCGCTGCTGGCCGGAGCCGCGCGGTCGGCGGAGACAGCGCCGGCCCCGTGACCGCCCGGACGCCTCGTGGAATGGTCCCGG
>CAYOKT010000100.1:0-10125 GCA_964404605.1 uncultured bacterium
GCCCCCGCGATGAAGAAGGCGGGCACCAGACAGGCCAGAACGTGAGCCGACAAGTACTCAGCCAGAGCAGTGATACCGGCGTTGAATAATGCAAGCATACGCGGGTTCCAGTTTATGCTTTATTGCGTCAGAATGCAGTTTCTTGTGTAAAAAAACACGACTACAGGGCTCCCGTCGCCTCCCTCGCCTTCGCCTGCAGGGCATCCCGCAGGATCTCGTCCACAAGTCCGAGGAGCTTGAAGACACGGGGCTCGCGGATCCAGTAGTAGATCGAGACCCCTTCCCTGCGCCAGTCGAGAATGCCCGCCTCGCGCAACTTGACGAGGTGACGGCTGATCACCGAGCCGTCCTCCGTCATCTCCGGCGTGATCTCGCAGGCGCACTTCTCCCCGTCACGCAGGAAATAGAGCAGTTTCAGCCGTGTCGGCTGTCCGAGCAGGGTGAGCAGCCCCGCTTCCAGCTCCACCTTCTTCGGATCGACCATGACAGCCTCCTGCATTACTGCACGATGACGCAATCATACGAAAGTCATCCACCTCGATCAAGGCCCCTGAGTGAGGGGAGAGACCACAGCGAATAGAGAGACTGCGGCGAGGGGGAAATGGGATGCGGCCGCCTTCCCCGCGTCTCTTCATTTCCCCTGTTCAGGTCGTATCTTTCAGCGATTCCACGGGGGGTTCGCGGTGGGCTCGCGGAGGAGGAACGGATGACACTTCAGAAGAAACTGAACTTCGGGTTTATCCTCCTGCCCATCCTGCTGCTCGTCGCGGGCGGCTGGTCCTACTACCGGTTCAACACCCTGAGCCGGGATGTGCAGGCGCTGCTCGACGAGGACTACGTGAGCATCCACGCCGCGATGACGATGACCCGCGCCCTCGAGCGGATGGACAGCGCGGCGCTGCTCTTCCTGAGCGGAGATGATTCCACGGCGCGGGCCATCCTCAAGGCCGCCGAACCCCGGTTCGCCGCCGCCCTGGACACCGCCGGCCGGAACCGCACACTCCCCGGCGAGGGGAAACTGATCGAGGGGATCGAACGGGACATCGCCGCCTTCCGCGCCGCGCTCGACGACTTTTTCCAAGCGCCCTCGCCGGACCGGTACCGGCGGGATGTGCAGCCCCGTTTCGAGGCGGCGATGCACTCCATCGAGGCCCTCCGGCTGGCGAACGCGGACGCGATGTACGCCACCGCCCTCTCCCTCTCTGAGAGCGCCCGGCGAGCCGGCCTGCCGGCGACGATCTTCATCATCGCCGCGGTGCTCTTCACCCTCCTCTTCGCCTGGATGACCCACCTCTACATCGTCGCCCCGCTGCGGCAGTTGCTGGCCCGGGTGCGGCGGTGGCGGGAAACCGGGCGCTTCGAGCCGCCGGAGATCGAGACAGGCGATGAGATCGAGCAGCTCGCCGCCGAACTGAAGGAGATCTCCATACTGCACCCGAGGGATGACCGGCGATGAGACCCGCGGTCGTCGTTCGCGTCATCGGACAGGTGCTCACCCTGACCGCTCTCTTCATGCTGCTCTCCGCGGGCGTCGGGCTGCTGTACCATGACGGTTCGGCTTCGATCCTCTTCATCTCGGCCTTCGTGCTCGCCAGCTTCGGCCTGTTCCCCTACTTCTTCGTTCCCCCCGTCCGGCAGCTCCAGGTGCGTGAGACCTTGCTGATCGTCGTCGGCTCGTGGGTGGTGATCAGCGTGGCGGGGGCGCTGCCCTACCTCCTCTGGGGGCCGCCCTTCGACCTGGTCAACGCGCTCTTCGAGAGCGTCTCGGGCTTCACGACCACCGGCTCCTCGATTCTCACGGAGGTGGAGAGCCTGCCGAAAGGGCTGCTCTTCTGGCGGTCGGCCACCCACTGGATCGGGGGGACGGGGATCATCGTCTTCGCCCTCGCGGTGCTCCCCCAGCTCGGACGGGTGGGGCGTTCCCTGTTCAAGGGCGAGTTCACCACGCTCGTCCCGCCTCCGCGCCTGTCGCGGGCGCACGACATCGCGCGGGTCATCCTCATCGTCTATGTCGGCCTCACCCTCCTCGAGACGGTCGCGCTGCTGCTGGCGGGAGTGAACCTGTTCGAGGCGGTGACCACCGCCTTCGGGACCATCGCCACCGGGGGCTTCTCCCCGCGCAACGAGAGCATCGCCTCCTACCACAGCCTCGGCGTGGAGATGATCGTCCTCCTCTTCATGGTCCTCTCGGGGATGAACTTCGCCTTCCTCTACCAGCTCACCCGGAGGGGCCGCGGCGCCACCCTGCGCGAGAGCACCTCGGTGCGCTATTACCTGTTCTTCCTGCTGCTCGGGGTGGTGATCGCGACGGGGGACCTGCACGGGAAGATCTACCACACCTGGGGCGAGGCGCTGCGTTACGCTTCCTTCCAGGTGGTCTCGGTGGGAACCTCGGCGGGCTTCGCCTCGGCGGACTCTTCGATCTGGACCCCGCCCTCGATGCTGGTCTTGATCTTCTTCTCCCTCATCTGCGCGATGGCCGGTTCGACCTCCGGCGGGATCAAGCTGGACCGGCTGGTGCTCTTCCTCGGCCTCGTCCGGCGCAAGTTCATCCTCCTCCTGCACCCGGAAACCGTCGTCCCGCTGCACTACGACCGGCGGGTGATCGAGCTCTCCATCGCGGAGGGGGCGATGCTCTTCATCACCCTCTATCTCGCGGTGGTCACGGCGGCCACGTTCGTGCAGACGCTGATCGGGATGCCCCTGCTGGAGGCCTTCACCGGGACCATCGCGGCGATGGGCAACGTCGGCCCCGGGCTGGGCAGCATCGGCTCGCTGGGGAACTACTCCGCGATCCCCGGCGCCTCGAAGCTGGTGCTGGCGGGGACGATGCTCCTCGGCCGCCTCGAGATCTTCAGCGCCCTCATCCTCTTCTCGCGCGTGATGTGGCGTCCCTGAGATGCCGAGAGATCTTCCAAACAATCATGGACAGTCTCACACCTCTGGTTTGCAAGCCGTAGAACTCGTATCTTTCTTGCGAGACATCGGAACGGGCGGCGGGCCGGGTGAAGCCTGACAGTGTTCTTCAGGCCGGACGCCTGGAGCGGGGCGTCGGAACCGCCCTTTGCGCCCGTTGAAGGAAAAAAGATGAAAGCCCTTCTCGTATACCCGGAATATCCCCACACCTTCTGGAGTTTCAAGTACGCCCTGAACTTCATCTCCCGGCGTGCCAGTTTCCCGCCGCTGGGGCTGTTGACCGTGGCCGCGCTTCTCCCCGAGAAGTGGGAGAAGAAGCTCGTGGACATGAACACGACTGTTCTAAACGATAAAGATATTGAGTGGGCCGATTATATTTTTATCAGCGCAACAACCATCCAGAAGGAGTCGGTAATAAAGTTGATTTCCCGGTGCAAATCGCTGAAGAAGAAAATCGTTGCCGGCGGCCCCCTGTTCAGAATCGAACACGAAGAATTTGATATGATTGACCATCTTGTGCTCGGGGAAGCAGAAATTACGTTGCCGGTTTTCCTGGAAGATCTTCATAGAGGGAATCCCAAAGGAATCTACCACTCCGATCAGTGGGCGAACCTCAGCGACACCCCGGTCCCGCTCTGGCATCTCATCAAGATGAAGAATTATGCTTCCATGAGCATTCAATTCTCGCGTGGTTGTCCCTACAATTGCGAATTCTGCGATGTAACCTTACTCATGGGACGCAAGCTTCGGTCCAAATCGAAGGACCAGATATTGAATGAGTTGAATAAGCTTTATTCCTGCGGATGGAGAGGAGAAGTATTCTTTGTTGATGATAATATCATAGGAAACAAAAAGAAGCTAAAGAAAGAAATTTTACCGGCAATCCTCGAGTGGCAGAATGAAAGAAAACATCCTTTCACCTTTATCACCCAGGCATCGATTAATCTCGCGGATGATGACGAGTTACTGAGGCTGATGGTCAAGTCCGGGTTCGACACCGTATTTGTCGGGATCGAGAGTCCAAATGAGGAGAGCCTGGCTGAATGCGGCAAGATACAGAACAAGAATCGTGATCTGACAGTTTGTGTTGATAAGATGCAAAGATCCGGTATGCAAGTCCAGGGAGGATTTATCCTGGGATTTGACAGCGACCCGCCATCCATATTTGATAGTCTAATAGACTTCATTCAGAAAACCGGAATTGTCACTGCAATGGTAGGGTTGTTGAACGCCCCCAAAGGGACGAGACTTTACCAGCGTCTGCTGGAAGATAACAGGATCGTGAAACTGATATCCGGCGATAATACGGATTTATCAATCAATTTCATCCCTAAGATGAATTATGATGAACTGATAAAGGGTTATATGAAAGTTATTGATACTATCTACACTCCAAAGTATTACTATGAGCGGGTTATAAGGCTACTGAAAAATCTCGACCCGTTACCAAAGGGGAAATACAAGTTTCGTGTCAATAACATCAAGGCATTCTTCAAGTCAATATGGTTTATAGGTATACGTGAAAGGGGAAGGTTTCATTTCTGGAAACTGTTCTTCTGGTCCCTGTTCCGCCATCCGAGGACGTTTCCCCTGGCGATCACTTTCGCGATCTACGGCTATCACTTCCGCAGGGTCTTCGAAATCACCTGAATGGAAGAGGCCGCCTCACGACCTTCCGAGGCAGCCTCATTCCCCCGACAACCGATCACCACGAATCCGGGCGTACCCACCGCACGGTGCCGGCATCCCTCTTACCGCTTGACCGGCGTCATCAGGCCGCTGCCCTCCCTTTGCGGCTGGGCGAAGGCCATCTTCACACCCGCCGTCCGCAGCATCTTCAGCTCCGGCAGGTTCTTCAGCTCGCGGGCGCGTTTCTCCGAGTAGCCGAGCGCGCGGAAGTCGAGGAGACCGCCTTCTTTCGTGTGGCACTCGGTGCAGGTGCGCCCCTCGCGGGTGATCGCGTGGTTGATCATCAGGGTGCCCATCTGCCGCATCCAGTGCCCTTCGATCGCCTCCCGGTTTTCTTTCTCAAGCGGGTACTTCGGCGACCAGGACCCGACCCCGAAGTACCTCATGAACTCGTCCATCATGTAGTACTTGAACGGAGCCTGGTACATCCGCCTGATGATCCGGTGGCCCATCGCCGCCTCCATCGAGGCGTAGGAGTCGCCGGTCTCGTAGTAGGTCGAATAGTCGAAGGGGAGGATCATCGCCCCGAAGGGACCCTGGTTGTTCATATCCTCGTACATCCGGGCGTTGAAGAGCTTGAAGGGGTAGATCTTGGACGGTCCGATATCCTGCACCGGGAGGATGTTCCGGCGGACCATCTCCCGGCGCCGGGCGAGCATCTCCGGGCTCAACTGGCTGAGGAAGTCATCGCCCTCGACCCCGGCCAGCGCCAGCCCGTCCGCCTTGTCATACCGGGTGATGGTCGTCATCAGGGGGTTGTAGTCCCCGCCGCCGCGGGGGTTGTCGCCGATGGCGTTGGCGAGGAAGGTCCCGTTGCCGTTGTACCAGAGGTACTCCACCGACTTTCTCATCTCCCCGGTGTGGTAGACCACCTTCGGCAGGTAGACGCCCTCCTCCGGGTTCCACTCCGGCTGAAGCCAGTCCACGAGGACGAGGTTATCATCCCACAGTTTCGTGATGTGGCAGGTCTCGCACCCGATCCGCGCCGTGTGGCCGTTGAGGATCGCGCGGACCTCCGGGTTGGCGACGTGGGGGGCGTCCGTGTGGCACTTCTCGCAGGAGACCTCCACGTGGGGCAGGTCATTGCTCACCAGGTCCACGCCCTTGCGCCCGCGGGCGATCTTGTGCCCCACGGTGACATGGCAGTCGAGGCAGCTCATCCCGGCGGCGGCGTGCACATCCGCATCGGGGGCATAGGGCGTCCCCCGCTTCGCCCCCTCGTGCAGGAGACGGGCGTTCCTGTATCCCGGGTGGTGGGCGGCGTCGTTGAACGGGTAGGTGTCCCCGCCCATATTGTGCTGATGGCAGTGCAGGCAGCCGTCATCGGTCGGCTTGCCCACGGTCATCGCCGCCTCCATGCTGCGGTCCTGGTTCCAGCGCAGGCCGACCTTGTCCCGGATCACATAGCGCTGGTTCATGTCATAGGTGCGGGAGTGGCAGATGAGGCAGTCGATGCCGTTCTCCTGGTTCCGGTCGCGGAAGACCACCGGCATCATCTCCTCGGAGGGGGGGCCGTACCCGCCGCCGATGTGGCACTGCCCGCAGCCGTCGCTGCGCATGACGACGGAATCCGCTCCCTCGGGCTTCGCCTCGATCAGCGCCGCCCAGCCGGTCCAGGTGAAGCTCCCGGGAATGCCGCAGGCGCGGTCGATCTTCCCCACCGGGATCGAGCGGAAGGAGTTCACCTTGCGGCCGTCATAACCGTAGGTGGAAAAGCCGTTGTGTGTATCGCTGAACAGGCGGTAGTGGACGGTGTTCATCACGTCGTCCATGGTTTTCACCCGCTTCGTCCGCCCGTCCGGGGTGCGCACCTCCATCGTCTTATGGCATTGCAGGCAGGTTCGCGGCCCCTCGTAGGTCCGGATGCCCGCCTTGCGGAAGTAGTCGATGTGGCTGAAATGAGCCTTCTCCCGGGTGGAAGGGAGACCGGCCAGCAGCCGCGCCTTCTCCTCGCGGTAGGCCGGGTTCGCCTCCCGGGCCACCCTCTCATCGACCTCCCAGGAAACCGCCTGGTCCTCGAGTCTCTTCGCAAGACGCTCGAACTCCGCCTCGGTGAGCCTGTCCCGGTTGGGATAGGTCAGCCGGGCGGACTTGTCGCCGATGTACCACCGCAGCATCGGCGGGTAGGCGAGAGCGAACGCACCATAGAGCACCGCGAGCCCCGCGGCGACAAGAATCACGAGGCGCAGGGCGCGCGGAAGTTTGCGCCAGTGGATGACATCAGCGAGACGCTTCATCGTCTCTCCCCTTCCGACTCATGGGACGCCTCGGGTTCGGCGTACCCGGTGAACATCATCTTGAAGTGTTCCACGGGGGTTTCGCCCGTGGAGCCGAGGTAGATGTGGGCGATGAGAAACGCGGTGAGGAAGATCGCCGTCACGGTGTGCAGAACGCCCAGGTCCCACACGATGGAGGTGCGGAACCGGGTCCAGTTCTCGATGAAATAGAGCAGGGAGAGGCCGCTGGCGACCTGGATCGGCATCAGCACGACCATCACCCCGAGGTACGTCCATTTCTGCAACGGGTTGAACTTGCGCGAACCGCTCTCCGCGTAGGGATGGGGCTCGCCGCGGAAGATGCCCCAGAGGTAGTAACGAGTCTGCCGGATCAGTCCGCGGGGCATGTCGTCGCGGTTGGGCAGGTAGAAACGGATGCGGCGCGAGGAGATCATGTAGCCGGCCCACAACAGGTAGTCGAGGGAAACGATGATCCCGACGATGTTGTGCAGGGTGATGGCCGCGGAGAGGCTGCCGAAGACATCGAACTCGCGCACGAAGTGGATGTTCAGCCCGCTGAGCGCCAGGAGCACGATGCCTACCGCGTTCACCCAGTGCCAGAACCGTTCGACCTTCGTGACCAGGTAGATCTTCATCCTTCCCTTCCCCTCCGCTTCGCGCCCCGGAGGCGCAGCAACCCGTGTCCGGCGATGCCGAGGAACACCAGCGCCATCAGGCTGAGTCCCCCGACATCGAGCAGCGGGAAACGGGTGGAACCGGAGATGTAGTAGTCACGGACGAGGGCCAGCCGGCCGAGGGTGCGCGGCTGCTTCTCCCCGAACGAACCGATGTAGTAGGCCATCTTCGAGTCGCGGGCATGGCAGGCGTAGCAGTCCGAGGTCGCCTGCTCCTTCGGCAGGATGCGGTGACGGAAGCTGAAATCCTCGCCCTCGGGCTTCGTGTGGCAGGAGATGCAGGCGATACGGTCCAGGTGGAGCGCCGCCTGCGGATGCCAGTCATGGCGCCGGGCCAGGGAGAGCCCGGAGGGGTCCGCCGGACCCTCGTGACACTCGATGCAGGCCCGGTTCTTCCGGGCGACGCTCATCTCCCGCGAGGGGACCATCTCGTGGGGCGAATGGCAGGTGGCGCAGTCGAATCCGGCCATGTCCTCCCGGAAATGCACCCCGGCCCGGGCCATCCGGTCGATGGCGAGGTATTCTTCACGGATCTCCCGGTGGCAGTCGAGACAGGCGGGGAGCTTCCGGCTCGCATGAGGGAAGGTGCCGTAATCGCCCTCGTGGCAGTCGCCGCAGGTCTTCTTCCCGTTCCGGTAGTGGATGGAGCGGCGGAAGCCCTCCGGGTCGATGAAGAGCTGGTGGACCTTCCCTCCCTCATCACGGTAGCCCATCCGCATCCCGGGGTTCATGTGGCAGGGCACGCAGGACTCCATCGCACCGGCGAGGCTGTCCGCCGAGCCCGCTCCCGCCGACACGGCGGAGGTCGAACGCGCCCCCCCCGGGCGGTCGATCCCCGCCCGCGCGACGAATAGCGCCAGGGAGAGCAGCACGACGGCCGCCCCGGCGGCGATCCACCCCGATTTCGTCCGCTTCAGTCGCATGGGTTTCCCCGATATTGCACCATTCCGCACAAGGTGATGGCAAAAAGCATGCCGGATGGAAACCCCCGTATCTGTAATATTTTCAAGCCCCGCGAGAGTTCGTTGGATCAACTGTCTCCCCCCGGATGAAACTGTTTCATGAAACAGTTGCAATTGTGAAACCGTTCACCTATTTTATCCTATGGGCGGATCATGGACTTCCGCCCGAAGGCGAGGCAGGCTGATGCTTCTCTCTCTCGATCCCCGCCTGTTCGAGGCGGTGCTGGATGCCGTCTCCTGCGGGGTGCTGACGACGGATCCGAAGATGCGGATCACCTCCTTCAACCGCGCCGCGGAGGTGATCACCGGCTGGAAGAGCGGGGAGGTGGTCGGCCGCTCCTGCCACGAGGTGATGCAGTTCACCCCGCGCGAGGAGGCCTGTCCCGAACCGGAGAAGCTGAGATCGGGGGAGCTCTTCGGGCCGAAGGTGCTGCACATCCGGACCCGGGACGGCCGGATGGTCCCGGTCCGCCTGACCGCCCAGATGCTGCGCGACAGGAAGGGCCGTGTCATCGGGGTGGTGCAGAGTTTCGGCGACCTCTCCACCGTCCAGGCGCTCCGCCGGAAGCTCGAGGGGCGCTATGTCTTCTACGACATCATCTCGCAGGACCACGAGATGCAGGACCTCTTCGAGATCCTGCCCCGGATCGCCGACACGCGGGGCACGGTGTTGATCCGCGGCGAGAGCGGCACGGGCAAGGAGCTGTTCGCGCGGGCGATCCACCATCTTTCGCCCTTCCGCGAGGGGCCCTTCGTCGCGGTCAACTGCGCCGCCCTGCCGGACACCCTGCTCGAAGCGGAGCTGTTCGGGTATGTGAAGGGGGCGTTCAGCGACGCCCGCACGGACCGTGAGGGGCGCATCGCCGCCGCGGAGGGCGGCACCCTGCTGCTGGACGAGGTGGGCGACATCTCCCCGGCGATGCAGGTGAAGCTGCTCCGCTTCCTCCAGGATCACCAGTACGAGCCGCTGGGCACCAACCGCACGATCAAGGCGAACGTGCGCGTCATCGCCGCGACCAACAAATCCCTGGACGACATGGTGCAGCGGGGGGAGTTTCGGGAGGATTTCTACTACCGGCTGAACGTGCTCTCCATCGACATCCCGCCCCTGCGGAGGAGACTCGGGGATGTCCCCCTCCTGGCGGAACATTTTCTCGAGACCTGGTCGAGGGTCAATGACAAGCCCACCGGCGCCTTGACCCCGGATGCGCTCCGGGCCCTGATGCGGTACGAGTACCCGGGCAACGTCCGCGAACTGGAGAATATCATCGAACGGGCCGCGGTGATGGCGGCGGGCGAGGAGATCGACCTCTCGCACCTCCCCGCCCCCCTGCAGGCCCTGGGGGCTCCGGGCGCGGCGCGGGCCGCGGGGAGCGGGATGTCCTCCACGAGCCGGGCCGGGAGCGCGACAGAACGGGCTTTCGGTCGGGAGCGGGGGCTCCCCCACACCCCGTCGCTGACCCCGGTGGAGACCGCCGAGCGGGAAGCCATCCGCGAAGCCCTCCGGCGCTCCGGGGGCAACCGTCAGGAGGCGGCGCATCTCCTCGGCATGAGTCGCGCCACCCTGTGGCGGAAACGGCGGAAATACCACCTCGACTGACCCGGCGGGCCTCCGGCGGGCGAGCTTCGGGCCGCACTTCCACCCGG
>CAYOKT010000101.1:0-9793 GCA_964404605.1 uncultured bacterium
ATAAAACCCGGTCCCGAAGGGTCGGAACCGGGCCACCTATTGACCTAGGGGCACGGCGCGCCGTGCCCCTACGTCGTCGGGAAACAGTATCTGCATCCCGGGGAGCCGGCTACCAGCTCCCCCGCTCGTGCAGCGTAAGGGCGTGCCGCAGGGCGGTGGCGCGGAACACGCCCCAGGCCTTGAAGGGTTCGGGCAGGAACTCGAGGCGCCGCGCCCACTGTTCCAGCTTCCCGGGAGGCACCAGCTTCCACTCCTCGACCTCCTCGCCCTCATCCGTGCAGTACGGGACCTGTTCCCCCGCCTCCTCGAGGACGAGGAAGGTGGTGAAGGGGACGGGTTTGTTCCCCGGCCCGGCGTAACGCATCAGGGAGAGCGGGGTGGGGAGCACCGGGTCGTAACCGGTCTCCTCTGCGATCTCCCGCCGCGCCGCCTCGAGCTGGGGTTCGCCGATGTTGATTCCCCCGCCCGGCAGGCGGAACACCCCATTCGGGTAGCGCGCCTTGCGTTGCAGCCAGACTCCGCCGCCGGAGTGGCGGAGCAGGAAAACGACCTCGCTCGCCCGGTCGCTGCGTTGAATGGGGGGGAAGTCCACGCTCGGGAGAGCGAACACCGGTTCGGCGGGATCGAGGGGGACGCCGGCCCGCTCCGCCTCCAGGTAGCCGTGCGTCAGGCCGCGTTCGGACACCTTCGCCACCTTCGCGCCGAGGATGCTCATCATCTCCCGGAGGATCACCGCCCCGTACAGGATCACATCCGAGCGGTCCGGGTTCGCGCCCGGGATTCCCCGGCGCTCCCTCAGGGTCATCCCGGAGAGCAGCTTGATCAGGCGGTCGAGGGTTTCCGGGTACAGTTCGTTCGCCACCCGCCCGCCCGGGGCGCCCATGATCGTCCTCGCGTACCCGGCGAGGGTGACTGCGGCGCCGCCGATCAGCACGAGGCCGGCGCCGTCGGGCGGCGGTTTCAACCCGGTGGTGTTCTCCCGGATGTATTTCGCTACGGCGTCGACCTGCCCGGGTTTCGGCGGATCGTCCACCGGCACGCAGCCGAGCAGGGCGCGTCCCCCGAGGGGCAGGCTGGTATGCCAGTCCGGCCGAAGTCCGGAGCCGTGGGCCAGCTCCACCGTCCCGCCGCCCACATCGAGAGTCAGCAGGGGGCCCTCCGGCAGCTCGCTGCGCACCGCGAGGAACCCCGCCGTCGCCTCTTCCGCCTCGCTGAGCAGGCGCACGTGGATTCCGAATCGTTCATGGATCGCATCGGTGAGGGTGACGGCGTTGTCGACCATGCGGAGAATCGCCGTTCCGAAGATGATGGTGCGGTCGAGGGAGAAAATCTTCGCTTCGTCAAGAAGGTCATCCACGGCTTTCAGGGTGCGCCGCACCGCCGAGCCGCGCAGGTGACCGCTGTCGAGAGCCCCATCGCCAAGACGGCATACCCGCTCCGCCTCGATCAGGGTTTCAAGACGTTCAGGTGCATCTCGCAGCACCGTCAGCTTGACCGCGTTGGTGCCGATGTCGAGTAGCGCGCGAATGGAGGACATGGCCATAACCGCTCCATCAGGGAGACAGGTTAGTCCAGCCAGACATAGCTGTCATTGGTCAACAGTTTGTCGAGTTCGCGGACGATTTTCGGGTCGAGGTGACCGGCGTGCACCGCCTCCCAGAGTTCGGGGAGCGCCTCGTCCTTCGGCATCGCCTTGCGGTAGGGCCGGTCCGTGACCAGTGCATCGTAATAGTCCACGGCCGCGACGATGCGGGCCCCGATGGGGATTGTCTCACCGACGAGGCCGTCCGGGTATCCCTGTCCGTTCACCCATTCGTGGTGGTGGCGGATGATGGGCAATGCGCTCGCCAGGCTGCGGAGGGGACGGCAGATCTCCTCGCCCCTCGCGGCGTGCGAACACATGATCTCGCGCTCCTTCGCCGTGAGGGAACCGGTCTTCAGAAGGATGCTCTCGGGGATGGCGATCTTGCCGATGTCGTGCAGGATGGCTCCCCGGTGGATGGCCCGGAGCTGCTCCTCTTCAAGGCCCAACTGCTTTCCGACCTCGACACCGTGGCGCGAGAGACGCTGGCAGTGACCCTTGGTGTAGGGGTCCTTCGCCTCCACCGCCAGGGCGAGGGAGATGATGACCTGCTCGGCGTGCTCGAGGTCGTCCGTGAACTGCTTCAACCGGAGGAGCGAGCTGACCCGCGCGCGGAGTTCGGCGTGTTGGAAGGGCTTCGAGATGAAGTCGTCCGCTCCCGCCTCGATGCCCTGAATGCGATCCTCGCTGCTGCCGAGTCCGGTGAGAAGTACGACGGGGATCAGGCGGGTCAGACGGTTTTCCTTCACCCTCCGGCAGAGTTCGAAGCCGTCCATCTCCGGCATCAACACGTCGCTGATGATCAGGTCGGGCGGATTGCTCAGGATGATTTCCAACGCCGCACGACCGTCCATGGCGGTGATGGTCCTGTACCCGAGAGTGTCCAGCATCATGCTGATGACATCCAGTGTATCGATTTCATCGTCGACGACGAGGATCAGCGGAGGATCAGACATGGGAGACGGTTCTCACAGGCTCGGTTGTTCGAGGCGGAGATGCACTCCGCCCTCGTGTTTGCTCGAATGCATGTTCCCGGGGATACCCGGGACTGCCCGCCTTCGCCTGCGGCTATGGCGTGGCAGGCGGCGCAGCACGGCGCTCCCGGGCTGCGCCGTTTCCGCGCGTACGCGGGTGAATCCCCGGGGTCAGCGACCCCGGGTTACACCCAGGGTGCGCGGGGCTTCGTAGGGGCACGGCGCGCCGTGCCCCTGCCCCCGGGCTGCACCCGTTTTTCCTCTATCGCCGTCTTCCGCCTCTCATTGCGCGGCGACGACGATGGTTGAACTGCGGCTGGAACGGGTGAGCCCGGTGTTGTCCTCGGCGATCACCTTCCAGCGCACCTTCCGCGTCGACCCCGCCTTCTCGGCGGCGGGGAGACCCTCCTCGAGGGTGTAAACCGTCCCGTCGACCGGACCATACACCTTGCCGTCCACCTCGAGCCGATAGTGGACAGAGGAATCCAGGTCGTGATCGATCGCCTGCTCCCACTCGAAGCGGACCGGCTCGCCGGGCAGCACGGTGTCACCCTTGGCCGGTGAGAGCAAGTTGAACGACCCGGGACTTTCCGGCTTGTGGTCGATGCTGAAGGGTATCGAGGGGCTCCAGGGCGATGCCGCTCCGTCATCGTCCAGGGTTCTCAGCCTCCAGACCAGTTCGCTGTTGTCCGGTAGCGCCTTGCCCGGCCGCCACTCGGTCACCGCGAGAACCGTGTCGATACCATGTTCGACGGGGTTCTCGGGCGCGGAGGCGAGGGCGATCTGCACGATGTACCGCAGGCTGCCGGGCGGATCGCTCAGGTCTTCGTCCGAGGCCGCCTGCCACTGGAAAGTGGGCCGGAGGTCGACCAGCCGCTGCTCCTTCGGCACCAACGGTTGCGGCGTTTCCGGCGGGTCGTTGGCGAAGTTGATCTGCGCGTGTTGCACCGTGCTCCAGCCGCCCTCGAAGCCCTGGTCGTCCCGCGCCTTGAGCCGTACGTACAGCGGGCCATCATCGGTGAGGACGCCCTGCAGGCCGCGCGCGTCCGCGAGCATGATCTCCGTTCCGCGGACCGGATCGGCCACGGCGATGTCGGACTCGGGGAACCGGTCGCTCGCGGCGATCTCGACACGGTAGACGAGGACGTCCTCGGGATCCGGGTCGCTCGCCGCCTCCCAGCGCAGCACGGTCTCCGGCGTCACCTCCGGCGTGAGCGTCTCGGCCCACTGCGGGACCGAGGGCGTCGAGACGATGCGGAAGCCGTACGTGTCCGACCAGGTGGACAGGCCCGTGTTGTCCGTCGCCCTCACCCGCCAGTAGTAATCGACGAGGTGTTCGAGGTCAGGGGCGTAGGTGAACGTCGTATCCGAAAGATCTTGTTCGATGGTGACACTCCCCGCCGCGAAGTCCGGCGACGTCGCCACGAACAAGGTGTACATCACCGTGTTCAGCGGGTCCGGGTCGGGCGCGGTGCGCCAGGTGAACCGGCTCGGGCCGAGGCGATAGGGCCGGGCGTCGTTCTCCGGCTGGAGAAGCGCGAAGCCGTTCGGCGGCTCATCCTTCACATTCACCTCGAGGATGCCCGGCGGACTCCAGGCCGAAGGGGTCATCTGGTCGTCCAGCGAACGAACCCGCCACACCGCCCGGCTGTTGTCCTCCACCGGATCGAGACTCATCTCCGTCGTCCCGGGCTCGGTGGAGAGGAGGGCGATCGGGGTGCCGTCCTCGCGCTTCAGTTCGATCTCGTAGCGCAGCGAGTTCGAGGGATCGCTGTGGTCCTCGTCCGTGGAGGGTCGCCAGGCGAGGTGGGCCGGCACCTCGAAAACCCGCTGGCTGTCGGAGAGGCTGAAGCCCACCGGCACCGTCGGGGTATCGTTGAGGGCGTTGTAGAACACCGGCCGCGCGCTGTCCGCGGCGATGGTCGTCGCGCCCGCGAGGTCCCGCACCTGGACGGTCAGGAAGACGAGGGCGTCGTCCACGAGGGAGCCGATTCCCTCCAGGTCCTGCACGGTGAAGGACCGCTGTCGTGTCTCCCCGCGGGCGAGCCCGGCGATCATCGGCGGCGGCGCGGGGGTCGCCGGTTCCGCCGTCCGCACGGTGTCCGGCTCCGGCGCCAGGGTCGTGTCCGGCGGCGGGTCGGCGGCGGAACCCGTATCCGTCGGCGCCGCGGCTCCCGTTTCGGCGGCGGGCTCCGCCACGGTCGTGTCGGCCGGGGTTTCCATCCCGGCGGTCTCTTCCCCGGGCGCCGCCGCGCCCTCTTCAGGCTCCACACCACCCGCGGCCGGGGCTCCGATGCCCGGCATGGCGAGGGTCACGGTGTAGGTCAGGGTATCCTCGGGGTCGGGATCGGCCGGTTCGGACCAGCGGATGACATCTTCCGGCAACAGTTCGTCATGGCTCTGCGGCCACTCGATGGCGAACGGACCGGGTGTGTCGTTGAACAGGTTCACGGTGAACCGGCGCCACGGGGAGAGGCCCGTGTACTCGAGGCTGTCGGTGCCCTCCGCCCGCAGGAGGTAGATCGTGTTGTCGGGAAGCGGCTCCGAAGGGGTCCAGACAGCCATGCTGCTGTCCACCGGGATCCATTCACTGACCTGGACGGTGTGCGCCGGGTTCTCCTCGGTGACGATCTGGGTCTTGACCCAGAGCGAATCGCCTTCCCGGTCGGGATCGATTCCCAGTTCGATGAGCGGGGTCTGGGTCTGGAGGACCACGCTCGGTTCAGGCCGGAGAACCTCCGGCGCGGGAGGTACGCTGTTCCGGTGGAACACGAGGTCGGTCGGGTCCGACCAGGCGATGGCGTTGTCCACCCGGAGGCGCAGGGTGAAGGAGCGGCCGGGGGTGAACGGCGGGCCGAAGTAGGTGTAACGCGATGCGGTGCTGTCCACCTCGCCGGAGGACCAGAACACCCCGCCCTCCTCGTCCAGCACTTCGAAACGCAGGCGTCGCTGCGGCCGAAGCCTCGGCTCGAAGTAGGTCCACATCAGGGTGGGCGCATCGTCGATCAGGTGCGTCAGGTCGTCGATCCCCATCAGGTACGGCTCCCGGGCGAAGGGCTGCTGGAGTCGCACCGGTTTGCTGATGGCGAGTTCATCGAAGCCGTAAGGGATCATGGTGACTTCATCACCCACCGGCGCCCCGAGCGTATGGTCATCCACGTCGGTGTTGTCGGTAAGACTGGCGCTGCCGCGGAAATCCCCGCTGTTGGGAGTTGTCTCGTTCAGCGTCACCCTCAGCATTTCGCCCGATCCCGACATCAGGTCGATCAGGGCCCAATCCTGCACTTCGGGGTGTGCTCCCTGCCCGACGAGGCGGAAGTAGAGCGGCGATTCGAAACCGAAGTAGTCGGTGGGGAGGAGCCGGGTGAACTCCGCATCCTCATAGACCTGGAATTCCGCCGCGGAGTCGGCGCGGAGCGGCGCGCTGTCCGGGGGGCCGCGAAGGACGGGATCCAGGTTGACCATGGGCCGCTGCGGGTCCACCGCGCGGTCGAGGCGGAGCCGGTCGAGGAGGAAGTCCTGCACCGTGCCCCACCAGTTGTTCTCCGCTTCGATGATCGCGCCCGCCGCGCTGCCGGCCTGGGTGACGACCGCCGTGCGATCTTCGCTGACGAGGAAACTGTTCCCGGTGATCACGGGCTCCACGCCCGCCCGGAGGATGACCAGGTCTCCCTCGTTATCCGCCGTGTTATAGCGGAACACGTTGTCGATCAGAACCGGCTGGGATCCGCCGAGGGCGACCGCCCCGCCGTCCCGCCCGGCGTGATTGCTCTCGAGAACGCAGCGCTCGACCTTCGCGGGGCTGAAGGAGATGTACACCCCGCCGCCGTCCCGCCCGGCGCTGTTGCCGAAGAGCACGCTGTTTCTCAGCACCGCCTGCGCGTTCAGGCTGATGTACACCCCGCCGCCGTTCCCGGTCGCGACGTTGTCCACGATCCGGCAGTCCTCGACGAGGGGATTCGATCCGCTGACCAGCGCCATTCCTCCGCCGTTGGCGGCGCGGCCGCCGCGCAGGAGCAGGGCGTGCAGGTAGGGCGAGGAGCCCGAGCAGAGCAGCATCCCTTCGCGGAACGCCCCCGAGGCGGCGCCGCCTCCCTCGAGCGCGGCATATTCGAGGATGCCGCCCTCGAGGTAGTTCCCGTCATCGTCGTACACCGCGGCGGTCGCTCCGAGGAACTGCACCCGCCCCCAGGGGGAGGAGGGATCGGAACGGCGGAAGACGATGGGACGGTCCGGCGTGCCCCGGGCGAGAAGGGTTCCCTCGATGGTCAGCGATGCCATCGGGCCGAGTTCCACCACGACCCCCGGCTCGATGGTGAGCGTGTCGCGAAGGGCGACGATCAGCTCATCCAGTACGACGTGCCGCGACCCGGTGGTCCAGCGCGTCCCCGCCTCGAGCTTACCGGTCAGCGTGTCCGAGGGCTCCGCGGCGATCAAGGTGTCATACCCGAGAGCGGCGAGCATCGAATCCAGCGGCGGGATTTCGTGCTGGAGCTCCAGCCCGAGGGGGGCACAGATCGTCGAGCCGTGATCGAGCAGGATTTGCGCCGTGATCCCGCCGGCCGGCAGGAGGGTGAGCAGTCCGGTGGAAAGTGCGAGTGCCACCGCCGTGGGAATCCGAAAAATCCCGAACCTAAGTTCTGATCTTTTCATGACTTCCCTACTCCCTGACCCCGATTGAGTACCGGTAAGGTAGGGCCCCTCCCCCGACCTCGCAAGCGACGGGGATCACAAGCTATGGCGACCCAACCCCGCCGGGAGAGCGATGAATCGAAAGGTAATCTCAAGGAGGTCAATAAGTTGGTGTGTCTCTCGGGGAATGCGATCGCCGCCGCCCGATTCCAGGATGACCGGGGCGGCCCGGCGGGAGCGGGACGACGTGCTTCAATGGGGGCTGCCCGGCTCGCGGGCGCAGCCGTGTTTCTCAGGGACGCAGCAGAACCCGTCCGGGGGTTCCCTCGAGGACCTCGCCGATGCGCACGGCGGTCTCGCCGGCCTCCGCGATCTCCCCCCGCATCGCCTCGGCGGACTCCGGCGCGGCGGCGATCAGCAGCCCGCCCGAGGTCTGCGGGTCGGTGGCGTAACGGAGCATCACCTCGGGTACATCGGGCGACACTTCGAGCAGCGGTTCCACGTAGGCCTTGTTCCGCACCTCGCCGCCGGAGTAGAACTTCCCCGTGGCGGCGACACGTTCCGCCCCCGGCAGCACGGGGAGCGCGGAGGTGGAGAGGGCGAAGGAGACGCCGGACGCGGCGGCCATCTCGTGGGCGTGGCCGAGCAGGCCGAACCCCGTGATGTCGGTGACCGCATGAGCCCCCAACCGGGCGGCGGCCTCGGCGGCGATGCGGTTCAGGCGGACCATGACCTCGACCGATGAGGCGACCCACTCCTCCCGCGCCTTTCCCTGCATCAGGGCGTTGGCGATCAACCCGGTGCCGAGGGGCTTGGTGAGCAGGAGGTGGTCTCCGGGCCGCGCGCCGGAGTTGGTCAGGATCCGGTCGGGGTGCACGGTTCCGGTGACCGCGAGGCCGTACTTCAGCTCCTTGTCGGTGATCGAATGGCCCCCGGCGACGACCGCTCCCGCCTCCTCGCAGACCACCGCGCCGCCCTGGAGGATGAGGGCCAGCGCCTCCTCGTCGAGCCTCCCCTCCGGGAAGGCGATGATATTCAGCGCGGTGACCGGCCGCCCGCCCATCGCGTAGATGTCCGAGAGGCTGTTCGCGGCCGCGACCCGGCCATAGTCGAACGGGTCGTCCACGATGGGGGTGAACAGGTCCACCGTCTGCACCAGCGCCAGCTCGGCGCTGAGGCGGAACACCCCGGCATCGTCCAGTGTCCTCGGCCCGATGAGCAGGTCCGGGTGGTTGTACTGCGGCAGTTTCGGGAGCAGGCGATCCAGCACCGCCGGATCAAGCTTGCTCGCTCAACCGGCGCAGGTCGTGAACGAAGTGAGCTTGTAGGCCTTCTTGGCGCCTTTCGCCGTCATCCTGCTTCCTGTCGTTGAACCGGCATTTCCCGGATTGAAGGCAAATATACGGCGGGCGGCGGGTTGCTCGCTCCGTAGGGGGACGCCTTGGAACACTCCTCCACATCCCGGGACCACTCTCCACGGGGAAGTGGGAGTCGTCCGGCGAAATGAAAGCCGGCATCTTGTATCCTGTTTATGGCCTTGCGGATTTCTTAACATGATATAACGCGAAAGAACGCTGCGGTGCGTTGACAACAGGGGGGGGTCATGAAGCGCATTCTGCTCATCGGCGGTTATGGCATGCTCGGGCGCCCGGTGGCGCGACGCCTGGCCGAGGCCGGGTTCCCGCTTGTCGCCTTCGCCCGCCGCCCGGAGGCGGCGCGGGAACTCCTGCCCGAGGGAACCGAGGTCATCGAGGGCGACCTGAGGAACCCGGAGAGCATCCGCCGGGCGGCGGACGGGGTCGATGCGGTCTACATCAACCTCGCGACCGAGAATCACCGCGCCGGTTTTCGGACGGAGCTGGACGGCACGAAAAACGTCCTCAAGGCGCTGGGAGGACGGCGGGAAGTCCTCGTGGCGAAATTGAGTACGCTTCGCTGCCAACGGACCGGCTGGTGGCTGGACATGGACCAGAAGTTCGAGGCGGAGGAGGCGATCCGGTCCTCCGGGCATCCCTACCTGATTTTCCGGCCCTCCTGGTTCTACGAGTCCCTGCCGCTCTTTGTCCGCAAGGGCACCTTGATACGTTTCGGGCCCGATTTCCTGCCGCTCTACTGGATCGCGGGGGACGACTACGCGCGGCAGGTCACCGAGGCGTTCCGGCAGGGCCGCCGGGACCGGGTGTACGAGGTGCAGGGGCCCGAACCACTCGGTTTCGATGAGGCCGCCCGCCGCTTCATCGCGGCCTACGATCCTTCCATCCGGCTGCGCCACATGCCCCTCTGGCCGATGCGCCTGGCGGCGATGTTCCAGCCGCAGTTTCACACCCTTGTCCAGTTGAGCGACTGGTGCTCGACTCACCGTGAGGAGAACTGGAGCGAAGAGACCTGGGCGGACCTCGGACGACCCGAGATGACGGTGGAAGATTACGCGGAGTACATCAAGGCCACCGGGGACTGGCCGAGCAAGTAAGCAGCACATCCCCCCACGAGAACCTGAAAGTCCACCTCGTCGAGCGCCATGGTAAAACGCTCCCGGGGTGATTTCCAGCGACGCAGGGGCACGGCGCGCCGTGCCCCTGCAACACGTCAGTCAGGGCCACCCCGC
>CAYOKT010000102.1:0-9244 GCA_964404605.1 uncultured bacterium
CGGGATGCGGCTTCCGCCTACGCCGAGCTTCTGCGTGGCAGGCGCTTCCGGGCGACCCTGCGGGCCCCGCGGGCGGCTCAGCCCCGCAGCTTTTCTGCGAGCAGGGCGGCGACATGGCCCAGCGAGGGCCGTTCGGGTTGCTCCAGGGTGTCGCGGTCGCGGATGGTGACGGTGCCATCCTCGAGGGTCTGGTGGTCGATGGTGAAGCAGAAGGGGGTGCCGGCCTCGTCCTGCCGCCGGTAGCGCCGCCCGATGTTACCCGTCTCGTCGTAGAAGACGTTGAACTCGAGCTTCAGCTCCTCGTACAGCTTGCGCGCGATCTCGGGGAGGCCGTCCCTCTTCATCAGCGGGAACACCGCCGCGGTGATCGGGGCGACCTTCGGGTCGAGGCGGAGGACGACGCGGGTGTGCCCCTCGACCTCGTCCTCGTCGTAGGCGTCAAGCAGCGTCGCGAGCAGGCCGCGGTTCAGGCCCGCGGAGGTCTCGACGATGTACGGCAAATAGCGCTCGCGGGTCTGGTCGTCGAAGTAGGCGAGGTCCTTGCCGCTGAACTCGGCGTGCCGGCGGAGGTCATAATCCGTGCGGTTGTGGATCCCCTCGAACTCCGCCCAACCGAAGGGGAAGTCGTACTCGATGTCCCAGGCGCTCTTCGCGTAGTGGGCAAGCTCGTCGGGCCCGTGTTCGCGGAGGCGCAGGCTCTCCCCGCGAATGCCGATACTGTCCCGCCAGAAGGAGAGCCGCTCATTCTTCCAGAACTCCATCCACTCGTCCTCATCGCCCGGCTTGACGAAGAACTGCATCTCCATCTGCTCGAATTCGCGGGTGCGGAAGATGAAGTTACCCGGGGTGATCTCGTTGCGGAAGGCCTTGCCGACCTGGGCGATGCCGAAGGGCGGTTTCAGGCGCGCGACGGTTTGCACCTGGGGGTAGTCGGTGTAGATTCCCTGGGCGGTTTCCGGGCGCAGGAACACCGTGGCGGCGGCCTCCTCCACCGGGCCGATGAAGGTCTTGAACATCAGGTTGAAGTTGCGCGGGGCGGTGAGTGTGCCGCGTGTGCCGCACTGCGGGCAGGGCAGCTTGGCATACTCGGGGTGGTCCGGGTCGAGGTGGTGGCCGTCGGGGGTGAGCGGCGGCTCTTCCAGCCCCTTTGCCCGCTGGGCGTACTCGACGAGGTCATCCGCCTTGAAGCGGGTCTTGCACTGGCGGCAGTCGACCAGCGGGTCGGTGAAACCCTCGACATGCCCGCTCGCCTCCCAGGTGCGCGGGTGGATGATGATCGAGGAGTCGATGCCGACGATGTTGTCGTGTTTGCGCACCATCTCGCGCCACCAGAGGTCGGCGATACGGCGCTTCATCTCGACGCCGAGGGGGCCGTAATCGTAGCTGGAGCCGATGCCGCCGTAGATCTCGCTGGTCGGCATGACGAAGCCGCGCCGCTTCGCCAGCGCGCCGATGATGTCCATCAGGCTTTTCTTCTTCGCCGCCATCCTGTTCTCCCTCGGTGGATGCCGCACCCCGTGGCGCAGCCGCGCGGACCCTGCCGCGAAAGCACGAATATAGAAGCGGGGCGCGAGAGCGGCAAGGTCGGCGGGGCGCGGGAGACCCGCGGGAGCGGAACTTCACTGCGGGTGGGGGCGGCGCGCGTTACGTCGGATGGGCGCAGCCGCGCGGCGCGGGGTTGACGGCGGGAGGGGTGCCCGGCGCGCACCCCGCGGCCCCGGTGTCCCTCTTGCGGGGAGAGAGGCGGACGGCTACCTTGAGGCCATCGTATCCGGAGGGGTGGATGGGGTACATCGAGAGACTGCGCCGGGCGACCGCGGGCAGCCACCTCTGCGTCGGGCTGGACCCGGTGCCGGAACGGTTCCCGGAGCCGCTGCGGGACAGCCGGGGCGCGGCGGCGCGTTTCCTCGAGGAGATCATCGCCGCGACGGCGCCGTACGCCGCCGCCTACAAGCCGAACCTCGCCTTTTTCGAGGCGCTGGGGCGCGAGGGCGAGGAGGCGCTTGAGCGGGCGATCGAGGCGGTGCGAGACCGGGCGCCGGATGCAATTCTCATCGGGGACGGCAAGCGGAACGACATCGGGAGCACCGCCGAGCGGTACGCCATGGCGCTGTTCGACCGCTGGGGCTTCGATGCGGTGACGGTGAACCCCTACCTCGGGTCGGACACCGTCCGCCCCTTCAGCGAGCGGGCGGAGAAGGGCATATACCTTCTCGCGCTCACCTCGAACCCCGGCGCGGAGGAGGTTCAGGGGCACGGCGGTCCGTCCGGGCCGTTGTACCTTCACATCGTGCACCTTGCCGCGGAACGCTGGAACGAGCACGGCAACATCGGGCTGGTGGTGGGGGCGACGAAGGCGGACCGGCTCGCCGGCGTGCGCGCCGCCGCGCCGGAGCTTCCCTGGCTGCTGCCCGGCATCGGCGCGCAGGGGGGCGACCTCGAGGCGGCGGTGGCCGCCGGGTTGGCGGAGGGCGCCGCACCGGGACTGATCAACGCCTCGCGGAGCATTTTATATGCCTCCGGCGGGGAGGATTTCGCCGAGCGGGCGGGCGAGGAGGCGCGCAGGCTGGCGGACAGCATCACCCGGGCGAAAGAGCAGCGCGCCTGATCCGGAAAGAGATACAAGCGAGGGAAAGGTGGCGGAGAGTCGAGAGGATCCCCGCAAGCTGTTCCTGCGCGAGAAGCTCTCGTGCCGCGCGGAACTCGGGGAGCGCGTGTTCTCCTTCGACGTGCGCATCGCGGCGCTGGATGCACGCGGGATTGTGATCACCATTCCGGACCTCGGCGGCGAGGAGCTTCTGCCGGGACAAGAGATTCTCGTTCGGTATTTCCGCGAGGACTCGGCCTACCAGTTCCTGACCAAGGTGCTCTCCCACGAGGCCATCAAGGGAAAGCCGCACCCGCGGCTTGCGTTTCCCGCGAGGATCACCCGTTACCAACGCCGCGAGCATCCACGTGCGGAGCTGGGCGGCGTGGTGCGTTTCCGCGCCACGCCGAGCGGCGGGGAGACGCTTCGCGGGCTGGTGAAGGACATCTCCGGCGGCGGGCTCCTCTTCTCCTCCCCGCGGGTGCCCCTCCTCGAGGTGGGGGTCAGCCCGGTGGGGAAGATGCTCTACCTCGATCTTACCCTCGAGAACGGGGAGGAGCTGTACGGGCTCTCCGGGGAGATCCGCCGCGTGAGCGCCGACCCGAACCGCACGACGCATGTCGAGGTGCAGGTCCGCTTCGTCGAGATCAACCGCCGGCAGCGGGAGCGCCTCGACCAGATCGCGCGGCGGTGGATGGAGTAGGCGCGGCGAATGGCGGCGGGGCGTGGAGAGGAATCCCGCCTCCTCGATTGTCGGCCCCTTCACGTGGGGGCCATCGACGAGTCACAAGGTGTCATCGACCGATGAACGACGCGGAAATCCTTGAGTTGCTGAGGCGGCGCGGCGCCCTGCTGGAGGGGCACTTCAAGCTGGCCAGCGGGCTGCACTCGGACCGTTACGTGGAGAAGTTCCGTCTTCTCGAGGACCCGGAGACCACCGCCCGGCTGGTCGGCGAACTGGCGGAGCGGGTGCGCCGGTACGAGCCGGAGGTCGTGGTCGGGCCGGTGACCGGCGGGGTGATCCTCTCCTACGAGATGGCCCGCCAGCTTGGGACCCTGGCCTATTTCACCGAAAAGAGGGCGGACGGCGGGATGGAGCTGCGCCGCGGCTTCGACGTTCACGGCCGGCGGGTACTCCTGATCGAGGACGTGGTGACCACCGGGACCAGCGTTCTCAAGGCGGCCGATGCGGTCCGGGCCGCGGGCGGCCGGGTGGTCGCCTATGCGCTGCTCGTCGACCGCAGCGGCGGGCGCTTCCGCCCGCCGGAGCCGGTCGAGGCGCTGCTCACACTCGAGATCCAGACTTGGCCGCCCGATGACCTCCCGCCCCACCTGCGGGAGGTACCGGTGGTCGAGCCGGGGAGCCGCCATGCCCGCGGCTGATGCCCCGCTTGCGGTCTGTCCCCTCGCCTCCGGCAGCAAGGGAAACGCCTACTGGATCGAGGGCGGAGGCACCGCGATCCTCGTCGATGCCGGGGTCAGCCTGCGCCGGCTCTCCCGCGGGGCGGAGGAGATCGGGCGGCGGCTCGGCGACGTGGACCACCTGTTCCTGACCCACGAGCACACGGACCACGTGCGCGGGCTCGCTATGCTGCTGAAGCGCTATCGCCCGGTGGTGTGGGCTTCGCGCGGCACGCTGCGGGCCCTGCGCGGGGTGATTCCCGATGGCGTCCGGGTGCGGGCCACGGATGGGCGCGGGCAGGCCGCCGGGGCTTTCCGGGTTACCACGGCGCGTGTCAGCCACGATGCGCTCGATCCGGTGGTGTACCGTTTCGAGGCCGATTGCGGCAGCGCGGCGGTGGTCACCGACCTCGGGCGGTGGGACGAGGAGACGCTCGAGGTCGCGGCGGGGGCGGAGGTGCTGGTCTGCGAGGCGAACCACGACCCGGAGATGCTCGAAACAGGTCCCTATCCCCGTGTCATCAAGCGGCGCATCGCCTCACCTCTGGGCCACCTGAGCAACGAGGAGGGCGCGCTGCTCGCCGCCGAGGCGGTGCGCGAGGGGACACGCGCGGTGATCCTCGCCCACCTCAGCGAACAGAACAACGCCCCGGGCCTCGCGCGGGAGGTCTTCGCCGAAACACTCGCGGCGGCGGGCGAGGAAGCCCGTATCGAGGTCGCGGCGCAGAGGACTCCGGGGCCGTGGGTGGCCGCGGGACCGGTGCGGGAAGTGCTGCGAAACGGCAGCCGCGCGCGGTGAAGGCCGGGTTTCACCCCGGCGGAGGGGCGGCCGAACGGCCGGTTCGGGTACAGGCGGCACCGGCTGTGCCTGGAGAGACACCCGGTGCATGGACAGTTTACGGGAGTGTGGCGGATGAAACGGTGGATGGCGGCCCTGCTGCTTGGGGCCATGGGACTGGCGGCGATCGGATGCGGAGGCGGCGTGAAAGACCAGGTGGCGGTTCTTGAGACGGATTTCGGCGAGATCGTGCTCGCCTTCTACCCGGACGTGGCTCCGGAACACGTCGCCAACTTCAAGCGGCTCGCGGAGGAGGGGGTGTACGACGGGGTGCTGTGGCACCGGGTGGTGCCCGGCTTCGTGATCCAGTCCGGAGATCCGAGTACGGCCCTTCCCGACACCCCGCCCGGCAAGTACGGCTCCGGGGGCACGGACCAGAACCTCAAGGCGGAATTCAATACCCTCAAGCACCTGCGGGGGACGCTCGGCATGGCGCGCAGCGCCGACCCCAACTCCGCCGACAGCCAATTCTACATCTGCCTGACCGACATTCCCCACCTCGACCGCAAGTACACGGTGTTCGGCGAGGTCGTCGCCGGGATGGACGTCGTCGATAAGATCGCGGCGGTGGAGACCGGGCCGCGGGACATCCCGCTCGAGCCGGTGCACATCAAGACCGTCAGAATCACCACCTGGCGCGAGGCGGAAATCCCCAAAGAGCGCATGAAACCCGTCTTCAAGAAGAACAAGGAAGGCGAGTTGATTGGGGGCTGAGCGGACCGTAATCCGCGGGCGTCGTGCGGGCGCCATGATGGCCGGGCGGTTTGCACAGCTCCGGTACCGGGGCCTTCCGGCCGGCCTTCTCGCGCTTCTGCTCCTGCTCGCCGTCCCGCCGGGGGGAGAGGCTTCCCGCGCGGTGCGGCTCGCGGGACGGGAGGCGCGGCTGGAGTACGGTGCCCGCCACCGCGGCGACCTGTTCCGCGACACCCTGCGATTCACCCCTCCCGGCGGCGGGGACGCCGCTCCCCTCGGACTGCTGGACGTCGAGGTCACCTGCGACTGCATCACGGCGGAGCTGCTGCCCGCCGGGCGCGGGGGATTGCGCCGGGACCTCGCCTTCTCCTTCCATGTCGAGCCCGAGGAGCCGGACGGACGAGGCGAAAAGATCCTCTACGTCTTCACCGATGACCCCGCGCTGGATGTCATCCGCCTGCGCCTCGTGGTGGATGTGCTGCCCGGACTTGGCGGTGCGGCGTCCGGGGGTAACGGTGGAACCGGAGAGGTCGATACGGCTGGCGGGAGCGCCGAAGCCCGTGCCGGGGGGTTGACAGTTGGCGCGGAGGGGAGCGCCGGGCAAGAGGACGTCTCTCCGACTCCGGGGGCCACGGAATCTCACAGCCCGGCCCCAGCGGCCCTTTCGGGTGCCGGTGAAAAACCGCTTGAGGTTCTCTTCTTCTATTCCCCTGCCTGCCAGAGCTGCCGTCGGGTGAAGGAGCAGGCCCTGCCCGCCCTGCGGCGGCGGTGGGACGGCGCGATCCGCATCGAGGAGATTCCCACCGACGAGCCCGGGGGCTTCGCCCGCCTGCTCGCGGCGCGTGAGCACTACGGCGGGCCGGAGCGGAGCAGCCCCTTCTCCTTCTACATCGGTGAGTCCCGGGTGCTCGGGCGCGGGCAGCTGCTGGAGCGGCTGAACGCGGCCATCGGCGGCGCGCTGGAGCGCGGGGAGGTCACCTTCGTGCCGCCGGCCGCCGGGGAGGGCGGCACCCGCCGCGCGGCGGAGCTGTTCCGCTCCCTCAGCCTGTGGACGGTTCTCCTCGCGGGCCTGCTGGACGGAGTCAACCCCTGCGCCTTCGCCACGATCGTCTTCTTCCTCGCGATGCTCGCCTACGCGGGCGGTTCGCGGCGGCAGATGCTGGGGGTCGGGATCGGGTTCACCGCCGCGGTGTTCATCGTCTACCTCCTGCTCGGGCTCGGGGCGTTCCGCGCGCTGCAGGCGCTCTCGGCCTACCGGGCGGTCTCGCGGGGCATCTACGCGGTGACGCTGCTGCTTCTCGTGGTTCTCCTGCTCGTCTCCCTGCGCGACACGGTGGCCTATTACACCGGGGGGAGGAAGACCTCCGGGCAGTGGCTCCAGCTTTCGACGGCGAACAAGCAACGCATCCATGCCGTGATGCGGCGGGGCCTGAAGTCGCGAAGCCTGTTCGCCGGGGCGGTGGGCATCGGCGCGCTGGTCAGCCTCTTCGAGGCGGCCTGTACCGGGCAGGTGTACCTGCCGACCATCGTTCTCGTCCTCCATGAGCCCGCGCTCCGCGCGAACGCCCTCTTCTACCTCGTGCTCTACAACCTGCTCTTCATCACGCCGCTGGTGGTGGTGTTCCTGCTCGCCTACGGCGGGGTCGCCTCCGAGCGCTTCGCCGCCTGGTCGAAACGGCACTTCGGGGCGACACGCATCGCCCTCTCGCTGCTGTTTCTCCTCCTCGCCCTGCTGATGGGGCTCGAGTGGGTACGCCTGTAGGCCGCCCGGCGGGCGCGGAGGGTGGCCTGGGGCTCTCGCCACGCCGAAGCGTGGCGAAGGCGGGTGCCCCGGGTTTCATCGGGGTTTCTCGATGACAGCATCCCGTGAAGGGGTGCAATCGGCCCGCGGGGGATATAGATTGACCTGCTGGAGGCACGTTGTCGAGGGGTGCGGCCGGCGCGCCGGACGACCCCTCCCGCCGGAGATGCCATGACGATGCGACGCACATCCCTTTCTGTAACCCTGCTCACCCTGACCCTCCTGGTGGCCTGTCCGAGAGCCCTGTTTTCCGCCCCTCCCCTGCCCGGGGAAGATGAACCGGGCGCCTGGTGGGTGTTCTTCGACCGCCGGGACACCTCGGCTACGGCACGTCGCCGGGCGCTCGCGGGCCTGGACGCCAAGGCGCTGGAGCGCAGGCGGCGCTCCATGGGGCGCGCTCTGCTCGCGGGCGACCTTCCCCCCCATCCGGCGGATCTCGCCGCCGTGCTCCGGACCGGCGCGGTGCAGCGGGCGGCGAGCCGGTGGCTGAACGCGATCTCGGTGATTGCCGACCCGGCGCAGCGGGAGGCGATCCGCCGCCTGCCGCACGTGCGGGAGGTGCGGCCCGTCGCGCGGGGGCGCCGGGTAACCCCGCCGGAACCGCAGCGGCCGGCCCGGGCGAAACCGGGCGTGGAGTGGGAGGCGCGCGGGGTCGCCGAGTTCGATTCGACGCACTACGGGGCGGCCTGGTACCAGGATGCGCTGATCGGCGTGCCGGAGGCGCACGCCGCGGGGTACACCGGCGCCGGGGTGCGCATCGGTTTCCTCGATTCCGGCTTCATCGGGGTGTACGACCACCAGGCGTTCGCAAACCTGGTCATCGCCGGGGTGTGGAACGCGATTGACGGCAGTGAAGCCGTCGAGACGCACGACCACGGCACCAAGGCGCTCTCCGTGACGGTCGCTGATGCCCCGCGCAGCATGGTCGGGGTCGCGCCGGACGCCGAGGTGCTCCTGGTGCGCACCGAGGACGCTTCGGACGAGTATCCCGCCGAGGAGGATTACTGGGTGGCGGGGCTGGAGTGGGCGGAGACCCACGGCGCGGACCTGGTCTCCACCAGCCTCGGCTACTCGGACTGGTACGAGGGGGTTGATTTTGACGGCAACACGGCGGTGACCACGGTGGCGGCGGACGCCGCCGCGGCGCGCGGGCTGCTGGTGATCTCCTCGGCGGGCAACCGTGGAAGCTCCGGGCTGGTCGCGCCCGGGGACGGCGACTCGGTGCTCGCGGTGGGGGCGGTGAACCGGTATGGCGAGGTCTCGGGGTTCAGTTCACGGGGGCCGACCGCCGACGGCCGGGTCAAGCCGGACGTGGCGGCGATGGGCGAGGACTGCGGCGCGGTGGACCCCTACTCCACCGGGGAGTATCTCGACGTCAACGGCACCTCGTTCTCCTGCCCGGCTACCTCGGGTGCGGCGGCGCTGCTGCTCCAGGCGAACCCGAACCTCTCGCCGGTGCAGTTGATCGTCGCCCTGCGCGCGACCGCGAGCCAGGCCTTTACGCCCGACTTCGAGATGGGATACGGGATCATCGACATCCCGGCGGCCCTGGTCGCGATCGAAGGGGGTGTCGCGCCGGGGACGGCGGGGCCGCTGCCGGGCGGTTTCCGCCTTGTGGGGGTATACCCGAACCCGACCAACGGCGCGGCGGTGCTGCGGCTGAAGCTCGCTTCCGGCGGGTCCGCGGAGCTGGCGCTCTGCAACCTGCTCGGCCGGGAGGTGATGCTGGAGCGCAGAACCCTCGGCGCGGGCGAGCAGCGGTGGACGCTGTCCCTCTCTTCCCTCCCCTCGGGGACCTACCTGTTCGCCGTGCGCCTGTCAGGTGTCGCGCGCCACGGGCGCGTGGTCCTCGTGAAGTAGGGCGCCGGGGCGGGCCATCCCGCGTGGGGATGATAGCCGGGAGCGGTATGATGAAGAGAGTGAA
>CAYOKT010000103.1:0-9088 GCA_964404605.1 uncultured bacterium
CCCCTCACGACAACCGGCAGAGGTACGCATGGACAGCGACCCCACCGTCCCCCTCCCCCTCGACAAGCGCGAACGGCGCCCCGGTCCCCTGCCGCGCCACGTGCTCACCATCCTCGCCGTGGGTGACCTGGATCGTTCACGGCGGTTCTACGAGGAGGCCTTCGGCTGGCCCCTGCGGGTGGAGGCGCCTGTCTACGTGGAGTTCGCCCTGCCGGACGGCCGCGGGCTGGGGCTTTACAAGCGGGAACACTTCGCGGCGAACACGGGGGTGCAGCCGGCCGGAGGGCCGGGGGGCGGCGCGACAACGGGCACGGAGATCTATTTCCACTGCGCGGACCTGCCGGGGGCCATCGACCGGTTGAAGGGAGCGGGGGCACGGTTGCTCTCGCCGCTCGCCGCGCGGGACTGGGGGGACGAAGCCGCCTACTTCGCCGACCCCGACGGCAACGTGCTGGTCCTCGCGCGGCCGCTGGAGGGAGAAATGCCCGGCGGCAGGGTCTCTGCGACCTGACCCCGCCGGCTACTCCTCCTCGAGACCGAGCGGCTCGGCGCCGGTGGTGATCGTCTCGATCAGGTGCAGGATGAGTTCCGCCTGCCGTCCGATGGAGAGGCGGGCGTTGTTCAGCACCAGGTGGTAGAGAGTCGGGTCGTTGACATCGGCGCCCAGGTATTTACGGATGAAGCTCTCCCGCTCCAGGTCCATGCGGAGGACCGCCTCGCGCTCCGCCGGAACGTTCGGATGGGGGTGCAGCTTCAGGGTTCTCACCCGCCACTCGACCGGTGCGACGAGACGGACATGGATCCCGCCCGGCAGGTCGCGGGTGAGCACCGCCGAACCCCGGCCGATGAGGATGCAGCGTCCCTTGGTGGCGATGGCGCGCACCGTGCGCGCGAGGCGGCGGTAGGCGCTCATCTCCGATTCCGCCCCGCTGAACAGGCCCACCACCCAGTCCTCGACCTCGCTGCGCGTGCGCTCGGTCAGGCTCTCGATCAACCGTGATGCGACATCCCGCCGCCCGCTGATCTCCTCGAGGAGCTTCCGGTCGAAGATCTCGAAAACCTCACCGGTGCGCACCTCGATCCGGCGGACCACCGCCTCGGCGAGGGCGAAAGCGTGGCAGCCGAACTGGCGTGAAAGCGTGAGGAACACGGGGGCCGGTTCGGCCCGCTCCGCCTCTTCCGGTGCGTAGGCCTGGCGGCGCCAGATCTCCACTTGCGCGCGGATGCGGTCATCCACGCTCTTGGTGTTGCCCGGACTCCTTGGCATCGGCGCGCCCCCCGGTTGAAGATGCCTGCCGCCCCCGGCGCTGCATGGGCGGACTCCACTGTCCCTCAATAGAGTATACGAACCAACCGGGAGATTGAGCCATGGTAGAGAGCGGACACCATCGACCACCCGGCGGCGCGGGCGCTCCGCCCCGGGGATCCCCTGGACCGCCTCGTGGAGAAAAAAATGACGGCGGATCCCGGAGGAATCAGGGGAGGAGGGTCCGCCGTCGAGGCCAACTCTGCACGAGGCAGGTCGACACACTCACTTCATGCTCAGCTCGCCGTCATGTCTCCACGACATCCGGCAGGTCCACCGTTTCGCCGTTGAGGACATAGCGGTAATGGATCTTCGTGACACCCCTCATGCCGGCCGAGACGCTGCAATAGCGGGAGCGGGAGAGGTCGATCGCCCGGGTCAGCCTCTCCGGGTTCAGGTCTCCCTCGACATGGAAGATCACGCGCAACTCCAGCCACACCTTGGGGTGCTCCTCGGCGCGTTCGAGGCCGTCGATCTCGACCTCGAACCGGGTGAAGTTCTGACGCATCTTGCGCAGGATGCTGACAACGTCCATCCCGGTGCACCCGGCGAGACCGACCAGCGGCATCTCGGCCGGGCGCGCGGCGGAATCCTCGCCGCCCACGTTCGGAGCGGCATCCATGATGACCTCGTGCCCGCTCTTCGTCTCCGCGACGAATTTCATTCCCCCCACCAGCGGGGCGCGGACCATTGTCGGCATCTCATTCTCCCTGTGTTTTCCTGCAATTCGTCCTCGCGGCCGCTGCACTGCGGCCATAAGCTCACGGCGTATCTCCGGCGCGTCAATGTACCGGACGCGGTTCGCGCGGACCAAACTGTACCTGTTTCCCAGCTTACGAGGAAACCACCGCGACGGTTCCCTCCCTTGGATGCTCTCCTCCTCTCTTCGTTACCCTCTTCCCAATCACCCCCGGAGACCGGGCTTCGCCGATGACGGCGGCCGCACCCCCTCCGCCCGGGGAAACCCGCCCTTGCAGGTACCTGAGGGGGAGTCTATATTTTCCGCTTGCGCCGCGCGGCATGGGTCCGGCGGCACGGCACGACCGCTCCGTTCGGGAGATTAACCATTATGATGACCGCCCTTCGCAAGAACATGAAGACGGTTCTCTGGATCCTCGTCTTCGCCTTTATCGCCACGATCATCTTCTCCTGGGGCATGGGAGGCTTCTCCGGCCCCATCGAGCCCGGTATCGTCGGCAAGGTCGACAAGGTCAAGATCACCCAGGAACAGTATGAAACCGCCCTGCAGAACCGCATCGCGCTCGAGCGGCAGAACTCCGATGAGCCCATCAGCGACGCCAAGATGCGCCAGATCCGAAACGAGGTCTGGGACGGGCTGGTCAACCAGGTCCTGCTGGACAAGTGGCGCAGGAAAATCGGGATCGTCGTCACGGACGACGAGGTCGCCTTCACGGTGCAGAACTTCCCGCCTCCCTCGGTGACGAAGAACCCCAACTTCCTGGACAGCACGGGCGCCTTCGACATGAACCTCTACCGCCAGATCATTGCGGACCCGCAGAATGTGAACTTCGTTATCGCCCTCGAGAACAATGTCCGCGAGTCGCTGTTCCAGCAGAAGATGGTGCAGCGGATCTCCTCCGCCGGGCATGTCTCCGAGCCGGAAGCCCGCGATGAGTTTTTCCGCTCCAACTCCACGGCTGTCGCCAGCTACGTGCTGGTCGCCGCGCGAAACATGGAGGTGGACAGCAGCGCGGTAAGCGAGGAGGAGCTGCGCCGCCTGTACGACGAACGGAGAGAAGAGTTCCGCCTGCCCGAAGAGCGGACGGTGGAATACGTCCTTTTCCCCGATGAGCCCTCCCGCGAGGACTCCCTCGATGCCCTGCGGCTCGCCGAGGAGTTGATGGAGCGCATCAAGGGCGGCGAGGACTTCGAGGAGCTTGCGAAGGAATACAGCGACGACAACAGCGCCGCCAAGGGGGGCGACCTCGGCTGGTTCGGGCGCGGACGCATGGTCCCGCCCTTCGAGGAGGCCGCCTTCGGAGCGGCGAAGGGGGCATTGGTCGGGCCGGTCCTCTCCCGTTTCGGGTACCACATCATCCGTGTCGATGACCGCCGGGGCAAGGGCGAGGCGGAAGAGGTCAAGGCGCGCCACATCCTGATCAAGATCAAGCGGAGCCCGGAGACCCTCGACGAGATGCGCACGAGGGCGGAAGGCTTCCGGGACGAGGCCGACGAGAACGGCTTCGAGAATGCCGCGCGGGTGTACAATGTCGAGCGCGACACGTTGAAGAACGTCCGCCACGGCGCTTTCATCCCGCGGTTCGGGCGGAACCAGGCGGCCAGCGACTTCCTGTTCAAGCGCCCCAAGGGCAGCGTCAGCCCGATCTATTCCTTCCGCCGCGGGATGGTCATCTTCCGTGTCATCGACGTGAAACCGGAAGGGATACAGCCCTTCGAGGAGGTGCGCGACCGGCTGCTCAACGACCGTCTCAGCGAACTGCGGATGGAGAAGGCGAAGGTCGAGGCGGACCGCCTGTACGCGCAGGTGAAGGAGTCGGGCGACCTCGCCGCCGTCGCCGCCCGGAACGGCTTCACCATGCAGACCACGAAGCGGCCCTTCAAGATTGGGGAGTTCATCTCCGGAATCGGCCGGGACTACCACTTCAGCGTGGCGGCATTCGACCTCGATGTGGGGGAGATCTCCCCGCCCATCGAGGGGACCAAGGGGTATTACCTGATCCGCCTCGATGAGAAAACCGTCCCCGACTCCTCGCGTTGGGACGACGCCGCGAAGGACCGTATCATGCGGCAACTGTTGCAGAAACGCCAGCAGGAGGTGTACGACGGTTGGATCGCCTCCGTGCGGGAGAGGGCGGACATCAAGGACTTCCGCTACCTCTACTATTCGGACTTCTGATCCCATTTTTCATCGCGTGGAAACCAAGGCGAGACCGGGCCGGCCCGGTCCCGCCTATTTTTCGTCTCCTCCCCCATCTTGAATCCCACCCCCTGGCGGCATCACAACCTGGGCCGCGACTCCCGCTGCCTCATGCCGGGCGTTGCGTAGCCTCGGGGTCCGGTGTAGGTTTACGCCCGAGGGGAGGGCATGTGATGAACCGTTCCCGGCAGCGGGCGCCGTACCGCCGCGCCGGACTGTTGCTCCTGTTTCTTTCGCTTCTGCTCACCGCCGGGTGCGGCGCGGGAGAGCGGCGGCCCGCGGAACACCTGGTGGCCGCCAGCTTCCTCCCGGTGTACGATTTCACCGCGCAGCTCGCCGGCGGCCTGCCTGGCGTACGCGTGGTGATGGTCGCGGGCGCCGCTGCGAGCCCGCACGGCGTGGCGCTGACCCCGGGTGACTTCCGCGAGCTGGCCCGCGCAGAAGTCATCGTCCGTCATGGGCTGCGGATAGACGCCTGGCTGGACGAAGCCGTCCTCGAGGCCGCCGGGATCGCCGGGAAGGCGACGGTTATCGAGCTGGCCGACGGGGTTCCCCTAAGCGCCCTGCGATCCCCGCCCGGCGGCGCGGGGGAAGCCGACACCCTCCTGCTGGGCGACCTCCACCCCCGGCCCGCCTGGCTGGACACCCTGAACCCCCACCTGTGGGTCAGCCCGGTGCTGGCAGGGTGGGAGGTGAAATACCTGGTCCGCAGACTCGCGGCGGCCCTTCCGGAGTACGCCGACTCCATCGAAGCGCGCGGAAACCGCATCCTCGCCCGGCTGGATTCCCTGACGGCGGAGTTCCGTTCCCTGGCCCGTCGCGGAGACCGCCCCGGCCTGGTGGCATATCACGATGAGATGCGCTACTTCGCCCGCGACACGGGGTTTTCCCTGCTCGGGGTGATCGAGGCGAGCGAGGGAATCCCCCCGGGTCCGCGCCACCTGGACGACCTGCGGCGCCGGATGAGAGCCGCCCCGCCGGTGGCGATCGCCGTGGAGCCGTTCTCACCGAAGACGACGGTATCCACCCTGGCGAAGGCGACCGGCGTGCCCGTCATCCTCTTCGACCCCGCCGGGGTCGGTGAACCGGTGGCGGGCGCCTACTTCCGCGCCATGGAGCGGAACCTGGCGACCCTGCGCGCCGTGGTGGAGGGGCGGCGATGAGTGTCCCCGTTCACATGGAAAACCTGACCGTCCGCGCCGGCGAACAGGTGATCCTCGACCATGTCACCCTCACCCTCGAGGAGGGGAAGCTGAACGCGATCATCGGGCCCAACGGCGCCGGGAAAACCACCCTCCTCCACGTGTTGCTCGGATTCGTTCCCCACGAAGGTCTTCTTCGCCTCGACGGCGGCCGCCGGCCGCGTATCGGTTTCGTGCCCCAGCAGCCCGCGGTGGACCGCAGCACCCCGGCGACGGTGTGCGAGTTCCTCGCCGCCGGACTGACCCGCCGCCCCCCCTGGCTCGGCCGGGGAAAAACCGTCCGCGCGCAGGTGGAGAGCGCATTGGAGGATGTCGGCATCGCGGACCGCATGCGCCGCCGTCTCGGCGACCTCTCCGGCGGGGAGTTTCAGCGGATGATGCTCGCCCAGGCCCTGTTGCGCAAACCTGACCTTCTCCTGCTCGACGAGCCGAACACCGGCGTCGACATCACGGGCGCACAGCTCTTCTGCGGGCTGGTGGAAAAGATTCACAAGGCGCGCAGCCTGACCACCGTGCTCGTCACGCACGACATCGGGGTGGTCGCCGACCATGCCCACCGGGTGATCGGCCTCAACAAGAAGGTTCTGTTCGAGGGGCCCTCCCCCGATACCCTCACCCCGGAGAACCTGATGCTCCTGTTCGGACCTCATTCAAACAAGCTGGCGGTTGCGCGAGACACTCATCACTCCCTGCACCGGGGGAGACCGGGCCCGGAGGGCGGGAAGTGATGCCGCTGCTGACCCTGTCGCTCCCCTCCTGGCTGGAGCCGCCGTTCATGCAGCGGGCGCTGCTGGCGCTGCTGCTCATCGCCCCGGCGCTGGCGGCGCTCGGGGTGCATGTCGTCGCGTTCCGAATGGCATTTTACGCCCACGGGGTCAGCCATTCGGCGTTCTCCGGCATCGCGATCGCGATGCTGCTCAGCCTCGCGCCGCGCTGGGGCATGCTCGCGGTCGGGCTGGCGATGGCCCTCGGGCTGGTGCTGCTGAGCCGGAAGAGCGACCTCTCGCGCGACGTGCTCATCGGGGTCCTGCTCGCTATCATGGTCTCCTTCGGGATCGTGGTGGTCAGCGCGCAGAAGCAACTCCTCCAAGGCTTCCAAAGCGCTCTCTACGGCGACATCCTCGGCATCGGGACAGGGGACCTGGTCCTCCTCGCGGGGCTCTTCGCCGCGACGATCGTCTTCGAATCCTTCGCCTTCAACCGCCTGACGCTGATCGCCGTCCACGAGCCGATGGCCCGTTCGCACGGGATTCACACCCGCCTTTGGGAGACCCTGCTCGCGCTCTGGGTGGCGGTGGTGGTGCTCATCGGGCTGCAGATCATCGGGATTCTGATGATCACCTCGCTGCTCATCGTTCCGGCGGCCGCGGGGCGCAATCTCGCCCGCAGCGCGGCGGGAACCTTCGCCTGGAGCCTGCTGATCTCCCTCATCTCGGCGGGGGGCGGGCTCGCTCTCTCCTACGCGCTGGACAGCTCCACCGGGGCCACGGTGGTTCTCGTCGCGACGGTCCTCTTTCTCCTCACCCTCCCCTTCGCTCCCCGGCGGGTACAGCGGACCTGACCCGCCGCTCCGGGTCGGGGAGGAGTCCCTTGCCCGGCGACCGGTTTTCGCGCCATTTTGTTCCCCCTTTCACAACGGAGCGAAGAGGCCATGGGGGAGCTTCCCTTTCTTGACCACGCCCTGACAACCCATGAAGAGGTCATCGCCCGTGCACGCCTGATCGGCCGGGAACGGGGGCTGGCGCGCGTCGTCGTCGCCGCCGCGGAGGAGGACGACCTCCTCGCCGCCCTGTACGCCTGCCGCCGGGAGGAGATCGCGACCTCCCTCCTCGTCGGCCGCCCGGAGAGAATCGCCGCGGCACTCGCCGCCGCCGGCGCCCCGGGGAACGCGTTCGAGATCATCCCGGCGGAGAACGATGAGGAGGCGGCGCTCAAGGCCGCCACTCTCGCGGCCGCCGGCGAGGCGGATGTCGTGATGAAGGGGTACCTGAAGACCTCCACCCTGCTGAAGATGCTGCTCAAGCACGAACATGGTCTGCGGGACCGTGAACTGGTCAGCCACAGCGCGCTGTTGTACGTGCCGGGCTATGGCAAGCTGCTGAACATCACCGACGGCGGCACGCTGGTCGCCCCCACCCTCCAGCAGAAACTCACCGTCATCGCCAACGGGGTGCAGGTGCTGCGCTCGGTCGGAATCATGAAGCCGAGGATCGCCGTGTTCGGCCCCTCCGATGAGATGGAAGAGGGACTTCCTGAAACTTACGCTGCCGCGGAACTCGTCGAGGCGGCCCGGCGGCGGTGGGAGGGGAAGCTCTTCATCGAGGGCCCGATGCCCTACGACCTCGCGGTCACCGACCCGGCGCGGTTGCGGGTGCCGCTCTGCAGCGAAGTGGCCGGGCGGGCGGACATGCTGCTCGTGCACACGGTGGAAGAGGGGAACATCATCGCGAAGACGCTGATCCAGTTCGGGGGTGCGGTCTTCATGGGCGTGATCGCCGGGGCGAGGGTGCCCATCAGTCTCGTCTCGCGCAGCGATTCGATGATCAACAAGATGGCCTCCGTGGCCCTGGCGGTCTGTCTCTCGGACTACCTGCGGCGCGGTTTCGAGCCGCTGCCCGCCGTGCCGGGCACGGAGAAAGGGGGCGTGGAATGAACCGGGAACGGTTTGCCGCCCTCGAATCGGCCGTGCGCCAGGGTGGAGCGCTGAACGTCGCGCTGCCCGTGGACCCGACACCCCACCCCGCCCTCGCTGTTCTGGCGGAGGCGCAGAATGAGGGATGGATCCGCCCGCACCTGGTCGGGAAAAAGCGGAACCTGGCGCAGGCTCTCGAACGCTGGGGCCTGGAGGGGGACGGGCCGGAACTGCATACGCTGCTCGACTCGACCGATTGCGTGACCTCCGCCATCGAGCTGGTGAGGGCGGGCGGGGCGGACCTGCTGCTGCTGCCGCCGGAGGCGCCGGATGTCCATGCCCGCCGCCTGCGTTCGGCGGACCCCGGTTTTTTCACCGGCGAAGTCGTCGCCGTCGCGGCGCTGGCCCTCCCCGATTTCGACCGGCTGCTCTTCGTGGCGGATCTCGCGGTGATCGCCGAGCCGGATGTCGCCCGCAAGGCCGCCGCGGCGCTCGGCACCGCCCGTGTAGCCCGCGCCGCCGGGGTCGTGGACCCGAAGGCGGCGCTGCTGGCCGCCGTGGAGGTCGTCTCTCCCGCGATGCCGGTGACCGGCGAGGCGGAGCAGGCGGCAGCCCTCGCCGCGAAGGAGGGATTGACCGTCCAGGGGCCGCTCTCCTTCGACCTCGCCGTGAACGCCCGCGCCGTGGAGAAGAAAAAGGCGAGCGGCGCCGTGCCGGGCAGGGCGGATGTGCTCATCGCCCCGAACATGACCGTCGCCCGCGGCATCCATGAGGCCGCGGTGAGCCACTGCGGGGCGTCGGCCGGGATCGTGTTCGCGGGGGGGCCGTTTCCGGTGGCGGCTCCCGGACGGGCCGACGGCCGCGAGGGTGTGCGGGCCTCCCTGCTTCTCGCCGGCGCACTCATCGCCGGGAGGGCGGCGAAGGAGGGGTGAGGAACCCGGGGTTCGTATCTGAGAAACGGCCGTTCAGATTGCACTGGATATGTCATCGTGGCGATTGTGAAGTACTTGATTTCTATACCAGGGAGATGAGTCCCGGGACTGAAGTCC
>CAYOKT010000104.1:0-8976 GCA_964404605.1 uncultured bacterium
GTTCCCGGGCCACCCTGTCGGTCCCCAAGGAGCCGCGTAACAGAATCAGCAACCTGCCTACTTGAGCAGCGTCACCCGCCGCAGGTCGGTGCGCCCTTCGGCCTCGAGGCGGAGGAGGTAGGTCCCGCTGGCGAGGCGCGCGTCCGGGCGGAAGGGGACGACATGCCGCCCCGCGGTCATCGGGCCGCCGGCGAGCGTCGCCACCCGGCGCCCCTGTACGGTGTACACCGCCAGTCGGACCAGCCCCTCGGAGGGCAGGTTGAAGGCGATTACCGCGGCACCGTTGAACGGGTTCGGATAGGCAGGTTCGAGCCCGAAAGCGACCGGTCCGGCCGCCGGGGTATCGCCGACCGCATCGGTAATCGCGGTGACGGTGAACTGCACCTCCTCGATCAGCGAGGGGTCGTTCCGGCTCTGCACGCGCAGCCAGAGGGACCCCGTGCCCTCCGAAAGCGGCAGGAAATCGACAAGGATGTCGTCCGTATGGCCCACCTCCATCGTGTCCGGGTAGGTGCGGATGAAGGGGGCGAGGCAGAAGGTGTTGATGCAGAGGGAGGTGGTCCAATCACCCGGAACATCATCCCCAAAGAGAGTCAGGTCGAGGATGTCGACGGCGTCCCCGGTGTTGGTCAGAGGGTTGTGGAAGGAATGCGTCTCGCCGACCTGAACGGTCGCCGACGTCTCCCCCACTTCGAGCGTGAACCCGGCCTGCGCCCAGGCAGCCACGGGCAGCAGAAGACCCAGCGCGAGACTCAGGGGCCAGTGCGATCGATGCATGTTGCCTCCCGGCGGGTGATCCAATCCTTTCGCTTCCACGCCTCACGGCCGGGCGGGTTTCCCGGCGGCGCGGACTGTCAAGGTAAGGCGATCGCCCACGGGGAAGTAAAGCGCCCCGTAGGTCCTGGAGTGGTCCGTGCGCCTCGGCCGGACACACTCCCCCGTGTTCCAGCCATACTCCACCCGCAGCATGGAGACGGGTCGCTTTGGGGGAGCTCAGACGAGGGAGCGGATTGCTTCGAGGTCGATTTCGAGCGAAGCAAAGGCTTCGTCCAAGTCGGTATCGGCGAGGTCGAACACCTCGAGGGTCACCTTCGGGGGAACGTCCGGGACCGGGTTGCCGCTGTCGCCGACGTTGTTGCGGTGGCAGAAGAAGTTGGCCAGCCCGGCGAGATGCACCCCCACTTCGTGCCGCCCGGCGACCACCGGGGTGTGGTGCAGCGTGATGGCGTTCACCAGCCCCTTCGGCAGCTTCCAGGTTTCGGCGATGATCCCGCCGATCTCGGCGTGTTCGATGCCCCACAGCTCGTTGGAAACGTCGTGCAGCGGCCGTTTCTGCTCGTGCGCCAGGGCGACGCTCTTGCGGAACCGCTCGCCGAAATACTGGTTGAAGGCCACCTTGCCGATGTCGTGCAGCAGGCCGTGCACGAAGGCATCCTCGGGGTTCATCACCGGCTTCACCTTGATGATCGCCTTGGCGACATAGGCGCTGCCGAGGGCATGGGTCCAGAAGGCCTTGAGGTTGAAGAGATCATCCCCCTCGCCCTCGAAAGTCTGCATCAGGCAGGCGGCGAGGGTGAGGTTCTTGATCTCCTCGAAACCGAGGATGACGATGGCCTGGTCGAGGTTGCCGATCTTGCGGTAGAAACCGTAATACGCACTGTTGACGATCTTCAGGATGCGGGCGGTGAGGGTCTGGTCGTTCTTGATCACCCCGGCGAGTTCGTGCGCGGACGAGCCGGCGTCATTGGCCACCTCGAGGACCTGTTGAATCACCGTGGGCAGGGTGATCAGCTTGTCGATACGGCGGATCTCATCGCGGACATCGCGGGTGTCGGAGGCGGGGGCATCGGTCGAGGTCAACGTCTGGGCCGGGAGGAACTGCTTCAGCTCCTGCTGGAATTTCTCCATCGCGAGGGGCTTGTTGAGCAGGCTGACGACGCCGAGCTGTTTCGCCTGTTCCGCGACCGTCTCCGGGAGCGGCGAGGAGAGGATCATCACCGGGATGTCCTTCCAGTTCGGCCGGGTCTTCAGCACCCGCAGCAACTCGGCGGCGGTGTGGTCCTGCAGGTTCCAGTCGGTGATAATCAGGTCGGGGGGGTGCCGGGAGACGGATTCAATGGCGGTGCGGACCGCAGCAGCCGTGTTGATTTCCGCCGGGGCGATCTCGCTGAACATCCGTTCGAGGCGCTTGAGGGCGATCGATGATGTGTCTACCAGGAGCACACGCATAGCAGGCGACTCTCGCAAGTGATTCAATTGTCGTGCAGCTCATCCATCTTGGCGGCGGAAATGCATACGGTGAAGATAGTGCCTCGACCCAGCTCTGTTTCAAAGGTAATCGTCCCGCCGTACGGCTTCAAGAGCGCGAGCGAATGTGCTAGCCCCAATCCGCTCCCGCTGGAGATACCTGTGATCTCGTCCCGGCGGGCCGGCTTCGTGGTGAAGAAGGGCTGGAAAATCTGCTCGCCGACCTCCTTCGTGATGCCGGATCCGGTATCCTTGACGACAACGCAGAGCTGCCGGTTCTCCGGGTCATAATAGGTTTTCACGGTTAATTCGCGTTTTTTCGACTCCTTCATGGCATCCAGCGCATTATTGACCAGGTTCATCAGCACCTGGGAGAAGTCGCCGTAAGCGCCCCGGACGGGCGGCAGGTCTTCCCCGAACTCGAAGCGTTTCTGAACCCGGTACTTGTAAAAGGGGTTCGCCTCGAGGAAGCTCAATTCGCTGCGCAGCAACTCGTTGATGTCGATCTCCTGCGGCGCGGTGTCCTGCTCACGGCGCACCTTATTGAGTACGTTGGTGATAATGTCCTTCGCCTTGGTGGCGCTCCGTTCGATGGCCTCCAGCTCCGGGCCGCCCTGTCCCTTGAGCTTGAGCACCTGGATCTGCCCGAGCACACCGGCCATGGGGTTCTGCAGGTTGTGGGCGATCCCGGAGATGTAGATCCCCACCTGGGCGAGCTGGCTCTGGCGCATCAGCTCCAGCTCCATCTCCCTGCGGCGGCGCTCCTCCTGGCGGCGCTTGGTGACATCGCGCATGTAGAGGCGCATCACCCCGACCCGGCCGTCGTGCATCTTGCGGACATTGCCGGAGATCTCCGCCTCCAGGGTGTTGCCGTCCGCCCGGCGCAGGATGAGGTCCTCGTTGTTCACATCGCGCCCGGAGAGCAGCTCCTTCACGATTCTCCGCAGGTCCGCGCGGGAACTCTCGTCCACGAGGTCCTCGAGACGACGACCGCTGGGGTTGGCCTCCAGCCCGAGCGTGCTCTGCACGGCGCGGTTCCCCTCCCGGATGACACCGTCCGGGTACACGACCAGCACCATGTCGGAGGCGTTCTCGAAGAGGTCACGGAACTCCTCCTCGGAAGCGAGGAGGGTTTCATAGAGGAGCCGGTTGTTCACCCCGGAGTTGAGCAGGCTGCCGATGATCTCAAGCTGCGGGAGGATGTTCTTCTCCGACAGGCGGATGTCCGGGTCGAGCACCATCAGCGCGCCGAGGCGGTTGGCATCGCCGGTCAGGGGGAAGAGGAGAAGAGACCGCCGGTCCGACGGCAGATACTGCCAGAAAGTGAAGACCTGTTCGTCCTCGAGCTTCTCGATGTAGACCGGTTCATCATAATTGGCCACGAGGCTGAAAAGGCCCTGCTCCTCGTGCGGAATCAGTTCGCTGGAGGGATGGTGCATCCCGTCCCGCGAGGCATAAGTCACCACCCACCAGCCGGAGGGACCGCGCCTGCGATAGCGGAAATATGCGCAGATCGTGGCTTCGAAGACATCGAGACACTCGGCGCAGAGGCGGGTGTAATAGTCGTGGTCCTGGAGATCGCGGGTGACGGCTTCCGCGATGAGGCGCGCCTGGGAAAGCTGGTAGATCTTCTCTTCGAGGTCATGGTTGAGCGAGGCGAAAATGCTCTGGTAGGCGCTGTCCGGGGTCTGCATGGGTTTTACAACATTCGCGGCATCCACTGACTCCGGGACCGCATCGCCTCCCTGCCCCTTCGACCGCGATTTGTTTTCCGGCATCTCGGTTCCTAAACGTTCGCATCAGCAGGAATATAGTATTGAAACTTTGTCCCCGCCGCAATAGATGCACACCAGAACGGTCATCTCGCGTTGTGCCGGGAGTCCTTTCCGTTCCTGCCTTCTTTTGCTCCCGCCCGGCGCTCGATCCCGGGCCGCATCATGGCACCCGCGCCCTGCTTGCGTTGCCCGAACCCTCCGTCTATATTGCCGCACAGGTTGCCCCACCGGCGCCCGGTACGCGGGCAATAGCGTAAACGGGAGACGATGATGACGAGAGTTGGCTCTTGGTGTCTGACCGCCCTTCTGCTGGCGGTCGTGCTGACGATGACGGGTTGCAACAAGGGCGCTGAGCTCAACCCGGACGAGTTCTTCACCTTGGAGGATTTCGCCCAGGATCAGGATTACGCCAATGTCGTCATCGCGATGATGAACCGCTGGCGCGAATCCATCGACCTCGCCGCCTCCCATCTCGGCGCCGCCCCGGGGAGCATCCCCTTCGACGAGCGTATCCCCGTCGGCTGGTCTCCCCTCGAGGGGATGGACCACGCTTACATCAGCGCCGCCGAAGGGGGCAACGCCGACACCATCATCTTCGACCTCGATGTCACCCCGCCCGGCGACATCTCCCCGGTGAAAGCGACTCTCCTCCGGCGCAACCTCGCGGAGGTGAACGCCGGCGCCGAATTCTTCCGTTTCCTCGTCGGCGATTCGATCAGTGTAATGTACGCCGACGGACTGCGGAACGTTACGGAATTGACCGGCGGTGGAAGTTATGCCGATTTCCGTGTCGTCTTCTTCGCCAACCCGGCAGGGGTGATCCTCAACCGGGCCGCCGGGATGAGCACCGTGATCTACGGAACTTTCGAGGACCTGAGCAGCGAGGTCGGCAACCCCCAGGGCAGTTACAACGGGACGGGAACCACCCTCATCCTCACCCCGGACGACTTCGTCACGCTGGATGTGCAGGTGCAGTTGTCGATGCGCTCCAACTCCCGCGGCGAGGGGCGAATCTGGGCCAAGGGAGAGGAGCGCGCACGCATCCACTTCGAACGGTTCGACACCGAGTTTCATGGAAACTACCAGTTGAAAAACGACAGCTTCACCCAGAAGATGACCTTCTGACCCCGCCGCACACGTGTTGACATCACGGGCCTCCAATCGGAGGCCCTTTCCGCTCCCGCCGGGCCCCTCCGCTCCGTGACACCCGCTCTGCACCTTCGCGTTTCTACCACTACTGAGATCATGGTTTCAAGTTCTTGCAGCGAGTTGCGTTCATCACGGAAACCCTTATGAAACCCGGGACTCCCCCCTTCGCAGAGCTGCCCGCCTTCGCCTTTGGCTATGGCGGGACGAGCGGGGGGCCGGAGTCCCGGGCCACCCTTCGCGCTCTCCCGGCGCGGAAGGCTCCGTTCGCCTTCCCCTCCCCTGCGGAAAACCTCCTTTCTTGTGAACGATGGTGCGAGAGACCCCTCGCATGACATTTCCATGACAATTGCCGGATTTCCCTTTTCTACACTTGGCTCGCGTGGGTGGAGGCACAGGCAAGAGAGATACGAATGTCACAAAGAGTCATTTCGCACGGTTTCTTCGTGCTCGTTTCGCTGCTGCTCGCGACCGTCTCCCCCTCGCGCGCCGCGACGCTGCGCGGCACCATCACCGACCGTGACAGCGGCCGCCCCCTGGCCTTCGCCAATGTCCAGGTGATGGGCACCCAACTGGGAGTCTCCACCGACTCCAGCGGCCGCTACCACCTCGCCGGGGTCCCCTCGGGCCGCTGGACCCTCTCCGTCTCCTATCTTGGCTACTCTTCGCGGAGTGTGCCGTTCCGCGCCGCGCCCGGCGACACGCTGGACCTCTCCCTCGCCCTCATCCCCGGCACCCTGAAGGCGGACGAGGTGGTCTACACCGCCACACGCACCCGGCAGCTCCTGAAGGACGTCCCCGTGGCCACCGAACTCGTCACTCTCCGGGAGATGCGGGACCGCGCCGCGACGACCGTGGCCGAGGCGCTGGAGAACGAGATCGGGCTCGACGTGCGCGAGGACTTCTCCGGCAGCGGGATCATGATGCAGGGCATCGACCCGGACAAGGTGCTGATCCTGGTGGACGGCAGCCGTGTCATCGGGCGGGTCAACGGCTCCATCGACCTCGACCAGCTCGCGCTGAACGGCGTCCGGCAGATCGAGGTGGTCAAGGGGGCCGTCTCGACCCTGTACGGCAGCGAGGCGATCGGCGGGGTGATCAACATCATCACCGAGCAGCCCCGGCTGCCCTGGACGTTCAACGTGGACCTGAGCGGCGGGAGCTACTACCCTTCCGACGGCCGGGGACTGAAAAGCCGTCTCCTCGCACCCGCCCTGAGCGCGGGCTGGCACCGGGGGCGCGCCGGGGTGCGCGCTTCGCTGCGCTACCGTGACAGCGGGATCATGGATATCGAACCCGCCACGGCGCACACCGAGGGGCGCGAAGCGGTCAATCGCCTGAATGGCGAGCTGCGCCTCGACTACACCCTCGCCCGCACGGCCACCCTGAGCCTGACCGGCCGCCGTCTCGACGAGGAGAAGAACTGGGTCGAGGATTCGGGGCTGGTCTCGGTGCAGGTGGCCTACAACGACCGCGAGACCAACCGGCGGAACGACCTCTCCGCCGCGCTCACCTGCACCCCCGGCTGGGCGGACCGGTACGAGGTGAAGCTGTATCACTCGAACAACGACCACCGGTGGGAGAAGCTGACCCAGAGCTCGGGGCGGTTGATCGATTTCAGCGCCGGGGAGGAGACCTACGACGAAGCCTCGCTGCAGGCGACGCGAACCTTCGGGCTGCGCCACCGGGTCACCTTCGGCGGCGACCTGTACCGTTGGGAGATCAACACGGACTCCCAGCTCGGCGTGGTCGAATCGCACTACGCCGCGGACCTGACCGCTTCCGCCGCCTACGCGCAGGACGAATGGACCCTGGGCGAACGCTGGACGCTGCTGCCCGGCCTGCGCTTCGAGCGGCACGAAGTGTACGGCGAGAACTGGAGCCCGCGGTTGAGCCTGATGTGGCGGCCCGCGGAGTCCCTGAAGCTGCGCGCCTCGGCGGGCCGGGGCTACCGGGCGCCCTCCTCGAAGGAACTGTACTTCGTCTTCAACCACGCCGCCGCCGGCTACATCGTCTTCGGCAACCCCGACCTGCGGCCGGAGACCTCGCGCAACCTCTCGCTCAGCCTCGAGCACACCTACAAGAACGCCGCCGTGGCGCGGGTGACCTTCTACTACAACGACCTCGAGGACCTGATCGACTTCGACTCCACCGGTATCAGCGACGAATACTACCTCGGCATCTACCAGTACGCGAACATCACCTCGGCCTGGACGCGCGGGGTCGAGGTGGAACGCGAGTTCCGCCTGCTGCCCGGGCTCGAGGCGAAGCTGGCCTACGCCTTCCTCGAGACGCGGAACCGCGAGACGGGCGACGGCCTGCTCCGGCGGCCGAAGCACAGCGCGCGCTGGACCCTCTCCTGGCGGCGCGGCCCCTGGACGACCACCCTCTGGGGCAGCTACACCGGCCGGACCCTCTACCAGGGACGCGAAACCACAGCCGACCAGGACTCGGACGAGTGGACCAACCCCTACACCTTGTGGAACCTGTCGCTCAGCCGCCGGCTGGGCGCGGGGATGAGCTGGTACTGCAAGGCGGAGAACCTGCTGGATACAACCCACTGGCGCTACGGCCCCTGGACGGGGCGCGTGGTGACCGTGGGGTGGCGATGGAACTACCCGGGATAGACAGACCGACAAGAACCTGTGAAGACCGCCGGCTCCGAGCCGGGGCTTCCGCACGGAACCTGAAGGAGAAAGAAGGATGAGAAGTTCATGGAAATGGCTGGTGGTCGCCCTGCTGGCGACGGGGTTCGCCCTCGCGGGCTGCTCCAAGGACGAGGACGATGACAGCAATCCGACCGGGCCGACCGGCGAGAACGGGACCACCGTGGAGCTGAACGCCACGTCATACGACTACTACGTCTACTACAACCTCGCCGGCGGCGCGGAGGTCACCCTCGCCGACGCCGACGCCGCGACCAGCAGCGACTGGCACATCGCCTTCAGGCGCTACAGCGTGAAGCTGAACGGCGGGGTTTCCGGCCCGCTCGGCCTCACCGCCATCGACATGGGCGAAGTGGACTTCGACACCGTGGCCGCCGTGCCGGAAACGGCTCCGGAAGACTGGACGGCGGACAGCTACCGTCTCGTCTTCGACGGCTGGTACGACTACGACTTCACGGCGCACACGATCAACCCGAGCGGCCGCCTCTTCGCCTTCCGCACGGCGGACGGCGGCTACGCCAAGCTGGTGGTCACCGAGATCACCGACTACACCCAGACCAGCGTCGGAAGCGTGACCCTGAAGTACGTTTACGATCCCGACGGCACGGACCTCTCCGGCGACCCGGTGACAGTGACCATCACCGACGAGGCGGGCGACGGCACCCTGTTCTTCTCCTTCGCGGCGGGCGGCGCGGTGACGGTCACCGACCCCGCGGCCTCCACCGACTGGGACATCTGGTTCGACGGCTTCGATGCGAAGATCAACGGCGGGGTCAACGGCCCGGGCATGGCGGCGATCTACCCGATCTGGGAGGAGACCAACGACTTCGACGGCCTGACCTCCGCGCCGCCCGACATGGGCGCCGGGTACCAGACCGACTCCATCTCCTCCCTCTTCGACAACTGGTACAGCTACGACGGCACCACCCACGAGCTGACCTCGAACGGGCATGTGTACCTGATCCACGCCGGCGGCGAGACGTACTACAAGCTCAGCATCGACAACTACTACAAGGTGATCGACGGCTCCCCGGTGAGCGGCTGGATCACCTTCCGTTACGAGGAGCTGTAAGCACACGGCGCACTCCGTGCGGCCTTCAGAATCCAGGGGGTGGCCCGGGACTTGTCCGCCTGGCGGACTT
>CAYOKT010000105.1:0-8970 GCA_964404605.1 uncultured bacterium
ACCCCGCCGCACCGGGAACGGGGCAGGCTGTGTGCGAGGGAGAAGCACACTCCACACGCCGCCCCCTCGTTGCACGCTTGCCACCATCGAATTACATTTCCAACTCATACCCGCCAGCAGCTGAGCCGGGGAGCTTCGATGCCATACAGCGTACCTATCCTTACGATTCGGGACATCCTGGTCGTACCCATCCAGGTGGACATGGACGACTCCACGGTTTCCCGTCTGCAGAACGACATCCTGCAAAAACTCGATATGACGGGCGCGCGCGGGGTGCTGATCGACATCTCGGTGCTCACGATGGTTGACAGTTATTTCGGCCGGATGCTGGCCGACACGGCGAGGATGGCCGGGCTGATGGACGCCCGACTCGTCATCACGGGAATGCAGCCGGCGGTCGCCATCACCCTGGTGGAATTGGGTCTGCAGCTCGACAACCTCCACTCCGCGCTCGACCTGGAGAGCGGAATCTCCCTGCTCGAGATGATCATCGAGCGTGATGGGGGTTCACGCCGGTGACGAGAACCATGAAGACAATCCCGATCCGTGAAGAGCAGGATATCGTCACCTGCCGTCGCGCATGCCGCGAAGCGGCCCGGGAGCTGGACTTCAACCTGGTGGATCAGACCCGCATCACCACGGCCGCCAGTGAACTGGCGCGCAACATCTACGAATATGCCGGCGAGGGCGAGGTCTTGATCGAACAGGTGGACGATGAGATGAAGGGCACGGGGCTGTGCCTCCGCTTTATCGACCACGGACCGGGCATCGAGAACATCGGCCAGGCCCTCGGGGAGGGGTGGAGCTCCCACCGGGGCATGGGGCTCGGTTTGCCCGGATCACGAAGATTGATGGACGATTTCTCCCTCAAGAGCGTGCCCGGCGAGGGGACGAAAGTCACCGTCGTCAAGTGGTGCCGGTGAGGGAGAAACGATGAGGAGAGCGGGATGACCACGAAAACCAGCCAAAAGCAGCTCAGGGAGTTGATCGCCGCCAGCACGCGGATGCTGCGGCTGAAAACGGTCGAGGAAGTCTGCCGACACACCGCGGAGTCCGTCGTCGAACATTCCCTCTTCCAGCGCTGCGTCGTTTCGCTGCTGGAGGAGGACGGCACCTTCCGGCGTCTCGGATTCGGGGGGCTCACGAAGGAGGAGATCCGAAAGCTGGAAGAGATGCCCCGCAGCACCCTCGAGAGCATGGAAGAACGGCTGATCGAACGATTCCGCATCGGCCGGTCCTACTATCTCCCCCACTCCGAAGTGGAAATGCAGGGGCTCCAGAGCAAGAAAGCACCGACTGTGAAGGATGATGGCTGGCACCCCGACGACTTCCTGTTCATCCCCCTTTTCGATCCCGACGAACGCATCGTGGGGTTGATCTCCGTGGATGATCCCTCCGATGGTTTGAAGCCGACGGAAGAGAAGCTGCTGCCGCTCGAACTGTTCGCCACACACATCGCCGCCATCCTGGAGAGCCTGCGGAACGTGGGAAAGCTGCAGGAGATGATCCATAAGCTGCGTGACCAGCAGGAAGTGGTCCTCGAGCTTTCTACGCCGGTGATCAAGATCTGGGACCAGGTGCTCGTGCTGCCGCTGATCGGGAGTGTGGACAGCGCCCGCGCGCAGCAGATCATGGAGAACGTGCTCGAAGAGATCAACGCCACGCGTTCACGGGTGATCATCATCGACATCACGGGTGTCCCCCTGATCGATACCCTCGTCGCCTCCCACTTGGTCAAGACCGTCACCGCCGCCCGGCTTCTCGGGGCACAGACGATCATCACCGGCATCAACCCGGAAGTCGCCCAGACCCTCGTTCATCTCGGCGTGGACCTCTCCGAAATCGTCACCAAGAGCAACCTGGCCCGCGGCATCGAGGAGGCATTGAGCCTGACCGGGAAACAGATCGTCGCCGTGGACACGCATTGACAAGGTCAAACCAGCCCGGACCAAACCGGGGGGAAGGTTCCTCCGATTCATGGCCTTGACGGGTAAACAGCAGGAGAACCGGCAGCCGGTCCTCCCCGGCAGTGAACCGGAGCGTATTCCCATCGAGGACGAGTTCGCCCTCTACTCCGTCCGCAGCGCCGCCTTGCGGCGCGCCCGCAGGCTCGGGATGCCCGAACCGGGCATCGGAGAGCTGGAAATCATCATCCGGGAACTGGTCCAGAACGTTCTCGTACACGGCGGCGGAAAAGGGCAGGTGGTGATCAGCCACCTCTCCGAAGGGGGCGGGCATTCGCTCCTCCTCGATGTTTTCGACCGGGGAAAAGGTTTCGAGAACATCGACCTGGCCCTGCGGGACGGCTACACCACCTCGGGGGGGCTCGGCGGCGGTCTCCCGGCGGTGCGGCGGTTTTCGGACCGCTTCGAGATCCTCAACCCCGGGCCGGGCGGCACCCACCTGCGGGCGGTGAAGCACATCCGGAAACGGCCCGACCCCGAATACGGCTGGAGTTTCACCCTCCTCACCCGGCCGCGCCCGGGGGAAAGTGTCTGCGGGGACAAGGGGGCGATCATTCACGATGCGGATCGGCTGATCGTGATCCTCGCCGACGGCCTCGGACACGGCCCCCTCGCGGCGGAGGCGGCGGAACGGGCCGTCCACCACGTGAAAACCAACGCCCGCGTGCCGTTGGAGGAACTCGTGCCGATGCTGGATGGTGAGCTCCGGGATACACGCGGCGCAGCGGTATCGATCGCGAGAATCCTGCCTTCACAGCACGCGATACACTGGCTGGGGATCGGAAATGTCCGGGGATGCCTGCTCCCCCCGGCCCAATCCCATGAGCGGCAGACGATAACATTCACCAACTTCAATGGGACCGTGGGGGCTTCACCGGAACGATTCAAGGTGCTGACCTATTCGTACCGGGCGGGCGACTGGATGGTTCTCACCAGCGACGGGATCAAGAGCCGCTGGCCGGAAGGCGCGACCCGGCTTGAGAAGCACGACATCTTCAGCCTCGGCAAGTTGCTCCTGGATGAAGCCGCGCGACCCCGGGACGACGCCTCGGTACTCGTGGGACGGGCCGTGCGATGAACGACAAGAGGAAAAAGCAAGAGACCCTCCGCGAACTCCAGCGGCGGAACGAAGAGCTGGAAAAGGAAGTCGCCTCCCTGCACGAGGAACTCGAGTTGACGCACCGGGGGACGCTGGAGCTTTACAACGAGGTCGAGACGAAGAACGAGGAGCTGCGCAGGCACGAAGAGGAGCTGAGCAGGAAAAACCAGGAACTCGCGGAAGCCCTCGAGCAGATCAAGGCGAGCGAAGAGGCGAGAATGGAGGCCGTCCGCACCGCCGCGATCGGCTCGATCGTGATCACCTACAACCATGAGATCAACAATCCCCTGGCGATCATCTATACCGCGGTCGATCTCCTCCGGCGCATGGACTGCAAACTCGATTCCGCAATGGAATCGCACCTGGACAAGATCCGCCGGTCCGCCAAGCGAATTCACGAAGTGATCGACAAGATCAAGGAATACGAGAACCTCCTCCCGAAATCCTATGTCAACTGGGAGATGCTCGACCTGCACACCTCGGCGAACCGGAACAAAGCCGACCCATCGGGCGAGGACGATAAAACGAAACGAACCGGGCGGCGGAGCGGGAAAAAGCCCGGCTGATTCCGGAATATTGCGGCCTTCTTCCGGGATACCACAGCGACGAGGACAGCCTGACCATGCAGGAACTCAAACCGAACCTCCTGATCGTGGATGATGAGCCGGAGCTGCTCGAACTGTACACCGAATCCTTCGAGCTGCTGGGCCTCGGGGTGGTCCCGGCCCGTGACGGCGAGGAAGCCTGGCGGCTCTTCTCCGCGAGGGAGGGGGCGTTCCAGCTTGTCATCAGCGACATTTTCATGCCGCGCCTGAACGGAATCGAGCTCCTCAACCGGATCAAGCGGAGTCACCCGCACATCCCGGTGCTGCTGATCTCGGGCTATGAACACCGCCGCGAAATGGTCAGCCAGTCCCCGATCCAGCCGGATGAGTACCTGGAGAAGCCCTTCGAGCTCGAAACCCTGTTCGAAGCGGTGCAGCGGCTTCTCCCCGCCGGACTTTAACCCGGGACGCAGAGGCGGCGCCTCGCCCACGCTGTCATGATATCCCGCCTGCCCTCCACGAGACAGTCCAACCTTTTCTTGTGACCGTTGTTGCGGTTCCCTCGTTGCTCCCGGGCGGCTTCTCCGCTATAATGCCACGCCGGGGCCGGCAGGCCCCCCGCCTGTCCCACCGCCCATCGTGAAGTAAACGGGGAGGGTACGCATCCACAGGGGCAGGACCGAACCAATCCTGGAGGACTCATGACGGCGAAATCCGCCGGGCGGAAAGCGGACGCGGAGCTGAACGACACCCACCCGAGAGCAACCGTGCCTCCGCCGGACCATGTTGTTGAAAGTGCGCATGTGAAAGACTGGGACGCGCTGTGCAGGCAAGCCCGGTCCGACCCCGTCGCCTTCTGGGAGAGCAGGGCGAAGGAGCTGGACTGGTACGAGACCTGGGACAGAGTCCTCGACGAGTCGGAGGCGCCCTTCTACAAGTGGTTCACCGGCGCGAAGACGAACGTGGTGCTGAACGCCCTCGACCGTCACATGCACACCTATCGCAAGAACAAGGTGGCCCTGATCTGGGAGGGCGAGAACGGCGACCAGCAGCACATGAGCTACTACCGCCTGCGGCAGGAGGTGAACCGTTTCGCCAACGTTCTCAAGAGCATGGGGGTACACAAGGGCGACCGGGTGACGATCTACCTGGGCCGCATCCCGGAACTCGTCATCTCGATGCTGGCGACGGCGAAGATCGGCGCGATTCACAGTGTCGTCTACGGCGGCTTTTCGACCGAAGCCCTCGCCGAGCGCATCGAGGACGCCGAGAGCCGGGTGCTGATCACCGCGGACGGCGGGTACATCCGCGGGAAGATCGTGCCGTTGAAACAGATCGCCGACGAGGCGGTGGCGCGCTCCGGGTTCGTCGAGCATGTGATCACGGTGCGGCGCACCGGGCGGGAAATCAACATGGAGGTCGGCCGCGACTATTGGTACCATGAACTGACCTGCCTGCCCGTCGCCCACGGGGAATGCGAAACCGAGGTGATGGACGCCGAGGACCCCCTCTTCATCCTCTACACCTCCGGCACCACGGGCAAGCCGAAGGGCGTGCTGCACACCCACGGCGGCTACCAGGTGCAGATCGCGACGACGCTGCAATATGTCTTCGACATCAAGGACGAGGACCGGTACTGGTGCGCGGCGGACCCGGGCTGGATCACCGGGCACAGTTACATCGTCTACGCTCCCCTGATCCTCGGCGCGACGAGCTTCCTCTACGAGGGGGCGCCCGATTACCCCTACCCGGACCGATGGTGGCGGATGATCGAGAACTACGGGTTGACCATCCTCTACACGGCGCCCACCGCCATCCGCGGCCTGATGCGCTTCGGGGAGAGCTGGCCGAACCGTCACAACCTGTCGAGTTTGCGGCTGCTGGGGACCGTGGGCGAGCCGATCAACCCGGAGGCCTGGCGATGGTACCACGAGGTCATCGGCGGCGGCCGCTGCCCGGTCATGGACACCTGGTGGCAGACGGAAACCGGCGGTTTCATGATCTCCCCGCTCCCCGTGACGCCCCTGAAGCCGGGGTCGGCGACGCGCGCTTTCCCCGGGATCGAGGCCGATGTCGTGGACGAGAAGGGGGAATCCTGCCGGGTGGACGAGGAGGGTTACCTCGTCCTCAAGCGACCCTGGCCGGGGATGCTGCGAACCATCTACGGCGATCCGGACCGCTATGTCGAGCAGTACTGGTCCCGGTTCCGGGAGAAGGGCTACTACCTGACCGGCGACAGCGCCCGCCGGGACGAGGACGGGTACATCTGGATCATCGGCCGGATGGATGATGTGATCAAGGTCGCCGGGTACCGTCTCGGGACAGCCGAGGTCGAGAGCGCGCTGGTCAGCCATCCCGCCGTCGCGGAGGCGGCGGTGATCGGGGTGCCGGACGAGATCAAGGGCAACGTGATCCACGCCTTCGTCATCCTCGGCAAGGGGGTGGACGAGCCCGGCGAGGACGATCTGAAGCTCCATGTCCGCAAGGAGATCGGCCCGATCGCCGTGCCGGCCCAGATCGAGATCGTCGACAGCCTGCCGAAGACCCGCAGCGGGAAGATCATGCGGCGCGTTCTCCGCGCGAAGGCGATGGGCCAGCCCCTCGGCGACCTGAGCACCCTCGCGGATTAGGCGGAGCCTCTGCTCCGTTTCCCTTAACGAGCGAAGGGTCCGCACCGTGTGGTGCGGACCCTTCTCATGCAGGGCGTAGAATCGCGGTCCCTCCGCGGACTTACCCGATCAGTCCGGCCACGATCTGCGGGACGAGGTTCGCTTGCGCGAGCATCGAAATCCCGGTCTGCATCAGAATCTGAGCACGCACGAATTCGCTCATCTCCGCCGCGATGTCTGCGTCGCGGACCTGGGATTCGCTCTGCGTGGCGTTCTCACGACTGATCTGCAGGTTGAGGATCGTGTTCTGAAGCCGGTTCACATACGCACCAATGCGGGTACGCTCCTGGTCCTTGGTGTCGATCGCGGAATCCAGCGAAGAGATCGCCCTCTGGGCGGCCAACGTGTTCGTGATCGAAACACCGGAGAGGCCAAGCGCGCTGAGCCGCATGTCGGTCAGGTTGACGTAGTAGTAGTCCTGGCCACTGACGTTGTACGTACCGATGTGGAATTTAAGGCCGGTACCACCGGACAAGCTCCCATTCAACAGGTAGACCCCGTTGTAATGGATCGTGGAAGCGATCCGTTGGATCTCCGACTTCAGTTGCTGGAATTCGACATCCAGCGCGTTCCGGTCGAGGCTCGTCAGCGAGCCGTTCGACGCCTGAATTGCCAGGGCACGCAGTCTGATGAGTTTCTCATCAATCACCGTGAGTGCACCCTCAGCGGTGGCGAGCAAGTTGATGTTGTAGTTCGCGTTGCGTTCCGCCTCCTCCATGGAGGCGATCTGCGCACGGAACCGTTCACTGATCGCCAGACCCGCGGGGTCGTCCCACGAATAATTGATGCGCAAACCCGAACTGAGGCGCGTGATCGCGTTATCAAGCGCCATCTGGGTTTGCCCGATGTTCCTCTGCGCAATGAGCGAGAGGACATTGTGGTTTATTCGGGTACTCATACAGTACCTCCGTTGCTAGTGGGTGGTGTATCTACACCATTCGCCGTTATGTTCTCGTCAGGAGTGTCCGACGACGTTTGCTGCGTCCAGTGGACGCATTTGCACGTACTGTTGGAGAACCACACGCGATGTTTCCACCGCGGGTATGAGCAAGGACGTGCCGCGTTCGATCGTCAGACTCGCTTGTCAAAGAACCAGGCTACTTACCCACAGAATGCGTACCCGGCTATGACGAACGGGGACCGCCACAGCCTGCACGTATTGAAATGGACTCAGCCCTCCTCGGAGAGCTTCGTCCGGTCAAACAGCTTGCGAAGCAGATAATCGGACATGGTCTCTGCGAGCTGTTTCAGGTGCTCCTCTTCGATCCCTGGAATCGCCGCCTCCGCGGCCTCTTTCGCAGCCTCTTCCGCTTCCAGCTTTCGTCGCGCTCCCTCCAGCGTATAGCCTTCCTTGTGGACGAGCTGATTGATACGCCGGATCCGTTCGATCGATGTCTCGTCGTAACGGCGCTGGTTTCCCGGCGTCCGATAGGGTTTCAGGTAGTTGACGAATTCTTTTTCCCAGAAGCGTAGAGTCGGCTTGGGAATCCCGGTGATCGCATGCACCTGTCCAATGCTGAACAGTCTTTGATTCGGGCTTGCAGGATTACTCATCTTGTCGGCCTCCTATGTTCCGGCAGGATCACGCGGGAGTTGATCATCACCTTACCCGATCAACTGCGCGACGATCTGCGGGACCAGGTTGGCCTGCGCGAGCATCGAGACTCCCGACTGCATCAGGATCTGGGCGCGTACGAAATCACTCATCTCTTCCGCAATGTCAGCATCCCGAATCTGGGATTCGGACGATGTGGCATTCTCCCGTGATATCTGCAGATTGAGAATCGTGTTCTGCAGCCGGTTGACATACGAGCCGAACTGCGTACGCAACTGGTCCTTCGAATCGATCGCGATGTCGACCCTGTCGATCGCGGTCTGAGCGCTCGCGGTGGTCAGGATGTTCAACCCCGAGAGGCCGATGGCGCTCATCGTCGCGTTCCCCATGGAGACGTAGTAGTAGTCCAGGCCGGACGTGTTGTAGGTCCCGATGTGGAACTTGATCCCGTTCTGCCCGCTGCCGGACAGCGAACCATCCAGCAGGTAAAGGCCGTTGTAGTTCGTCGTCCGGGCGATCCGGTCGATTTCGCTGCGAAGCTGCGTGAACTCAAGGTTCAGCGCGACACGGTCATCGCTGCGAAGCGTGCCGTTGGCCGCCTCGATCGCGAGCGCGCGCAGACGGATCAGCTTCTCATCGATAACCTGCAGGGCGCCCTCTGCGGTGGCCAGCAGGTTGATCGCGTAGCTCGCATTTCGCTCCGCCTCCACCATCGATGCAATCTGCGCGCGGAACCGTTCCGACACGGCCATCCCCGCGGGGTCCTCCCACGAGTAGTTGATCCGCAGACCGGAACTCAACCGCGTGATCGCGGTGTCCAGCGCGTACTGCGTTTTCCCGATGTTCCGCCTCGCTATCAAGGACAGAACATTGTGGTTGATGCGTGTGCTCATGGGCACCTCCTCGATCGGTTGCCTTGGGGAAAATCGCGGCCCGCCGCCCCGACCCCGGGGCCTGCGAGCAATCCTTCTGTTCCCTTTATCGGAATCCTGAAGTGAAAACTTGAGCGATTGTGGACTCGCCGCTCGAAACTTTCCTCCTCACCCCCTTGATGATCTCCGGGCTTTCTTCCTGTTATCCAAGGAGTTGGGAAACAGCGGAACCGACAGAGAGACGGAGAGAAACGGCAGGGAGGAAC
>CAYOKT010000106.1:0-2459 GCA_964404605.1 uncultured bacterium
CGATCGGTATTGTTCATACCCACCTCACTGTGTACAGCGAGCGAAAGGCAGGGGGCGTGAAGAGTGTAAAAGAGGAAGCGGATTTACCCTGTTCGCCCGCAGAGAGCGAATCGAGTAGAACATAGGAGTTGACGGGGGAAAAAGCAAAAAGCAGGCGGGATTTCATCAAGCAACCTTCGGGCGGCCTCCCTCTTGAGTGCCCTGCTCCCGGAGTCGCCCCCGGCGCGGCGAGGGCTTACCTTCAGGGCGGCCGGAGTGGCATTTTCCTGACGGTCGGCCTGCCTCGTGCGGCGGGTGACCGGTGTGCAGCCCGGTCTCCCGCGGTGTCGGGGCCGGGACACCAGGATATAACCCGCCCGATATGGGCGACAGAGCATGAGGTTCGGCATGGAACGGACCGGTGATTTTCCCCGCATCGTCCACCACACCACGGTGGTCGCGGTGCGTCACAAGAACCGTTGCGCCATCGGCGCGGACGGGCAGGTCAGCTTCGATGACACGGTGCTGAAGGCGAAGGCGGACAAGCTCCGCCCGCTGGCGGACGGCCGGGTGGTGGTCGGGTTCGCCGGGGCGGTGGCCGATGCGCTGACCCTCTTCGACCGTTTCGAGGAGAAGCTGCGCGCGCACCCGAAGGATGTCCGCCGCGCGGCGGTGGAACTGGCCAAGGAGTGGCGCATGGACCGGGCACTCCGCCGCCTCGAGGCGGTCCTCGTCGCCGCGACCAAGAAGCACCTGTTCCTGATCAGCGGGCAGGGGGACGTGATCGAGCCGGATGACGGCGTCCTCGCCGTCGGCAGCGGCGGAAACTACGCCACCGCCGCCGCGCGGGCCCTGGTCCGTCATGCGAAGGAGATGTCCGCCGAACAGATCGTCGAGGAGTCGCTGCACATCGCGGCGGACATCTGCGTCTTCACGAACCACGAACTCCAGGTGGTCACACTGTGAACAGGCCCCTCTTCGAAATGACCCCGCGCCAGATCGTCCGGGCGCTGGACGAGTACATCATCGGGCAGGACGCCGCGAAGAAGGCGGTGGCCATCGCGCTCCGCAACCGCTGGCGCCGCCGCCGCATCGAGGGGGAGATCCGCGAGGAGATCATCCCCAACAACATCCTGATGATCGGGCCGACGGGGGTCGGGAAGACCGAGATCGCCCGCCGCCTCGCGCGCCTCGCCGGGGCGCCGTTCATCAAGGTCGAGGCGAGCAAGTTCACCGAGGTGGGCTATGTCGGCCGGGATGTGGAGGGGATGGTCCGCGACCTGGTCGAGGCCGCCGTCGCCCAGGTGAAGGGCGAACGCACCGCCGAGGTCGAGGAGCAGGCGGCCGGCCGGGTCGAGGAGCGGCTCCTCGACCTGCTCCTCCCGCCGATCCGGCGTCCGAAACCGCCCGGCGACACCCTCGAGGATGTCCTCTTCGCCTCCCTCGGCGGGAAATCCCTCCCGGAAGGTGCCGCCGCGGAGCCGACGGAGGTGGACGAGGGGCTCCAGGCCCGCCATGCCCGCACCCGCGAAAAGCTGCGCGCCAAGCTGCGGGCGGGCGAACTCGAGGAGGCCGAGATCGAGGTCACACTGCCCGACCGCGGCGGGAGCGTGATGCAGCTCTTCGGCCCGGTGGGCATCGAGGAGATGGGGATCAACATCCAGGAGCTCTTCGGCGGGATGCTGCCGGAGAAGAAGAAGCGGCGCCGGGTGACCGTCGGCGAGGCCCGCCCCCTGCTGCTCGGCGAGGAGGTCGGCAAACTGCTGGACATGGACGCCGTGGTCAGCGAGGCGATCCACCGCACGGAGGAGATGGGGATCATCTTCCTCGACGAGCTCGACAAGATCGCCGGCGGCGAGGGCGGCGCCGGGCCCGATGTCAGCCGCGAGGGGGTGCAGCGGGACATCCTGCCCATCGTCGAGGGCACCCGTGTCGCCACCAAGTACGGCCCGGTGCGCACCGAGCACATCCTCTTCATCGCCGCCGGGGCCTTCCATGTCGCCCGCCCCTCCGACCTGATCCCCGAGCTGCAGGGCCGCTTCCCCATCCGCGTCGAGCTGGAGCCGCTGGAGGTCAAGGACTTCGTGCGCATCCTCACCGAGCCGAAGAACGCCCTGATCAAGCAGTACACCGCCCTGCTCGCCAGCGAGGGGGTGGAGCTGACCTTCGAGCCGAGGGCGGTGCGAGCCGTCGCCGAGGCCGCCGCGCGGGTGAACGACGCCACCGAGAACATCGGCGCGCGGCGCCTGCACACGGTGATGACCACGGTGCTCGAGGACCTGCTCTTCCGCGTGCCGAACCGGGGTATCAAGCGCTTCACGGTGACGAAAAACCTGGTCCGCGAGACCCTCGCCGAGCTGATGGAAGATGACGATCTCTCGCGGTACATCCTGTGAACGATGGCGCGGAGGCGGATGCGGGCGGGGTGATGCAGCCGTGACAGCCGAACCGGCAGGGAGGGGCGGCTGATGGCCGATGCG